>NZ_JBHXVG010000006.1:0-346621 GCF_042672405.1 Streptomyces sp. NPDC127197 | reverse complement strand
CTCAAGGAACGGTCGCTTCCTTCGTACTCACCCTCTCGGGCTTTCCTCCGGGCGCTTCCCTTCGGTCTTGCGTTTCCGACTCTATCAGATCTTTTCTCGACCTGATCCCCAGTCAGCGGGGTTTGTCTTCCCGGCCGTTGGGCCGTTCCGACGTCTCAAACCTTAGCGGATTCTCTCGGCGATTCCCAATCGGGCCGCCGAGTCCCATTCGAATTGAATTCGGGCACGCCGAAATCAACCCCGTCGGGAGATCGTGCTGGTGGTTTGAGTTGCCGCTTTCGCGGCGGGAGGTGCTGCCGCAGAACCGTTACGGCTCCGTGGCAACCCGAAGAATTGTACGGATCGGGCAGGGGGCTGTCAAGCGCCCCCTGTCAAGATCTTTTACGCCCGCTTCAGTCCAGGTCACTGAGGCGGCCGCCGGCGTCCGGCTGGGCGTGTTCCACCCTGCGCAGGAGCCTGGTCAGGACCTCGCCGAGGACTGTTCGCTCGTCCGGGGACAGGTCCTGTAGGAGGTCCTCCTCGAAGACCGACGCCAGCCGCATGGCCTCGAGCCACTTCTCGCGGCCCTCGGGGGTCAGCTCCACGATCACCCGTACGCGGTTGGTCTCGTCCCGCTCCCGGGTGACCAGACCCTCGGCGACCATGCGGTCGATGCGATGGGTCATCGCAGCCGGTGTGAGACCGAGGCGCTTGGCGAGGTCGCTGGGGCCCATGCGGTAGGGGGCGCCGGAGAGGACGAGGGCCTTGAGGACCTCCCACTCGGCGTTGCTGATGCCGAGCGCGGCGGTCTGGCGGCCGTAGGCGACGTTCATACGGCGGTTCAGGCGGGAGAGTGCCGAAACGATCTTCTCGACCTGGGGGTCGAGGTCCCGGAACTCGCGCTGGTAGGCGGCGATCTGTTCTTCGAGTGTCGGCTCGGTGACGCCGGTGCCGGTGGTGTCGCCCATGGGGGAAGTATCGCACGGGCCCGCTTGGCGTTGAAGTCCTTCTGCATGTAGTCTTTAGCTTCGAAGTTTAGATGTGAAGTCTTCATATCTAACTAGTGACGCTCGCAAGTACTTGAGAGAGGTGAACGTGACCAGGGCGATGGGCGCAGCGATGCGCCGGATCCACGTGGGCAACGCACTCAGCGCGTTCGGGCTCGGCTTCACCGTCCCCTACCTGTACGTCTATGTGGCGCAGGTGCGGGGGCTGGGGGCCGTGACGGCGGGGCTCGTACTCGCCGTTTTCGCCGTGGCCGCGCTGATCGTGCTGCCGTTCGCCGGGCGGGCCATCGTCCGGCGTGGCCCGCTGCCGGTGCTGGTCGCCGCCCTGGTCACCGCCGCGCTGGGGGCGCTGAGCCTGGGGTTCGCGGGCAATGCGGTGGCTGTGCTGCTGTCGGCGGGGGCGCTCGGGGCCGGGCAGGCCGTGATGCAGCCGGCGCTGGCGACGATGATCGTGGACTGTTCGTCGGCGGAGACGCGGTCTCGGGCGTTCGCGATGCAGTTCTTCCTGCAGAACCTGGGGCTGGGTGTCGGCGGGCTCATCGGTGGTCATCTCGTCGACGCGAGCCGGGTCTCCTCCTTCACGCTGCTGTTCGCGATCGAGGCGGCGATGTTCCTGCTGCTGGTCGTGGTGATGGCGACGGTGCGGATGCCGCACTCGCCGCGGATCGGGGATGCGCCGGGGCGGTCGGCGAAGGGCAGCTGGAAGCAGTTGCTGGGTAACCGGGCGATGGTGCAGCTGTGCGTGCTGGGGTTCGTGCTGTTCTTTGCGTGCTACGGGCAGTTCGAGTCGGGGCTGAGCGCGTACGGGGTCGAGGCGGCCGGGATTTCTACGTCTGCCCTGGGGACGGCGCTGGCCGCCAACACCGCGATGATCGTGGTGGCGCAGTTCGCCGTGCTGAAGTTCGTCGAGCGGCGGCGGCGGTCGCGGGTGATCGCGGCGGTCGGGCTGATCTGGGCCGTGGCGTGGGTCGCGGCCGGGTATGCGGGACTGGGGCACGGTAGCCAGGAGATGGCTACGGCGGCGTTCATCTCGACGTATGCGCTGTTCGGGCTGGGTGAGGCGATGTTGTCGCCGACGGTGGCTCCGCTGGTGGCCGATCTTGCGCCGGTGGGGATGGCTGGGCAGTACAACTCGGCGTTCGCGCTGGTGAAACAGCTGGCGTTGGCGGTTGGGCCGGCGGTGGGGGGGCCGATGGGGGCTGCGTTGCATGGGCCGTATGTCGTGACGTTTCTGCTGTTCTCCTTGGGGATCAGTGTGTTGGCGGTGCGGTTGGGGCGGCAGCTGACTGACGTGCAGGATCAGCCGTGGCTGGGGCGGAGTCGGGTTGTGTCGCGGGGTGGGGCTTCGGAGGCGGTTCCTGCGGAGGCGTGAGTTGTGGGCGCGTGAGGCGGAGGTCGCCGGTGTTGTGGCTGGGCGGGGGTGGGTCGCGCTGCCCGGCGCTTGCGGGGTGCCGCCCGCGCCCACCCGTGCCGCCCTGGGGGTCCCCCCTCTGGGGGAGGCACGAATGCCCGCGGACTGACGGCGTCGCTGTCAGGCCTTCGGTAGGGCGAATTCGCACCACACTGCTTTTCCGCCGCCCGGGGTTCGTCTGCTGCCCCAGTTGGAGGCGATCGTTGCGACGATGGCGATGCCTCGGCCCGACTCGTCGCCCGGTTCTGCTCGGCGGCGGCGGGGGAGGTGGTCGTTGCCGTCGGTGACCTCGACAATCAGGCGGCGGTCGGTGCGGCGTAGGCGGAGGCGCATGGGTGGGGTGCCGTGTTGGAGGGAGTTGGCGACCAGCTCGCTCGCCGCGAGCACGCCGAGGTCATGCAGGTCGGGTGGGAAGCGCCAGCTGGTGAGGACACCGGAGGCGAACGCACGCGCGCGTGGGGCCGCTTCCACGCCGCCGAGCAGCTCCAGGGCCGCGTTGCGGAACAGGTCGCTCTCCGGGCCCGTACGGGCCGGGTGCTGGAGGACCAGGACGGCGACGTCGTCGTCGTGGTCCGCCGTCACGCCCGCCGAGCGGACCAGGCGGTCGCAGATGACCTGCGGGGTACCGGTCGCGCCTGCCAGGGCGCGCTCGAGGGCGGCGATGCCCTCGTCCAGGTCCTTGTCCCGGCGCTCCACCAGGCCGTCCGTGTAGAGGACGGCGGTGGAGCCGGGGCCCAGGGGGATCGAGCCCGAGGTGTGCATCCAGCCGCCCGTGCCGAGGGGCGGGCCGGTGGGTTCGTCGGCCTGCAGGACGTTGCCGCTGTCGTCGCGGACGAGAATGGGGAGGTGGCCGGCCGAGGCGTACACCAGCCGTCCCTCGTTCGGGTCGTGGACGGCGTACACGCACGTGGCGATCTGGTTGGCGTCGATCTCCGCGGCGAGGCCGTCGAGGAGCTGGAGGACCTCGTGCGGGGGCAGGTCGAGGCGGGCGTACGCGCGGACGGCGGTACGGAGCTGGCCCATGACCGCGGCGGCGCGGACGCCTCTGCCCATGACGTCGCCGATGACCAGGGCCGTGCGGCCGCCGCCCAGGGTGATCACGTCGTACCAGTCGCCGCCTACGGCGGCCTCGGTGCCGCCGGGCTGGTAGGTGGCGGCGATGCGGAGGTCGTCGGGCTGTTCCAGCTCCTGGGGGAGCAGGGAGCGCTGGAGGGTGACGGCGGTCTCGCGCTGCCGGCGTTCGCTGGCGCGGAGGCGTTCGGCGGCCTCGGCGTGGTCGGTGACGTCGGTGGCGAAGACGAGGACGCCGGGGTCGCTGCCGTCGCCCTCGGCGACCGGGGTGCAGGTGAAGGTGTAGGAGCGGCCGTCGGGGGCCTTGCGGGACTTGACCGTGCGGGGCTTGCCACTGCGCAGGACCTGGTCCAGGAGAGGCAGCAGGCCCAGTTCGTGGAGTTCCGGCAGGGCCTCGCGGGCGGGTGCGCCGGGCGGGCGTACGCCGAAGGCGGTGGCGTAGGCGTCGTTGACGTAGGCGAGGCGGTGGTCGGGGCCGTGGACCAGGGCGACGAGGGCGGGGACGCGGTCGAGGACCTCGCGTACCGGGAGTTCGTCCACGGCGGGCACCGGCACCGGGTCGTCGGTCAGGTGTTCGGTGCGGGCTGCGGGGACGGAACCATCACCTCGCCGGTCCGGGGTGACCGTGGGTGCGGTCCGCGCTGCGGCGCGGCGCTGCGTTCCGGGGAGCCGGGCGCTCCAGCGCGTGAAGTTCACGAATCCTTGCCTCGTGTAGTCGTCGTCGGCCGGCTCCGGATCCGGCCCGGTCCCCCGGGGGTCGTACGTCGGTGGCCGTACCTTGTCACGGCCCCTGGGAAGTGCAGCACTTGGGAGAAGCCTCGTGGGTTGGTGGGCAGGGGCTCGCCCTGTCGCGGGGATCAGTCTGGCAGTGTGGCCGACCGGGCCGACATCCGTCAGACGCCGGGGTGGCCGCAGGAGTTCCTCGCGAGGGTCAGGTCGACCCCTTCGGGTCGTAAGGAGGCTTTCCACCGGCCGCGAGTTCGAACTCGGCTCGGGGATGTTCGAGTGAACCGAGCGAGACGATCTCCCGTTTGAAGAGGCCCGCGAGGGTCCATTCCGCCAGCACGCGTGCCTTGCGGTTGAAGGTGGGCACCCTGCTGAGGTGATAGGCACGGTGCATGAACCAGGCGGGGTAGCCCTTCACCTTGCGCCCGTAGACGTGGGCGACGCCCTTGTGCAGTCCGAGGGAGGCGACCGAACCGGCGTACTTGTGGGCGTACGTCTGGAGGGGTTCGCCGCGCAGGGAGTGGACGATGTTGTCGCCGAGGACCTTGGCCTGACGGAGCGCGTGCTGGGCGTTGGGGGCGCATGTGGTGCCGGGTGCGCCGGCGGTGACGTCGGGTACGGCGGCGGCGTCTCCCGCTGCCCACGCGTGTGCGTGCCCCTCGATCGACAGTTCGGCGGTGCAGTGCAGTCGGCCGCGCTCGGTGAGCGGCAGGTCGGTGGCGGCGAGCAGCGGATGGGGTTTCACGCCGGCCGTCCAGACGACCGTACGTGTGGGGAATCGTTGTCCGTCGCTGAGGACCGCGACCCGGTCGGCGCAGGATTCGAGGCGGGTGCCCAGGAGGACCTGGATGTTGCGGCGGCGTAGTTCGGTGACCGTGTAGCGGCCCATTTCCTCGCCGACCTCGGGGAGGATGCGGTCCGAGGCCTCGACGAGGATCCACTTCATGTCCTCGGGCTGGACGTTGTGGTAGTAGCGCGTGGCGTAGCGGGCCATGTCCTCCAGCTCGCCAAGTGCCTCGACTCCGGCGTATCCGCCGCCCACGAAGACGAAGGTGAGGGCCGCGTCGCGGATGGCGGGGTCGCGGGTGGAGGAGGCGATGTCCATCTGCTCCAGGACGTGGTTGCGCAGGCCGATGGCCTCCTCGACGGTCTTGAAGCCGATGCCGTGGTCGGCAAGGCCGGGGACGGGCAGGGTGCGCGAGACGGACCCGGGGGCGAGGACGAGTTCGTCGTACGACAGCTGCTCGGTGCCGGTGCCCTCCTCCTCGGTGGCGAGGGTGGTGAGGGCCGCGACGCGTTCGGCGTGCCGGATGGAGCGGACCTCGCCGATGACGACCCGGCAGTCGGCCAGGACGCGGCGGAGCGGTACGACGACATGGCGGGGGGAGATGGAACCGGCGGCCGCCTCGGGGAGGAACGGCTGGTACGTCATGTACGGGTCGGGCGTGACGACCGTGATCTCGGCCTCGCCGCGCCCGAGTTCCCGTTTCAGCTTCCGCTGCAGGCGCAGGGCCGTGTACATCCCGACGTAGCCGCCGCCGACAACGAGAATGCGCGCAGGTTCCTTCACCATCCCATGACGCACCCGGCGCTTGCGTTTGTCCACAGCCCCGGCAAATTGTGTGACCGCGCGCGGGGCATGCGCAGGGTTGGCCGAAATGTCGGCGCAGGCGACAGCCGTGCAGGTCAGCGGGGGTGAGCCGGGTGGCGTAACGGTGTGCAACCGGGACGTATACGACCCGTACTCCGATCGGGGGGCGCTCCGTGCGGAACCTGCCCCTTCTGAATTGAGTCCCTCTCAACTATGTTCGTGTGTCGACGGGGTGTAGGGGGATGCGCTCGCCGGGTTCCCGGGGTTCCTGGGTTCTCGGGCTCGCGACGGGCAGGCTCGTGGTCCGGCGGGCGGGCTCGCGGTTCCGGGCTTGTTCCACGCGCTCCGACTATCTGTGGCGGGGAGAGTCTCCGGGGGGAGACGTCATTACCGGGGGAATTCGTATGCACATTCAGGACTCTCGTTGGTCTACCGCTTCTGCCATCGCACCTGGTGGCGTGGTGGGTGCGGCGGCGGGCAACGGACGCGGGGACGGACCGCGGACGACGCCGCTGCGCGTGGATGCACAGCGCAATCTCGAGCATGTACTGCGGGCGGCGCGCGAGGTCTTCGGCGAGCTGGGCTACGGCGCGCCGATGGAGGACGTGGCGCGACGCGCGCGGGTCGGTGTCGGCACGGTGTACCGGCGCTTCCCTAGCAAGGACGTCCTGGTCCGGCGGATAGCCGAGGAGGAGACCTCCCGGCTGACCGACCAGGCCCGGGCGGCGCTCGGCCAGGAGGACGAGCCGTGGTCGGCGCTGTCGCGTTTCCTGCGTACGTCGGTGGCCTCGGGCGCCGGGCGGCTGCTGCCGCCGCAGGTGCTGCGGGTCGGCGTCGCGGACGAGGCCGGCGAACGCGCCGGGCTCGACGAGGCGCGGGTGCCGCAGCAGCGGATCCAGCCCGGCGCCGGTGAGCTGCGGCTCGTGCCGGAGGGGTCGTCTGCGGCCGAGGAAGACAGCGGGGCGGCGGCGCTGCTGGACGTCGTGGGCCAGCTCGTGGAGCGGGCGCGCGCGGCGGGTGAGCTGCGGCCGGACGTGTCGGTGTCGGACGTCCTGCTGGTCATCGCCACGGCGGCGCCCTCGCTGCCGGATGCCGCGCAGCAGGCGGCGGCTTCGGCGCGGCTGCTGGACATCCTGCTGGAGGGGCTGCGGTCGCGACCGGCGTGACGTGTGGTGCAGCGGGTCGGGGGCGGTGCGCCACCCCCGGCCCAACGCCTCCTCCGTGACCGCCCGTTGAGCCTTGCCCGAACGACTGACGACCGGTACCGGCTCACAGCAGGTCCCCACGGACGAGTGGATGGCCCGTACTCCACCTCCTGAACAAAAGCCGATATGGCACTCTGGCTCCTGTTCGGGGCTGGTCAGACAGGCGGCGGGGGCTTTCCGCGATGGGCGTTGACGGGCGGGACGAGTCACTCGGTGGCGACGGCACCGAGGCCGAGGGCCTCACGCCACCCCAGGTACCGGCGCAGCGCGACCGGCGGCAGGACGGCGTCTTGACGCCGCCGACCGAGCCGCCGACGTCCGACGCCGGGCTGATCACACGGATGCGCGCGGGCGACGACACGGCCTACGAGGAGCTGTACCGGCGCCACGCGGACGCGGTCCGCCGGTACGCGCGCACGTGCTGCCGGGACGCCCACACCGCAGACGACCTCACCGCCGAGGTCTTCGCCCGCATGCTCCAGGCGGTACGCGGCGGCTCCGGGCCCGAGCACGCCGTACGCGCGTACCTGCTCACCACCGTCAGGCGGGTCGCCGCGAACTGGACGAACTCCGCGAAGCGGGAGCAACTGGTCGACGACTTCGCGGTGTTCGCCACGCAGGCCGCCCGGTCGGACGGGTCCGACCCGGACACACTCGAACTGGGCGCCGACGTACGGGCGATGCACGAGGCCGAGCAGTCCCTGGCGATGCGGGCCTTCCGGTCGCTGCCGGAGCGCTGGCAGGCCGTGCTGTGGCACACCGAGGTCGAGGACGAGTCCCCGAGCGAGGTCGCCACGCTCTTCGGGCTCGACGCCAACGGCACCCGCGTCCTCGCCAGCCGCGCCCGCGAGGGCCTCAGACAGGCCTACCTCCAGGCCCACGTCAGTGCCGCCCTCACCAGCGACGAGGAGTGCGCGCGTTACGCCGACCAGTTCGGCACGTATGCCCGCCGCAGGCTGCGCACCCGGGCCGAGCGGGGGCTGCGCCGGCACCTGGAGGAGTGCGCCAGGTGCCGGCTGGCCGCCGGCCAGATCGAGGAGGTCGCCGGCGGCATCCCCGCCGTCGTGCCGGTCGCGGTCATCGGCTGGTTCGGGGCCGCCGGGTACGCCAAGGCGGCCGGGCTCATCGCCGGAGGCGCCGGAGCCGGTGCTGCGGGTGCAGCGGGCGCGTCGGGCGGTGGCTCGTCCGGCGGGGCCGGCACCGGTGGTGCGGCGTCGGAGGGGCTGGGTGCGCCGGTGAAGGCCGGTATCGCGGCCGGTGTGGTCGCCACGGCGATCGCGGTGGTCGCGCTCGCCCTTGCCGGCGACGACAGCCCGCCCGAGGAGCCGGAGGCGAGGCCGCGCGCGTCCGCGCCGATCGTCCGGCCCGAGCCACCCACGCCCACCCCCACGCCCCCGCCGTCGCCCGAGGAGCCCGCTCCGAGGCCGCCGGCGATCGTCCCGGCGGCGGACCCCGCCCGGACGCCCACACCGTCCCCCACGCCCACTGCGGCGCCCACTCCGACGCCCACGCCCACCCTGGAGCCGACGCCCACCCCGACGCCTACGGCGACGCCCCCTCCGGCCCCGACCCCGACCCCGCCGCCCCCAACGACCGACTACCAGCTGAGCGAGCTGTCCTACGACCTCACCGGCGACGGCACCGAGCCCGAGATGCGGCTCAGCGGCAGCACCTGGGTGTGGCAGCGGGGCGGCCTGTCGATCGGCGGTACGTCGTACGCGCGCGGGGTGACCGTCCACGGCCGGTCCTCCGTCACCGTCGACCTCAACCGCGAGTGCGCCTCCTACGACGCGTGGGTCGGTGTCGACGACGGGATGCTGAAGCTCGGCCAGGTCTCCTTCTCCGTCCACGCGGACGGTGTCCAGCTGTGGAAGTCCGGGCTGATCAAGGGCGGCGACCCCGCCGTCCCCGTCCATGTGAACCTCACCGGGCGCAGGACCGTACGGCTGGTGGTGGAACCGCACAGCCATCTCGACAACCTGGCACTCGCGGACTGGGCCGCGTCCAAGTTCACCTGCTCGTAAGGGGCGTCGAGGCGCGTTCCGCACGCGCGCCGGCTCACGCGCCCGAGGCCAGCGCTCCCCGGCGCGGTGTGATCCCCGCCGGTACCGCACGCGCGCGTGCCGGTGTTCCCGTCCAGCAGGTGCCGCGCCGGGCGAGCAGGCGGCGCAGCCACAGCTCCAGGGACACCAGGTCGGCGAGCCCGTCCAGGGGCATGGGCTCGCCCTGGGCCGCCGCGCGCAGGGCCTTGCGGACGACCCGGGCCTCGACCAGCCCGGCCTCCGCCAGCAGGGGCGTGTCGAACAGCGCCATCAGGGAGTCCACGGCGACGCGCAGTCCCGCACGTGCGGCCGCCGCCGCGGGCGCGTGCGAGGGCGCGCCCCAGCCGGGCGGGAGGTCGGCGACGCCGGCGCCCTTCAGAACCGTACGCAGGATCGCCGCCCGGGCCCCGGGCTGGACGCGCAGCGCCTCGGGGAGGGCCCGGCAGGCGCGCACGACCTGGTTGTCGAGGAAGGGTGTGTGCAGGCGCTGGAAGCGGATCTCCGTGGCCTGCTCCAGTACGCGGATGTCCGCGGCCGCCCGGGCCAGCGCCCCGCGCGCGCGGAAGTCGCCCGGCCACTGCCCGGGTCCTACTCCGGAGCGATGGGTCGCCCCCTGCAAGCGAATCGATACTTCTGCCAGCGCCTCACCGGTCAGCCACCGGGCCGCCGGCCCCGGTCTGGCCCAGGTGAGCGCGGCGAGCGACGCCCCCACCGCCCCGCCGGGTTCGTCGAACCGCTGCTGGAGCAGCCGCTCGGCGAGCCTCTCCAGACCCACGCTGTAGGGCGTCCGGGCGAGCCGGCGCGCGGCGGCGTACACGCGCGCGGGGACCATCACCGAGCCGTCGGCCTTTGCCAGCGCGGCCACCGGCCGCACCAGGTGCCGCCGCTGCCGGTCCATCAACAGGTCGGCCAGACGCGCCGGATGGGCGTCCAGCACCTGTCGGGCGCCGTAGCCGGTGAGGTGGTCGGCGCTGCCCGCGGCGAGCCGCGTGCGATGCCGTACGGCGGTCACCAGGCTGGGGCCGGGCTCGTCCGTCAGCGGGCCGTCCAGGTTGCCGTACGGCAGGGTCTCCTCGTCGCCGGTCACCACCACGTGGTGCAGGCGGGGGTTGGCGGCCAGGGTACCCGCCCGCTCCAGTTCGGCCTCCCGGCCGCCGACGGTCAGGTCGTTGAAGGTGACGGCGAGCAGCCGCTCGCCCGCCCCCGTGCCGTGCCCCAGCACGGTCCCCGGCATCCCGGGCAGCCCCGCCGCCAGCAGGGCGAGGGTGCCCGAGGCCGGCCCGCCCGACAGATCCGCTCCGATCCCGGGCACCGGCATCCCGCGCGCGGCACGCCGCTCGGCCGGCCCCATGCCGGGCACGGGCCCGGGGTCGATGTCGGCGCCGGGGACGTGCCGGGGCGCGGCGAGGCGGGCGCGTACGGCCTCGACGAGCGCGTCGCGCACGGCACCGACCGCGCTGTCGGGGTCGGCGGGCGGCGCCGCGACGGCGAGGGAGGCGACCTGCTCGTATCCGGCGATCTCCCGTGCCCCGGCGCGCAGGATCAGTGCATGCCCCGGCGGAATGCGCCGCACGCCGTCGTACGGAGTGGAGTCCTGCAGCGCGGCGGGTACGTCGGGGGCGGCCAGCAGGGCCGCGAGGTGACCGAAGTCGAGGTTGGCCTCGATGAGGTCGGCCAGCGGCAGCGCGGCGGTCGCGTACGCCGTGCCGCCCGCCCAGGGGGTGTAGAACACCGGGCGGGCGCCCGCCAGATCACCGCAGACCGTGATCCGCCGGCCGACCTGGACGACTGCGGTGTAGCTGCCCGGCCAGGCCGTCAGATGCCGAAGTGCTCCTCCGCGCGCGGCGAACAGCCCGACCCGCAGTTCCTCGTCCGACGCCCCGCACGTGCCGAGCACCGCGATCCGGCTCTGGGCGTCGGCCGTGACCACCCGCACCTCGTCGGGGCGCCAGTCGCCGACCGCCCACAGCGGATCGGGGTCGCCCCACAGGAGTTGGGAGCCGACCGGGTGCAGGGTCTCACCGTCGTAGCCGGTGGCTCCCGCGGAGCCGAGGCCGGTGGCTCCCGCGGCGGTGCTGCTCCATCCCACCAACCACCGCATCGACGCCTCCACAGGCTGGGGACAACCAGTGCACCGTACGAACCGGTTCCCCATGCTGCCACGAAGCGCGCGCCCCGGAGCGTCGACGGTGCCGCTTGTGATCCCCGAAATGCGCCCCGCGCACCGCCCCGTGCGACCCCGCAGTCTGCTCGAGGGTCCTCAACACCCGTCCGGCACAAGGCAACTGCGACGCGAATGCGCCCCCGATACGCTCCCCGAGAACCCCCAACGCGCCCTCAAACTCCATGGTGGACGCGGTATCACGCACAGACGGCCGGGTCGATTTTCGGCCAATTCGCTGTTACGGCACGTCGACCGCGAGCGCTCCGTACACGCTCCGTGCAGGCTCTGCGCACTGCTCGGTCAGCGCACGGTCCGGGAGGCGGAGTTCGCCCCCCGGACCGGTCCGCCGCCCGCGGGGATTGAGGCGGCGGTGTCCCCCAGCCCACTGGTCCAGTACAGCGGGCCGACCCACGCACAGCCATGGAACCGCTCCCGAGATGGCTGGAGAAGAGCGCACGGACGGGCGCACGGCCACACACCGGGAGCACGTCACAACTGTGCGTACCGGGACCGTACTTGCGTACGGACCACAATCCCGCCATCCGGAAGAATGCCCCTTAACGCTTGGGATGCGGCGAACTACGCTGGGTTTACGAATGCCGCATGGTTATGCCAGCGTGGCAGCCGTCTGTGTCGAGGGGTGGCGCATGTCCAGGGAGCAACGCGGGCCGAACGAAAAACTCGGCGCCGTTCTCGCCCTCGCGGGAATCAGCAACGCAGGACTCGCACGACGGGTCAACGACCTCGGCGCACAACGCGGGTTGACGCTTCGCTACGACAAGACGTCCGTGGCGCGCTGGGTGTCGAAGGGCATGGTGCCGCAGGGTGCCGCACCGCACCTCATCGCGGCCGCCATCGGCCAGAAGCTCGGCCGCCCCGTGCCGTTGCACGAGATAGGCCTGGCGGACGCGGACCCCGCACCCGAGGTGGGCCTCGCCTTCCCCCGGGACGTCGGGCAGGCGGTGAAGTCGGCGACGGAGCTGTACCGCCTCGACCTCGCCGGCCGCCGGGCAGGCTCCGGCGGCATCTGGCAGTCGCTCGCCGGATCGTTCGCAGTGAGCGCGTACGCAACGCCCGCCTCACGGTGGCTGATAACCCCGGCCGACAGTTCGGTCGCGCGGGACGCGAACCCCGCCGAGGGCTCCGGCGCACCGCTCAAAGTCGGCCACAGCGACGTACAGAAGCTGCGGGAGGCCGCCGAGGACGCCAGGCGCTGGGACTCCAAGTACGGGGGCGGCGACTGGCGTTCGTCGATGGTGCCGGAGTGCCTGCGCGTGGAGGCGGCCCCGCTGCTGCTCGGCTCGTACTCCGACGAGGTCGGCCGCGCCCTGTTCGGCGCCTCCGCCGAACTCACCCGCCTCGCCGGGTGGATGGCCTTCGACACCGGCCAACAGGAGGCCGCCCAGCGCTACTACATCCAGGCCCTGCGCCTGGCCCGCGCGGCGGCCGACGTCCCCCTCGGGGGATACGTCCTGGCGTCCATGTCGCTCCAGGCCACCTACCGCGGCTTCGGCGACGAGGGCGTCGACCTCGCCCAGGCGGCGCTGGAGCGCAACCGGGGACTGGCCACGGCCCGCACCATGAGCTTCTTCCGGCTCGTCGAGGCACGCGCGCATGCGCGCGCGGGTGACGCCCAGGCGGCCGGAGCGGCCCTGAAGGCCGCCGAGGGCTGGCTGGAGCGGTCCCGCGAGGGCGACAGCGATCCGTCCTGGCTCGGCTTCTACTCCTACGACCGTTTCGCCGCCGACGCCGCCGAGTGCTACCGGGACTTGAAGGCACCCCGCCAGGTCCGCCGCTTCACCGAGCAGGCGCTGTCGAAGCCGACGGAGGAGTACGTCCGCTCCCACGGCCTGCGGCTCGTCGTCTCGGCCGTCGCCGAACTGGAGTCCGGAAACCTGGACGCGGCCTGCGAGCAGGGCGTGCGGGCGGTCGAGGTCGCCGGGCGCATCTCCTCCGCACGGACCACCGAGTACGTGAAGGACCTCCTGCACCGTCTGGAGCCGTACGGCGACGAGCCGCGCGTGGTGGAGCTGCGGGAGCGGGCCCGCCCGCTGCTGATGGCACCGGCCTGAGGCCGAAGGGCCGGCGGAGGGCCCGCCCGGGTTTGAGCGCATTGTCAGTGGCGCAGTGCACTATCGAAGCCGGGAGGTGGAGCAGGTGCGGAAGATCGCCTACGACTGCGACGTGCTGGTGATCGGCGGCGGGATCGTCGGTCTGTCGACGGCGTATGCGATCACACGTGCCGCACCGGGCACGCGCGTGACGGTGCTGGAGAAGGAGCGGGGCCCGGCCCGGCACCAGACGGGGCGCAACAGCGGCGTCATCCACAGCGGGATCTACTACCGCCCCGGCTCCCTGAAGGCGCGGTACGCGGTGCGGGGCGCGGCCGAGATGGTGAAGTTCTGCGCGGAGTACGGCATCGCGCACGCCGTCACCGGCAAGCTGATCGTCGCCACGCAGCGGGCGGAGCTGCCTCGGCTGCACGCGCTCGTGCAGCGCGGCCGGGAGAACGGCATTCCGGTACGGGAGCTGGTCGCGGCGCAGATCGCGGAGTACGAGCCGGAGGTGCGGGGGCTGGCGGCGATCCACGTCGGTACGACGGGCGTCTGCGACTTCGCCGCCGTGGCGCGGCAGCTGGCCGAGGCGTCTGGGGCGGAGATCCGGTACGGGGCGCAGGTGCTGCGGGTCGACCGGCGGGCGGGGCTGGGCGTCGCCGTGCTGACCGCGGACGGGGCGGTCGTGCGGGGAAGGGTGCTGGTGAACTGCGCCGGGCTGTACTGCGACGAGATCGCGCGGATGACCGGGGACGACCCGGGGATGCGGATCATTCCCTTCCGGGGCGAGTACTACGAGCTGGGGCGGCCGGAGCTGGTGCGGGGCCTGGTCTATCCGGTGCCGGATCCGGCGTTCCCGTTCCTCGGGGTGCATCTCACGCGCGGGATCGACGGAGGTGTGCACGTCGGGCCCAACGCCGTGCCGGCGCTCGCCCGCGAGGGCTACGGGTGGGGGGTGGTCCGGCCTCGGGAGGTGGGGCTGGCGCTGAGCTGGCCCGGGGCGTGGCGGATGGCGCGGCGGCACTGGCGGTACGGGGGTGGGGAGGTGCGGCGGTCGGTGTCGAAGGGGGCGTTCACCGAGGCGGTGCGGAGGCTGTTGCCGGCGGTGACGGAGGGGGATCTCGTGCCGGCGGCTTCGGGGGTGCGGGCGCAGGCGGTGCTGCGGGACGGGACGCTGGTGGACGACTTTCTGATACGGGAGGGGGAGCGGGCCGTGCATGTGCTCAACGCGCCGTCTCCTGCGGCTACGGCGTCTTTGCCGATTGGGCGGGCGGTGGCTCGGAGGGTGCTGGCGGTGTTGGGTGAGGTGGGCTGAGGGGGGTGCAGCTGAGCAGGGCTGCAGCTCGGCGGGGTTGTACGGGAACCGGCGTTGCGGCTGAGCGGGGGTGGGGTGCGCAGCCCGGCGTTGGCGGGGTGCCGCCCGCGCCCACCCTCCCCCACTCTCGGCTTCGCTCGAGCGGGGGGACCCCCATCGCCCTGGGGGTCCCCCCTCTGGGGGAGGCACGATTGCCCGCGGACTGACGGAAGCGTGGCGCCGCCCGCAGCCTGACGGGGGCTGCCCGCGGCGAGACGGGGGCTAAAATCGACTCCACTGTGTCTGACTCCCTCCACACCCCCGAAGCCCCCCACCCCACCCCCGGTGTCTCTGTTCGGCGTACGCGGGGGAAGGGGGAGCCGCGGTTTCCTGATGGGCCCAAGGCGGATCCTGCGGGGTCGCACTTCGAGCGGCGGATTCGGAGTTTTCAGCCGCGGCGGAGCCGGGTGACCGCCGGGCAGGCCGACGCGTTGCAGCGGCTGTGGCCCAAGTGGGGACTGGACATCGACGGGCAGCGGGTCATCGACCTGACGGAGCTGTTCGGCAACGCCAACCCCGTCGTGCTCGAGATCGGGTTCGGGATGGGTGAGGCCACCGCCCGGATGGCCGCCGCCGACCCGGACACCAACATCCTCGCCGTGGACGTCCACACGCCGGGCCAGGGCAATCTCCTCAACCTCGCCGACCAGTCCGGCCTCACCAACATCCGCGTGGGCAACGGCGACGCCATCATCCTGCTGCGCGAGATGCTCTCCCCCGACTCCCTCGACGGGCTGCGCGTCTACTTCCCCGACCCCTGGCCCAAGAAGCGGCACCACAAGCGGCGCCTGATCCAGCCGGCCTTCCTCACGCTGGCCGCGACCCGGCTCAGGCCGGGGGCGATCGTGCACTGCGCGACCGACTGGGAGCCGTACGCCGAGCAGATGCTCGAGGTCCTCACGGCGCACCCCGCCTTCGAGAACACCCAGCCCGACGGCGGTTTCGCGCCACGCCCCGGCTTCCGCCCGCTCACCCGTTTCGAGGGCCAGGGCCTGGACAAGGGTCATGTCGTGAACGACCTGCTCTTCCGCCGCGTACAGCACGAGCAGCACCCCGCAGAGCACGAAGAGCACGCACAGCACGAAGAGCACCACCAGCAGGACCACGACCAGTCCTCCACCGGCGCCTGAGCCCTCACGCCCTCGCGGGCGGCGCCCCTGCCTCGTTAGGGTCAATGCCGTGGCCACCAGTCCCCCGTACCCGACGCACCCCAGCGTTCCCACCGGCGGCGCACTGCGGCGGCATCCGCACTGGTGGCAGCGCACATGGGTGCGTTACGGCGCGCTGATCACCCTGCTCGCGATCTCCGGCCTCGTCATCCTCGCCCTCGTCCGCGAACAGACCGGAACCGAGGGATTCCTGGTCGGCCTCGGCCTCGCGATCCTCCCGGTACCGCTCCTCATAGCCGCCTTCCGCTGGCTCGACCGCGTCGAGCCCGGCCCCTGGCGCAACCTCGTCTTCTCCTTCGCCTGGGGCGCCTGCGCGGCGGCGCTGATAGCGATCGTCGCCAACAGCTTCGCGACGAGATGGATAGCGACGGCGACCGCCGATCCGGCGAGCGCGGACACCCTGGGCGCCACCGTCATAGCGCCGATCGTCGAGGAGTCCGCTAAGGCGGCCGCCATACTCCTGCTCTTCCTCTTCCGCCGCCGGGACTTCACCGGGATCGTCGACGGTGTCGTCATCGCCGGGGTCACCGCGACCGGGTTCGCGTTCACCGAGAACATCCTCTACCTCGGCACCGCCTTCGGCACCGACCAGCTCACCGGCGGCAGCGGCATCGCCTCCGTCACGGCGGCGACCTTCTTCGTCCGCGTCATCATGTCGCCGTTCGCGCACCCCCTCTTCACCGTCCTCACGGGCATCGGCTTCGGCATCGCGGCGCTCGCCGGGCAGCGCCAGCATCTGCGGCGCGTACTGGTGCCGCTGTCCGGGCTGCTGCTCGCGATGGGCATGCACGCCTTCTGGAACGGCTCGGCGACCTTCGGCAACTTCGGATTCTTCGCGGTGTACGGCGGGTTCATGGTGCCCGCGTTCGGACTGCTGACCTGGCTGGTGATCTGGACCCGGCAGCGGGAGCTGCGGACCGTGCGCGAGGAACTGCCGGCCTATGTCGCCGCCGGCTGGCTGGCCCCGGCCATGCCGTTCGCCCTGGGTTCGATGCGGGCGCGCCGACTGGCCAGGGAGTACGCCGGGCACCACCTGGGGAAGCCGGCCGCGCGGGCGGTGGCGCAGTACGAGGCGTACGCGACGTCGCTGGCGTTCCTACGGCATCGCGGGCGCCGGGGCCGGGCCGGCGCGGACTTCGTCGTACGGGAAGGCGAACTGCTGCGGGAGCTGTGGAGCCGACGGCAGGTGGCGCGGCCGGCGCTGGAGTATGCGGCGCGGGTGACGGCTCCGCCGGTACCGGTGGCTGTGCCGCCCTGGCCGATGGCGGCACCGTATCCCGCATACCAGCCGTATCCCACGTACCAAGGGCATCCCGCGTACAACCCGTATCAGTCGTAGGGGCGCGCCACCAGCGCCGTGAGGCCCCGGCAACAGCCGTTCCGCACGCACCGCGAACCGGCAGCCCTGACGTCGGGGGGTTGCCGTCAGGACCGCCGGGGTTCGAAAGGAGCGGCTGTCAGGGGTTGAGGCCCTTGCTCTGCAGCCAGGCCAGCGGGTCGATGCCACTGCCCGCGCCGTCGGGGTGCACCTCGAGGTGCAGGTGAGCCCCGGTGACGTTGCCCGTGGCGCCCACGCGCCCGATGACCTCGCCCGTGGTGACCTTCTGGCCGACGCTGACGTTGATGGAGGACTGGTGGGCGTACCAGATCTCGGTGCCGTCATCGAGGGTGAGGACGGTCTTGTAGCCGTACGACCCGTTCCAGCCGGCCTCGGTGATCGTGCCGCTGTGCACGGCCTTGAGCGGCGTGCCCGTCGGCGCGGCGAAGTCGAGGCCGGTGTGGTAGCCGGAGGACCACAGGGCACCGGCCTGACCGAAGCTCGAGGTGATGGTGTACGAGGAGGTCGGCAGCGCGTACTGCTTGGCCAGCTGGGCGAGGCGCTCGGCCTCGGCCTTCTGGCGGGCCTCCTCCTCGGCCTTCGCCTTCGCGGCGGCGGCCTTGGCCTCGGCCTCCTTCTCGGCCTTGGCGGCGGCCTCGGCGGCGGCCTTCTCGGCGGCGGCCTTGGCAGCGGTGGCGGCCTTGGTGTCGACCTGGTCCTGCTGCTGCTCGGCCTGGGCGATGATGCGGGCGCGCAGCGCCTCACCGGCGTCGGTGGTGCCCTGGGCGGTGTCCGCGGTGGTCACGCCGAGGCTGCTGAGCGGAGCGGTGGCGGTCTCGTCGGAGGTGTCGGAGTCGGCGGAGTCGTCGGAGATCAGCGTGCCCACGGCCGGCAGGTCGGGCATCGAGATCGACACCGGCGGCTTGCCGGTCTGCGCGCTGGCCATGCCGCCCGCGCCGACCGCGGCTATGACGCCGACGCCGAGAACCGTGGAACTGCGGGCGAGTCCGCCGCCGCGCTGCTTGGAGACGCGATGCCGGCCGCGTACGGGACGGAGGGACTCCGCGGTGGGGTTCCACTCCTCCCAGGGGCCCTCGTCGGTGCGCTGCCCGCCGTAGACGACGGTGTCGCCGGAGCGCTGGGCCGGCACGAAGGGGGCTTCTGGGGCAGGCCGGTTGGACGCCACGTAGGCGTACTCCTTTCCTTCCTTCTCGCCTACCGGGTTAGCTGACGGGTTCGGAGCAGGAAGGTCTCCTACGCGCGTAAATCAGCCGTGTTGCCACGGCGACCTACCCGCGATTCACCCCAAGTTGGTGGTTCCCCGGTTCCCTTGCGGGATTCGGCGCGTGCGCACGGAGCCGACTCTTGTGACGGCTGGGACGACCGCGCTGCGTTATCGGACGTTAATAGAAGCGGGGCATGAATTCCAAGCGGTTCCACTTGATCTTTAACGATTTCCGGCCGGACGTACAGGGCCATGAGCGGAGAAAATCGGGCGAGTTGACCACTACTCAAGGGCTTCACAGTTTCTGACCGTGTGTCAGTTGTTATGCGGAGGGCGTTCGTCCGGTCACGTCCGGTGACGGTCGTCGTACGGCAAGCAGAGCCATGTCGTCGGTCATCCCGCCCCCGGAGTGCCGGCGCACTTCTTCGGCCAGGGCGCGGAGCAGCTCGCCGGGCCCGCGGAAGGTGCGGCCCGCCAGCCGCGCCGCGGGGTCGTAGAACCTGCCGTGCGCGTCTCGGGCCTCGGACAGGCCGTCGGTGTGCAGCAACAGCGTCGCCCCGTCCGGAAAGCGGGACTCCTCCACACGGGCCGGCCCGGCGCCCAGATCGCCCATGCCGAGCGGCAGCGCGGGTTCGCGGGCGGGCAGCGGGCGTACGGTGCCGTCGGCACACAGCAGCAGCGGCGACGGATGACCGCGGTTGAGGATCCGTACGACCCCGTCGCCGGGCGGCAGCTCGGCCAGTACGGCGGTGGCGAATCCCTCGGTGGCCTCGACGCCGTCGCGCCGCGCGGCCTCGCGCGTCAGCGCCCGCTCCAGCCGCTCGGCGACCCCCTGAAGCGTCGCCTCCTGCTCGGCGGCCTCCCGGAACGCCCCGATGACCACGGCGACGGCCCCCACCGCGCCCATCCCCTTGCCCCGTACGTCGCCCACGACGAGGCGTACGCCGTGCGGGCTGTCCTGCACCGCGTACAGGTCGCCGCCGATGAAGGCGTCCGCCTGGGCCGCCTCGTAGCGTGCCGCGATGTCGAAGCCGCCGATCCGGCCGAGGGGTTCGGGCAGCACCGCGCGTTGGGCGGCCTCGGCGATCTTCCATGCCGAGTCGAGCCGGGCGTGGCTGCGGCGTACCAGCACATTGATGAGCACGGCCAGCACGGCGACCGTCGCCACGGTGACGAGCTCGGTGAGCGCGTCGACGCGCAGCACCGTGCCGTACCGGATGTGCAGCCCGAGCACGACGGCGACGGACGCGATGCCAGTGAGGATCGTGGCCCGCCGGGACAGCAGCGGGGCGGCGACCAGGGGTGCGGCGGTGAACAGAGGGACCGCGGTGTAGGGGCGGGGCGTGACGTAGTCGTAGACGCCGCCAATGACGAGCAGCAGCGCAGGGAGCACCCGGACGAAGGTGCGCGCGTAGGAGATCCGCCGCGTCTCGCTCCGGCCGGCCTGCAGGTACGCGGCTTCGCCGTCGAGCCCGCGGCCGGGGACCGTCTCCTCAGGCAACCGCCCGCCCCCTCGGGTGTACGGCACCTCTCCTTCAGCCTCCGCAGGCCGCACCCTCGTCTCCCGCCACGCACGTCCACGCACCGCCTCGTCCGTCCAGGGTTTCCGGAGCGGGGGCGGGGGGCGAGCCGGAGGGGCCGACCGGATGACATGCCGGTGACCCTCGGTCATGTCCGGTAACGCCTGAGGCCGGAATCCATGAACTGGATTCCGGCCTCAGACCTTCAGTAGCGGGGACAGGATTTGAACCTGCGACCTCTGGGTTATGAGCCCAGCGAGCTACCGAGCTGCTCCACCCCGCGTCGTTGTGACTCCAGTGTACGCCATCCGCGGGGCCGGTCGCGCCAGGGTTTGCGTCCGCCCGGCGACACGGCCGTTCAGCCCGCGTTCAGCTCGGTCAGCCGGCCGAGCGGCAGGGTGTGCTGCGTCTGCAGGACCTTGGCGCGCAGGTAGCGGACGTTGTGGGCGGTGGTGAAGACGCCCGTCGGGATGCGGTCGCGGACCGTGAGGCCCAGGGTGCGCAGCTGGTCGGCCTTGTCGGGGTTGTTGGACAGCAGGTCCAGGTCCGTGACGGACAGGGCCTGGAGCATCTGGGCCGCCGACGTGTAGTCGCGGGCGTCCTCCGGGAGGCCGAGGGCGGTGTTCGCCTCGTAGGTGTCCAGGCCCTGGTCCTGGAGGGCGTAGGCGTCGAGCTTGTTGTAGAGGCCGATGCCCCGGCCCTCCTGGCGGAGGTAGAGCAGGACGCCGCCACGGGCCGCGATGCGCTCCACCGCCTCGCGCAGCTGGGGGCCGCAGTCGCAGCGGGCGGAGCCGAAGACGTCGCCGGTCAGGCACTCGGAGTGCAGCCGGACCAGGGGCACGGGGCCGGGGTCGCCGAGGACGACGGCCACGTGTTCCTGGCCGTCGGTCAGGCCGTGGAAGGTGACCAGTTCGGCGTCGACGCTGTAGCCGTCGTGGAAGCGCAGCGGTACCCGGACGCGGGCGCGCGGCGTGGCGGCGGGGAAGTCGGGCATGCGGGCCTCCGATTCCGTTCAAGCTGTTTCAGTTTTGAAGCAGCCTCTCGATCAGGGACCCTACCCATGCTTGAAGTTTGAAGCAACGCGGATGAGGGGGGACTCGCGATATGTGACGCGGCTCACGAACAAGGGGAGGAGCGGCGCAGCCAGGGGACATCGGTGGGCGCGCTCTGCGGGTCGTCGCCCTGGAGGGCCTGCGTGACGCCCGTGAAGATCTCCTCCAGCTGGCCCACCTGCTGCGGGGTGAGGTGGTCGAAGAGCAGGGCACGGACCGTCTCGACGTGCCCCGGCGCCGCACGCTCCAGGACGGCCGCCCCCTCGTCCGTCAGGGCGGCGACGGTGCCCCGCTTGTCCCACCGGCATTCCTCCCGCCGCACCAGACCGTCCTTCTCCAGCCTGGTCACCGCGTACGTCAGCCGACTGCGGGTGATCTTCAGCCGCTCCGCGAGATCGGTCATGCGCAGCCGGCCCTCGTCGGCCTCGGAGAGGTTGGCCAGGATGGAGTAGTACAGATGCGGCATGCCGGCCTCCTGCTGGAGCTGCCGGTCGAGCGCATCCTCCAGGAGGTGGGCGGCCGCGATGTACGCGCGCCAGGCGCGCTGCTCCTCGGGGGTGAGCCAGCGAGTCGTCATGCGACCAGTGTAGGTTTGCTTAAAACTTGAACCAAGCCCGCCGTCTCCGGCCGTCCCGGCCGTTTCCCAGATGGGTGCGCCGATGCCCTTGCCTCACGTCCTGCTGTCCGCCGCCGTCTCCCTCGACGGCTACCTGGACGACACCGGCCCCGAGCGCCTCCTGCTCTCCAGCCCCGCCGACTTCGACCGGGTCGACGAGGTACGGGCATCCGTCGACGCCATCCTGGTCGGCGCCGGCACGATCCGGGCCGACAACCCCCGGCTACTGGTCAACTCGCCCGAGCGGCGCGCCGCCCGCGTGGCCGCCGGGAAGCCGGAGTATCCGCTGAAGGTCACGGTCAGCGGCTCGGGGGACCTGGACCCGGCCGCCAAGTTCTGGCACACGGGCGGGGAGAAGGTCGTCTACACGACGACGGAGGGCGCCCGGCGGCTCCGGGCGGCGGACCTCGCCGCGGACGTCGTGGCGCTCGGAGCCGACCTCGACTGGCGGGCGCTGCTCGAGCATCTGCACGACGTACGGGGAGTGCGGCGGCTCATGGTCGAAGGGGGCGGGACCGTCCACACCCAGCTGCTGCGGGACGGCCTCGCGGACGAACTGCACCTCGTCCTCGCCCCGCTGTTCGTCGGGGACCCGGACGCGCCCCGGCTCTTCGGGCCCGGTCCGTATCAGGGCGGGCGGCTGCGTCTGGTGGAGACGCGGGCCATCGGTGACGTCGTTCTCATGCGCTACGAGCCCACCGCACCGGGCGTCGGCGGGCTGCCGTCGGCTGCCGACCGGCACTGGCTGGCGCTCGCCTGTGAACTGGCCGCGCAGTGCCCCCCGTCGAAGACCGCGTTCAGCGTGGGGGCCGTGGTGGTCGCGGACGACGGCACCGAGCTCGCGCGGGGGTACTCGCGGGAGGCCGGGGATCCGGTCGTGCACGCGGAGGAAGCCGCGTTGGCGAAGATCGACCCCGGCGATCCGAGGCTGGCCGGTGCGACGGTGTACAGCAGCCTGGAGCCCTGCGTGCGCCGGGCCTCACGGCCGCGGCCGTGTGCGCGGTTGATCCTCGACGCCGGGGTGCGGCGGGTGGTGACGGCCTGGCGGGAGCCGGACACGTTCGTCGCCGGGGCCGACGGGAGCGGGGCGCTGGCCCGGGCGGGCGTGGATGTGGTGGTGCTGCCGGAGTACGAGGGGGCGGCGAAGGCTCCGAACGGTCACTTGCTGGGCTGACGCGGGGGCATCCCGGCGCCGGCGGGCGGTCGCAGCGCCTCAGAAGTCGACCGGCTCGCGGATGATCGGGCAGGTCATGCAGTGTCCGCCGCCCCGCCCGCGGCCGAGTTCGGCTCCCACGATGGTGATCACCTCGACGCCGGCCTGCCGCAGCAGCGCGTTGGTCTGGGTGTTGCGGTCGTACGTGAACACCACGCCCGGTTCCAGGGCGACGGCGTTGTTGCCGCTGTCCCACTGCTGGCGCTCGGAGGCGTACACGTCTCCGCCGGTCTCCACGACCCGCAGCCGGGGCAGGCCGAGCGCCTTGGCGACGACGTCGACGAACGCACGGGACTCCTCGTCGGTGATCTCAAGGCCGGGAGCCCTGTCGCTGGGCCGCAGCGAGAACGTGTGCACCGCCTCCATGATGCGCGGGTAGAGGGTGACGAGGTCGCGGTCGGCGAAGGTGAAGACGGTGTCGAGGTGCATCGCGGAGCGCAGCTTGGGCATGCCCGCGACGATCACCTGCTCGGCGGCGCCGTTGTCGAACAGGGCCTTGGCCACCTGGGTGATCGCCTGCCGTGAGGTGCGCTCGCTCATGCCCATCAGGACGACGCCGTTGCCGACCGGCATGATGTCGCCGCCCTCGAACGTGGCCTGGCCCCAGTCGAGTTCGGGGTCGCCCCACCAGACGGTGGAGCCCGCGAAGTCGGGGTGGAAGGTGTAGAGCGCCTTCATCAGCAGCGTCTCGTCGTGCCGGGCGGGCCAGTACAGCGGGTTGAGGGTCAGGCCGCCGTAGAGCCAGCAGGTGGTGTCCCGGGTGTAGAGCGTGTTGGGCAGCGGCGGCATCAGGTACTCGCGGACGCCGGCCGACTCGCGGGCCAGGGCCACATACCCGGAGCGGAACTCGTCGGGCAGGTCGGTCGTGGCGAGACCGCCGATCAGATACTCGGCCAGCCGGCGCGGCTCGAGCGACTCCAGGAAGGCCCGGGTGTCGTCGATCAGCCCGATGCCCACCTCGTTCGCGACGATCTTGCGGTCCAGGAGCCACGCCTTCGCCTCGGGGATCGTCATCGTGTCGGTGAGCAGGTCGTGCAGTTCGACGACGTCGACGCCCCGTTCGCGGAGCTCGCTGACGAAGTCGGCGTGGTCGCGCTGGGCGTTCTCCACCCACATGACGTCATCGAAGAGCAGGTCGTCGGAGTTGGTCGGGGTGAGCCTGCGATGGGCCAGCCCGGGCGCGCAGACCAGCACCTTGCGCAGTCTGCCGACCTCCGAGTGAACGCCGTACGCGGGCCGGGACGGGATGTCCTGGGCTGTCATGTCGTGCCTTTCTGGAAGCTGTTGGCCTTTCTGGAAGCTGTTGCCGACGCGCCCGGGGGCGGGTCAGAGGTGGATCCAGCCCACTGCCAGTGCGACGACGCCGATCACTGCTCCGGCGACCGAGATGACGAGGATGACGAGTTCACGCGGTGAGAAGAGGCGTCTGTTCTGCTCGCGGCGCGCCATGACGAACAGGACCGTGGCCGGGGCGTAGAGGATGAAGGACACCAGGACGAACTTCAGCCCCGCCGCGAACAGCAGGAAGGCCGTGTAGAGGGTGGCCAGAACGCCGGTGCGGCCGCGCCGCGGGCCGGCATCGGGCGGCCGGCGCGGCCATGCGATCTTCGCGGCGAAGGCGGCCGCGAGCAGGTAGGGAATCAGGGAAAGCGAACTGGTCAGATTGAGGGCGAAGTTGAAGGCGTCCTCGGAGAACAGCGTGACGATCAGCACCACTTGGGACAGCAGCGAGGACATCAGCAGCGCGGGCACGGGCACGTCGGCGGGCGTGGCGCGGCGCAGGAACCGCGGCATATCGTCGTCCTTGGCCGCGACGAACAGCACCTCCGCGGCCATCAACGTCCACGCCAGATAGGCGCCGAGCACGGAGACGATCAGCCCGACGCTCACGAAGACCTTGCCCCACGTGCCGACCGCGTGCTCCAGGACGCCGGCCATGGACGGCTGGCGCAGCTCGGCGATCTCGCTCATCGGCATGATTCCGTACGACACGATGGTCACCGACGCGAAGACGGCGAAGACGCTCAGGAACCCGAGGAGCGTCGCCCGTCCGACGTCCTCCCGGCGCTTGGCGTGCCGTGAGTACACGCTCGCGCCCTCCACGCCGAGGAACACGAACACCGTGGCCAGCATCGTCCCGCGGACCTGGCTGAACAGCGAGCCGGCGTAGTCCTCGCCGGCGAAGTTCTCCGCGAAGACGTCCACCTTGAAGTAGAAGAGCGCCAGGACGATGAACACCAGGATGGGGACGACCTTGGCCACCGTCACGATCCGGTTGATCGCCGCGGCCTCCTTGACCCCACGGCGGATCAGCAGGAAAAACCCCCACAGACCGATGGACGAGAGCACCAACGCCAGGACCGTGTCGCCCTCACCGAGGGCGGGCACCACAGCGCCCACGGTCGACATGATCAGCACCCAGTACGTCACGTTGCCCACACAGGCGCTCGCCCAGTACCCGAAGGCGGAGAAGAAACCCAGGTACTCGCCGAAGCCCGCCTTGGCGTAGGCGTACACCCCCGCGTCCAGGTCGGGACGCCGGACCGCGAGTGTCTGGAAGACCAGGGCGAGCATCAGCATGCCGACGCCCGCGATCGACCAGGCGATGAGCGCTCCCGCGACGCCGGTCTCCTCGGCGAAGCGGCTGGGCAGGGAGAACACTCCCGCGCCCACCATCGAGCCGACGACCATCGCGGTCAGCGTGGGAAGGGACAACTTGACCGGGCGCGGCGAGGCGTCGGCTTCCCGAGCGGTCTCGGCCTCGGTCATGCGTCACCTACTCGGACGGCGGTGCGAACAATGACAACCGTCCGACATTTCCTCCAGTACTGCACTTTTTGGTACTGCTCACCGAGGTGCCCTCCTCGGTGGCACCTTCCGGATGCGGTGGTCCAGCCGGTGGCGGATCGTGGAGGCGAGGTGGTGAGAGCGCGTGTCGGACTTCGCAGACCCGGGGTCGCCCGCTCCGCTTGTCCCCGCAACCTGGTACGTCCTGGACGAGCACCTGCGGGTGCGGTGGTCCAGTGAGCCGTACGACGAGAAGGCGGACGAGGTCGAGCGGGAAGTGCGGAAGGCGTTGGGCGACTCGTCACCGCTGCTGCTGGAGCATGCGTACCACCGGGCCGACGGGTCGCCCTCCGGCCGGACGTTCAGCCTGTCCGCACACCGCCTCGACGGTCTCGACGATCTCGGCGCAGGCTTCCGCGGCCTGATCGTGGCCGTGCAGGACGTCACCGAGCGCGACCGGACGCGGCGGCGGGAGGCGGCGTCGGCCGCGGTCCGGGCGGCCGTCGGGCGGAGCCTCGATGTCACGGTCACCTGCCGACAGTGCGCTCAGGCCCTGGTACCGGGGTTCGCCGACATCGCGGTGGTGGACGTCGTGGACGACGTCCTGCGCGGGGAGGAACCACCTCCCGCCCCGCTGGGGCGCGACGTCCCGCTGCGGTGCGCGGCCGCATGCGGGGCGGACACCACGCCACCCCGGCCGGAGGGGGAGGTGCGCAGCACGCCCTACCGCACACCTCAGGCGCGCTGCCTGTCCGATCTCCTGCCCCGGCTCGCCGACCTGAGCGACGCCACCGAGTGGCTGGCCGCCGACCCCGCGCAGGCCCTGCTGATCGAGACATTCGGCGCCCGCAGCCTGCTCACCGTTCCGCTGACGCTGCAGGGGGCGGTGCTCGGGCTGCTCAGCCTGTACCGCCTGCACGGATCCGAGCCCTACGACGAGCGGGACGTCACCGTCGCCGCCGACCTCGCCGCGCACGCCGCGCTCAGCCTGGACAACGCCCGCCGCTACGAGCGCGATCACACCATCGCGTCGACCGTGCAGCGCCATCTGCTGCCCCGTCGGGTTCCGAGCCCGCCGGCCCTGGAGACCGCCCATGTGCACGTGCCGGGCAGCAACAGCGGATGCTGGTTCGACGCCATCGCCCTGCCCGGTGCGCGCACCGCACTCGTCGTCGGGAACGTGGCGGGCCACGGCATCGAAACCGCCGCCACCATGGGGCAGTTGCGCATGGTCATCAACGCCCTCGCCGTCCTCGACCTCGACCCGGACGAGCTGCTGGCCCGCCTCGACGACACCGTCACCCGACTGGCCGCGGAGCGCACCGAGTTCCCGGCCGCCGACGCCGCGCACCACAAGCCCCTCACAGCCGACTGCCTGTACGGCGTCTACGACCCGTTCACGCGCACCTGCACGCTCGCCCGCGCCGGAAACCTCTCCCCCCTGGTCGTCCGCCCCGACGGCCACACCTTCCTCCCCGACCTGCCGGACGGTCCCGCCCTGGGCGCGGGCGAGCCCGTCCCGTTCGCCGCCATCACGGTCCCGCTCGACGAGGGCAGCGTGCTCGCCTTCCGCACCGGGGCCTTCGGGCCGGAGGACGCCGACCCGTCCGACCCCGTACGCCGGGCCGTCGCGCATCCCGGCCGCCCGCTTCGGGATCTGTGCGACGCAGCGGTCTACGCCCTCCCCGCGGACCGCGACCCCGACGGTGCCGTCCTCCTGCTCGCCCGCACAGGCACCCTCCCGACCGACCACGCGGCCGCCGTCGAACTGCCCCACGACCCGACGAGCCCGGCGCAGGCCCGCACCTTCACCCGCGAACACCTTGCCGCCTGGCACGTCGACGAGACCACGTCATACGCGACCGAACTGATCGTCAGCGAACTGCTCACCAACGCCGTCCGCTACGGCACACCCCCCGTCATTCTCCGCCTGATCCGCACTGACACCCTGACCTGCGAAATCCACGACACCGGCGCCGCGGCACCGCACCTGCGCCATGCCCGCACGGTGGACGAGGGCGGCCGGGGCCTGTTCATCGTCTCCCAGCTCGCCGCCCGGTGGGGCACCCGCTACACCCCGTCCGGAAAAATCCTCTGGACCGAGCAGCCACTCACGGCGACGGTCGCGGCGTCGGCGTAGCGGCGGGCCGGGCCGAGCTCTGCTCTGCTCAGGCGGTCGGCTCCGTGCGGTAGGCGGTGCGGGCAACGGCGACTGCGGCGGCGAGTTGGGCGGGATCGGCGAGAGGTGCGTTGCGGGCGCGATAAGAGCTGAGAGCATCGGCCGCGCGGTCGCGTGTGATGAGGTCGCGCGGTATGCGGTAGGGCCGGGACCGTCCGTACAAGCCGTCGTCGCTGACGACCCATTCCGCGTCGGCCAGTTCGACGACCGTGCCGAGGTCGCGGCCGTCACCGGTGTGGGCCTCGACGGCGAGTCGGAGGAGCGCCGCGAGTTGATCGAGGGGAAGGCGCTGTATGCCTGCGCCGTCCGCACCGATCTCCTGGGCCACGGTGTTGAGCCGTCGGCACATCCGCCGTTCGTTCTCGCCCGGTTTCCACAGCTGCCACGACGATGCCGTCACGGTGTCGCCCGATGCGGCCTCGACGCGAACGGCGACCATCGTGGGCGCGTCGTCCGCGACTCGGAAGCGCAGCCGGGCGCCGGTCGGGCCTTCCGCCCGCACCCGCACCCCACCGGCGGAGACCGCGCCGACCGCGTGGGCCTCGCGCAGCGCCTGCCGGACGGACTGCTGGTCTCGGCGGCTCTCGGCTGCCCGCAGCGCGGCCTCCCGCTCGCTGTAGCCGTCGTCGACCGACATCCGGCTCAGCTGCCGCACCTGCTCAGCGGTGCGCCGCACCTGTTCGTTCATCCGGGCCAGTCCCTGATTCAAGGCCTGGGTGTGCTCTTCGGCGCGTCGCAGCCGCCGCTCCAGCACGGCGAGCGGGATCACCAGGAGCAGCGTCACGCCGACCTCCAGCAGAAAGCCGGGAGTGTAGGCCGCCCCGTCCATCAGCCAGCCGCCCATGATCATGCTGGCGCCGACTCCGGTGGCCGCCCAGACCACCCAATGCTGACGCATCATGTCCCCCCGTATCTGCCCTGCTACCCCCTGTGCTCATATCATGACACCGGGGGTCCATGCCGCAGCAGACCTCCCGGGGCGGGGGAGGCGGGATGGCCGGGCCAGACGGCTTCGCACGACGCAGAAGGGCGCGGACGCTCAACGAGCGTCCCGCGTTCGGGATTCACTCCTTCAAGAACCGCACGGCGGAACTGCCGCGGGTCCGCGACCTGCTCGCTGATCCGGCAGTGCGGATCATCACCCTGCTGGGGCGGCGCGGAATCGGCAAGAGCCTGCTGGCGGTCCGTGCCGCCAACAGTGTCGCCGAGGGCGTCTGGCCCGACGGTGCCCGTACCGAACCAGTGGACGCAGTGGTGTACTTCGGCCAGCGCACCACCGGGATCACTTTCGAACGGATCTTCTTCGACTGTCTGCGCCTGCTCGACGTTCAGGAGGCGGAGCGGCTGCACCGGATATGGGCGAGCGGCCGCCGGGCCGCCGACAAGGCGAGCGAACTGTTCGACGCGCTGGCCTCGCTGCAGGTGCTGTTGCTCCTGGACAACCTGGAGGATCTGCTGGACGAGGAGGACCATTTCCGGGAACCAGAGCTGACGGCCATGGTGCAGGCGCTGCTCACCCACGAGGGCGGACCTCGCCTGCTGATCACCAGTCAGGTACCGCTGGCTCTGCCCTCCCAGTTCCTGCGTGCCGAGCGCCGGATCGTCCTGTACGACGGGCTGCCCGAGCAGGACTCGGTCGACCTGCTGCGGGAACTGGACCCCGACGGCCGCGGCGGGATACGGGACGCCGACGATGCGCTGCTGGCAGAGACGGCCGAACGTGTTTACGGCGTTCCCAGAGGCCTGGAACTCATCGCCGGTGCCCTCCAGGACGACCCCAACATGCGCTCACTGCGCGAGTGGCTGCGCGACACCGCCGCCGTGACCGGCATTGTCGATGAACTGGCCCAGCGTCGCTACCAGCAGCTCGACGAGGACCACCGGCTGGTGATGGACACACTGGCGATTTTCGGCACTCCGGTCGTTCCCGAAGCCGTCGAATGGGTGCTCAGACCTCTGGCCCCGAACCTCCAGGTGCGCTCCGTACTGGTTGACTTGGCGCGGAGCTTCCTGGTCAGGGCAGACCGCCAGACCCGTACGTACGCCCTGTTGCCGATGGACACCGACATCGCCCGTGCGGACCTCGCGCGGCGTAACCCGCGCCTTGCGAGACGGCTGCACCGCCGCGCCGCCGACTGGTACGCCCGTTCCGCCAAGCCCCGGGAGGAGTGGCGCAGCCCGCCGGACGTCGCCTTGCAGCGGCGGGAGTTGGAGCACCGCATGCAGGCCGGGGACTACGACGAAGCCGCACTGCTCCTGGACCGGTTCGCAGACTTCCTGGTGTGGCAGGGCTCGGCCGGCGCGGTGCTCTCGATCTGCACGAGCCTCACCGGGCGGTTGACCCAGCGCGAGGCCCGCCTGGCGTATCTGGTCGCCTACGGACACGCCTACTTCCTCATCGGGCCGCTGAGCAGGGCGGCCGAACTGCTTCGGGAGGCCGAGACGCTGGCCACCGGCCCGCAGGACGAGGCATGCCTGCAACGGATCCTCTTCCTCCTCGGCGACATGGACCGCACCGAAGGACGCCTCGAGGACGCTGTCCGGCGGTACAGAAGCTCCGCCGACATCGCCGCCGGACTCGGCATGGTCGAGGAGCAGGCCCACGCCCTTCTCGGCCTCAGCCTGTCCCACAGCTATGCCACCCGGCCCGATCTCGGCCTCGACGTGGCGGCCGAACTGACCCGGCTGTCCCGCGACACCGGCCTGCCCGTCGTCCGCGCCCGCGAGGGCGACGCCCTGGCCTGCGCCTACGTCACCATGCAGGACTGGCCACGAGCAGCGGACGCCGTCCGGGACGCGATCGTCGCCTACGAGGAGTCCGGCAATCCCGAGGGTCTGGGCTTCGCGTGGAACTCCCTCGGAATCGCCCGGGTCGGCACCGGTGAGCCGGCCTCGGCCCTGGACGCCTTCGACACGGGTTTGGCTGTCAGCACCCAGGGCGACATGCCCCGCCCGGAGGCGCTGTGCTCTTTCAACCGGGCCTGGACACTGTGGCGTATCGGCAGGTCAGCGGATGCGGAGACCGCAGCCCGACAAGCGCTCTCCGCCTACCGGCGCTGCGGTGCCAAGGACGAACGCGCCGCCGCTGCCCTGTGCGACGCCCTTGCGGCCCACCGGGCCGGCGACCAGGCACTTGTCGCCCAGCACCTCGAACGCTGCGCGGCACTGGTCGCCGGCAACCCCGACCTGTGTCCCCCGGAGTGGTTCCGTTCCGTCGCCGAGCGGATACGCACCACGGGGAGCCCTTCGACCGGCAGCTCCTGAAGGGGCGGTCCCGAGCGGAAGGAACCTGCATGCCCGTCGCCGACGAGGCCTTCCACCAGCACAGCCAGGCGTTGCGTGCCTTTGCCGAAGGCCACTACCGGGATGCCGTGCGTGGCGCCCGGAACCTGCTGCCCGGCCTGCGTACGGCGCGAGACCCCGCCGCCGTTGCGCTCAGGCTGGACACCATCCGGCTCCTGCTGGATGCCTCCGAGCTGTGGTGGTCCACCGGCGGCAGCACCGGAGCCGAGCCGGAACTGGCCCATGACGACCTGGTCGACGAGGCCGGGCAGGTCGCAGCGACCGCGGGAGATCAGCGTTCCCGGGCTGTTGCCGCCCTGCTCAGGGGCCGCCATCTGGTCGGCTCCGATGGGCTCGGGCAGGCCGTCGCCGCCTTCGCCGAGGCTGCCCGGCTGGCCGAGGAGGCAGGTGATGACCTGCTGCTTCTGGATGCCCTCACGCTTCAGGGCCACCACACGGTCGGCCGGTCCATCACCAAGGGCGCCACCCTGTTGGCTGAGGCCCAGCGGATCGCGGAACGGATCGCAGAGCGCCACGGCCCCGATACGACGGGGCCGGCCTTCGCGCACTGGACGCTGCGGATCGCCAAGCTCGACTGCGTACGCGGCGTGGCCGAGTTCGACCTCGGCCACTTCGACACCGGCGAACGGCTGCTGCGCCAGGCCCATGGGGCAGCCACTGCGGCGGGCCTGCACGACCAGCGCGCCACGTCCACCAACTACCTGTGCCAGCTTCTCATCGCCGCCGGCCGGTTCGGCGAGGCGGAAGCCGCCCTCACCCAGGAGATCGACCTGCTCGGCGGCTACGCGGCCGACAGTCCCCACCAGGCGTACAACCGCGCGTTGCTCGGCAAGGCGCGGATCGAGGACGCCCGACCCGACGCCGCCGGCCCCGAGATCGAGACCGCGTGGGCCCTGCTGAAGAAGCGGCCGCACCACGGCATCCTCACCCTGGTCCGCAACTACCTCGCAGAGCTGCTTCTTCAGCCCCGCTACACGGGCCGCGACCTCGGCACCGCCGAGAACCTGCTGCGCGAGTCGGCCCGGGAGTGCCGCCGCACCGGCTTCCAGCGCAGCGAGGTCGCCGCCTTGTGCCTGCTCTCCCTCGTCCGGCAGGACCTCGGTGACGGCGTGGCGGCGGTACGTCACAGCACCGAGGCCGTACGGCTGCTGGAGGCAGCAGGCGGCACGATGCCCGCGCTCCGCACCGAGGAGGTCTACTACCGCCACTACGCGGCGCTCAGCGGCGTCGGCCGGAACATCGACGCGGCCAGTGCCCTCCGGGAGGCCCGGCGGTGCATCCTCGCCAAGGCGGACAGCATTGCCGACCCGGGGCTGCGCACCACGTTCCTACGGCAGGTTCCACTCAACCGCGCCGCGCTCGCGGAGGAGTGACCCCGCACGCCGGGGTGGGTGACGGGGGTCTGGGCTTCGGACGAGCAGGGGGCGAGCCGACGATCACCACGGCCCCGAAAAATGCCCGAGCCCCCGCGCCAAATGCCTCTGACGTGGGGGCTCTCCCGTAGGCCGTGTGGGACTCGAACCCACAACCAATGGATTAAAAGTCCACTGCTCTGCCAATTGAGCTAACGGCCCAGGCGATGTTGCCTACCCGAGCATAGCCGGACGAGACCGTGTCGCCGATCGGGTATCCGGGACACGGCCTCGTCGGGGTGGGAGAGGCGACCCCGACCGTTACGGATCGACGGGGTCGGGCGTCCCGGAACGCGCCGCCTCACGGGCGACGGTGCGTTCATGGGCGGGGTTCAGGAACCAGTGCCGTGCCGACGCCAGCCACCACGTCGCGGCGAAGCCCAGGACGACGAGGACGGCGACGGGAGCGTAGTTGAAGGTCTCCCAGGTGACGGGGGAGACCTGCGGCAGCATGAACAGGACCGTGATCACGCCGACCCAGGCGACCGCCACGACTCCGACCACCGTCGACCACCGGCCCAGATGCCACGGCCCCCGCTCGAACGCCGGCCCCTTCCGCAGCCGCAGCAGTGTCGGGACGACGTACGCGATGTACAGGCCGATCACGGCGATCGACGTCACCGCCGCGTACGCGGTGACATTGATCAGGTACGGCAGGCCGAGGACGAGCGCGCCCAGGGCCGCCAGCCACACCGCCGCGACCGGCGTCCGCGTGCGCGGGCTCACCGTGTGCCACACGTGCGAGAACGGCAGCGCGCCGTCGCGCGAGAAGGCGTAGATCATGCGGCTGTTGGCCGTCACCGACGCCATCCCGCAGAACAGCTGCGCGCCGATCACCACCAGCAGGAGCAGCTTGCCGGCACTCGCGCCGAGCGCGTCGAGCAGGATCTGCGCGGGCGGCGCACCGGTCGGCGAGGTGCGGGCACCCTCGTACGACTGGATGGCGAAGGTGAAGCCCAGCAGCAGCACGAAGCCGGCGATCCAGGAGGTCCAGATGGAACGGACGATGCCCTTCGGTCCGGCCGTCGACGCGTCGTGGGTCTCTTCCGTCATGTGGGCGGAGGCGTCGTAGCCGGTGAAGGTGTACTGGGCCATCAGCAGCCCCAGCAGCACCACGTACGCCCCGCTGCCCCAGCCCGTGTGGTTGACGAACTCGCCGAAGACGAAGGACGCCGACTGGTGGTCGTCCGGTACGAAGGTCAGCGCTCCGACGATCAACGCGACGCCCAGCACGTGCCACCACACGCTGACGCTGTTGAGCAGCGCGACGATCCGCACGCCGAAGGTGTTCAGCAGGCCGTGCAGGAGGAGGATGCCGGCGAAGAGCAGGATCGTCCGGCCGGGGGTGACCTCCCAGCCGAACTCCAGGTTCAGGTACGCGCCCAGGAAGGATGCCGCCCCGAAGTCGATGCCGGCCGTCACCGCCACCTGGCCGAGCACGTTGAACCAGCCCGTGAACCACGCCCACGCGGCGGCCGAGCGCGGGGGCGCCAGCCGGTGGGCCCAGAAGTACAGGCCCGCGGAGGTCGGGTAGGCGGAGCAGATCTCGGCCATCGACAGGCCGACGAACAGCGTCATCAGGCCGACGGCGACCCAGCCCCAGGTGATCACCGCCGGGCCGCCCGTGTTCATGCCGAACAGGTACAGGGTCAGGCAGCCGGACAGGACCGAGATGATCGTGAAGGAGACGGCGTAGTTGGCGAACCCCGACATCCGGCGGGCGAGCACCTGTTGGTAGCCGAGTTGGGCCAGCCGCTCCTCGTCCGAGGGCGGCGCGCTGCGTATGGCGTCATCTGTCATGCCCCCAGCGATTCCCTCGCCAGGGGCGTGACATGCGTCACAGCTTGTTACAACAGGCGCATCAGAAAAGCGCCGTGGCCCCACCCGGCAAAAGGATGGGGCCACGGCGCTCACAGCTCAGTGGCTCAGTTGCCTACGGACGTCAGCCGTTGCGCTTCCAGCGCGGCTTGTCCTCGCGGCGACCGAAGGAACCGCCGCCACGGTGGTCGTCGCGGCGGCCGTACGGACGCTCGTGACCGCCGGTGCGGAAGCCCGGGCGGTCGCCCTGGCGGTCCCGGTTGAACGGACGGTCACTGCCGCGGTGACCGCCGCGCTCGTCACGGCGACCGGCGGTGCGGTCGTCGCGACGGAAGCCACCACGGTCGTCACGGCGCTCGAAGGAACGCCCACTACGGTCGTTGTCCCGCCGCTCGAAGGAACGCCCACCACGGTCATCCCGGTCGTCACGGCGGAAGCCGCCCCGGTCACCATCGCGGCGCTCGAAGGAACGCCCACCACGGTCGTTGTCCCGCCGCTCGAAGGAACGCCCACCACGGTCACCCCGGTCGTCACGACGGAAGCCACCACGCTCGCCGTCCCGGCGCTCGAAGCCACGGTCGCGGTCCCGGTTGAACCCGCCCCGGTCGTCCCGCCGCTCGAAGGAACGCCCACCACGGTCACCCCGGTCATCACGACGGAAGCCACCACGGTCACCCCGCTCCTCACGCCGCTCACGACGCTCGTACGACGACGAAGCCTCGGCCCGGTCCACGTCCCGCGCCATCGGCTGCTCGGGCACGGACACCTCGACGGCCTCCGCCACCGCGGCCTGCGCCTCGGCCACCGCCGCCTCGGGGTCCTCACCCCGCTCGCGCGCAACCCGGGCGACCAGCCGGTCGGCCTCCTCGCGCAGCTCGGCGGCACGGCGCTGCGCCCGCTCCAGCTGCTTGGTGAGCTGGGCGACCTCACGCTCGGCCTGCTGCGCCGCGTTGCCCGCGGACTCGGCCTGCACCTCGGTCATCGAACGGGCACCAGTGATCTCGGCGACCTCCGGGTCGAAGGCACCCGCGCCCTGGATGATGTGCCGCGAGGCGTCGACGCCCGCGTCCTCCATCAGCCGGAAGATCTGGCGCCGCTGATGCGGCAGCGCGAGGGAGACGACGGTGCCGGTGCGCCCGGCGCGCGCCGTACGGCCGGCCCGGTGCAGGTAGTCCTTGTGGTCGCCGGCCGGGTCGACGTTCAGGACGAGGTCGATGCCGTCGACGTGAATGCCGCGCGCCGCCACATCCGTTGCGACCAGGACGTTGACGTAGCCGTCCTTGAAGTCCGCCAGCGTCCGCGTGCGCGCGCCCTGCGTCATACCGCCGTGCAGCGCATCGGCCTTGGCACCGGCGTCGCGCAGCTGCTCGGCGACCCGGTCGGCGCCGAGCTGGGTGCGGACGAAGATGATGGTGCGGCCCTTGCGGGAGGCGATGGCCGCCGTGACCGGCGCCTTGTCCTTGGGCTTCACGATCAGGATGTGGTGCGACATGGTCGTCACCGCGCCCTGCGCCGCGTCGACCTCGTGCGAGACGGGGTCGTTGAGGTATCGGTCGACGAGGGTCTTGATCTCGTTCTCCATCGTCGCGGAGAACAGCATCCGCTGACCGCCCGCCGGAACCTGGTCGAGCAGCTCCGTCACCTCGGGCAGGAAGCCCAGGTCGGACATCTGGTCGGCCTCGTCGAGCACCGCGATCTGCACGTCCTCGAGGGAGCAGGCTCCGCGGTTGATGATGTCGCGGAGGCGACCGGGGGTGGCGACGAGGATGTCGACGCCGCGCTCCAAGGCGTAGATCTGATTGCCCATCGACGTACCGCCGCAGACGACCTTCATCTTCAGCCCGAGGACGTCCCCGTACGGCTGCAGCGCGTCGGCGACCTGCATGGCGAGCTCACGGGTCGGCGTGAGGATGACGGCGCGCGGCTTGCGCTTCTCGGTGCGACCGCCGGCCAGCGTGGCCAGGGTCGGCAGACCGAAGGAGAGGGTCTTGCCGGAGCCGGTGCGGCCACGGCCGAGGATGTCCTTCCCGGCCAGGGCGTCCGGGATGGTCGCCGCCTGGATCGGGAAGGGGGTGGTCACGCCGTTCTGCGCGAGCTTGCGCACGACACCCTCGGGGAGGCCGAGGTCCGCGAAGGTCAGCTCGGGGGTTTCCTCGACGGCCTCGTTCTCGGGCACGACGACGTGATCAGTACTGGAAATGGACATGCGTATGCGAAACCTTCCGGAGTCTCGTCGGCACGCGCCCGTCAACTCCGTGATTCGCAATACGACCGCCTCAATGCGGTCCGCCACGGCAAGGGAGAGTACGCGCCACACGGCGCGCTCTGCGTTGGCGCCGGGCAAATGGGATCAAACGATCTACCACCATACGCACCCACCACCCCCCATGGCAAACCGAGCCCATATCCCCAGCCCAGCGGCCCTAGGACCTGTACCTACGCCGGCGCCCCGGCCTCCGGCGCCGGCTCACGGTGCACCAGCTGCGGCCTCGGCTCCTCGTGCGCCGACGACGACGGCTCGGCAACCGTCGGCTCGGGAGACGCCGACGGCTCCGGCGACGGCGGGGGCGGCTCCGGCGCCGGAGTGGTCCGCGTCGGGCTCGGCGGCGCAGGCGTCGGCACGGGACCCCCGGGCCCCACGGTCCGCCCCGGCCCGCCCGGCACCGAAGCCGACGCACTCGCCCCGGGCACGTCCGCCGACCCCGACGGCGAGGCCGACTCCCCCGGCTTCGCCGTGCCGCGCCCCTTCCCGCCCTTGCCGCGCCCGTCCTCGGCCCCGCCCGCGGCCTCTCCGTGCCCGGCGCCACCGTCCGGCCCCACCGACCCCCCGCCGGGCGCCGCACCGCCCCGCTGCCCCGCCGAGTGCGACGGCCTGGCCCGCCCTCCGTCGTCGTCACCCACGCTCATACAGCCGGCGGCAGCAGTGAAGGCCACGACGGTGGCGGCCAGGCGGACGGGTACGAGCAAGGGGCGCACAGGCAGCCACCTCCGGGGAGGGTGAAGGAGTCAACATGCCCAACTCCCGCCGCCCACAAGAGGACACGCGCACGGTCATCCGTATCCCAGGGCGTGCAACCGCGCGTCATCGATCCCGAAATGATGGGCAATCTCATGCACAACAGTGATTTCGGTCTCCGTGACGACGTCCTCCCGCGAGCCGCAGAACCTGAGCGTCGGCCCCCGGTAGATCGTGATCCGGTCCGGCAACACCCCGGCGTACCACTCGCCCCGCTCCGTCAGCGGAGTCCCCTCGTACAGCCCGAGCAACTCGGGATCGTCCACCGGCGGCTCGTCCTCCACGAACACCGCGACGTTGTCCATCAGCCGCGTCAGCTCCGGCGGAATCCGGTCCAGCGCCTCGGCGACCAGTTCCTCGAACTCCTCGCGCGTCATCTCCAGCACAGGCCCATTGTCCGGTACGACACCCCCGTACGAGAGCCGCAGGAGCGCCCCGTTACGACCCGCACGGCCCCGCATATCCACCCCCGGACACGGGCATAGGGGACCAATGGCCCGCGTCCCAGCCGCAGTCCTGAACACGATCACCCGCATACGAAGGCCGCGCCGCCCCCGCCCTCACCCCGCGGTCGAACTCGTCTCCCAGCCCCACAACCCCTGGATCCGCGCCCTCGGTCTGATCACAGTCGTCCTGCTGGGCGCCTGGCTCGGTCTGCTGGTCGTCGGCAACGTGCGCGTCCCGGTCGGCCCGATGGACACGACGATGACCCTGCGCCCGTCCCTCGCCGGCGGCACGAAGATCAACGTCTCCCCGCTGGGCGCCCTCCACCTGGACAGCCACATCGCCCCGGTCCGCCTGGACGTGAACGTCGACCAGCTCGACCCGGACCGCTCCCAGGCCCTCGTCGACCACCCCGAGCGCCTCTCCGGCCTCCAGGACGAGGTCGCCCAGGACGTCGGCCACGGCGCCCTCGACCTGGCGGTGCGCTCCTGCGTGGCCGTGGTCGCGGGCGCCACCGCCCTGGGCCTCGCGGTCTACCGCCGCCCGCGCCGGGCCCTGGCAGCCGGCGGCCTCGCCCTCACCCTGCTCACCGCCTCCGGGGTGACCGCGTACGCCACCTGGAACCCCAAGTCCGTCCTGGAACCGAGGTTCTCCGGCCTGCTCTCCTCCGCCCCCTCCCTGGTCGGCGACGCCCGCAGCATCGTCACCGAATTCGACGTCTACCAGCAGGAGTTGGCCCGCCTGGTGACGAACGTGACAAAGCTCTACGACGCCACCTCCACGCTCCCCGCCTACCAGCCGGCCCCCACCACCATCCGCGTCCTGCACGTCTCCGACATCCATCTGAACCCGGCCAGCTGGAAGATCATCGCCTCGCTGGTGGAGCAGTACGAAGTGAACGTGATCGTGGACTCCGGCGACACGATGGACCACGGCACAGCAGCGGAGAACGGCTTCCTGGACCCCATCGAGGACCTGGGCGCCCCGTACGTCTGGGTCCGCGGCAACCACGACTCCCTGATCACCCAGCGCTACCTCGAAGGCCTCAAGAACGTGCACGTCCTGGACGACGGCCGGGCGACGACCATCGCGGGCCTGCGCTTCGCGGGCATCGGCGACCCACAGTTCACCCCCGACCGCACCAACAAACCCGGAGCCGACGCCTCCCAGGAACTGGCCGGCGCCCGCCTGGCCTCGGCCCTGCGCGACCAGCGGGCCGCCGGCACCCCCGTGGACGTGGCCATCGCCCACGAGCCGCCGGCCGCCCGCCAGACCGACGGCGAGGTCCCCCTGGTCCTGGCCGGCCATGTGCACCACCAGGAAATGGAGGTCATGCGGTACGGCACCCGGCTGCGCATCGAAGGCTCGACAGGCGGCAGCGGCCTGCGCGCGGTGGAGGGCGAGCACCCGGACCCGATCGAGGCGTCGATCCTCTACTTCGACCGGGACACCCGCCGCCTCCAGGCCTGGGACGCGATCAGGCTGGGCGGCCTGGGCCTGACGACGGCGGAGGTCAGCCGCCACCTGGTCGAGGAGAACCAGCCGGGAGCCACCCCGTCTCCGACCCCGTCCCCCACCCCGTCTCCATAAACCGTTTTGGCGATCCCTCCCGCCATCCCATATGCTTCTCACGTCCCCGACGCGCTGAGAAGCGCCCAGGCGGGCCGATAGCCCTCATCGTCTAGCGGCCTAGGACGCCGCCCTTTCAAGGCGGTAGCACGGGTTCGAATCCCGTTGGGGGCACGCAGTACGGTGTGCGACACTGTCGTACGTCACACTTGGTCCTGTGGAGCAGTTTGGAGTGCTCGCCACCCTGTCAAGGTGGAGGCCGCGGGTTCAAATCCCGTCAGGACCGCTGAGGTTTCGTAAGAAGCCTCGTGGCTGGGTAGCTCAGTTGGTACGAGCGTCCGCCTGAAAAGCGGAAGGTCGCCGGTTCGACCCCGGCCCCAGCCACAATCGCCCCGAGGGCAGCAAACCCCCGTCGAGATCATCGACGGGGGTTTCGCGTTGCGGCACCTGCAAAAGCGTTCGCCATGGATTTCCCCGGGATGAGATCCTGGGTCCCGTATGTCTACGCAGCCTGCCCCCGGCGCCCCCGCCCTCGGCACCCTCGCCCCCCGCCTCACCGAGCTCTCGCTGCGCGATGCGCACCGGCTCGGGCGGCGGCTCGAGGGTGCGCGCAAGATCCGCAAGCCGGAGGCCAGTGCCGCCGTCCTCGCCGAGATCGAGGCGGAGGTCGCCAGGGCCGAGGAGCGGATGGCCGGCCGGCGGGCGCGCGTGCCCGCGGTCACCTACCCGCCCCAGCTGCCCGTCAGCCAGAAGAAGGACGAGATCGCCGACGCCATCCGCGACCACCAGGTCGTGATCGTCGCCGGTGAGACCGGGTCCGGCAAGACGACCCAGATCCCGAAGATCTGTCTCGAGCTCGGGCGTGGTGTCCGCGGCATGATCGGGCACACCCAGCCCCGCCGTATCGCCGCCCGTACCGTCGCCGAGCGGGTGGCCGAGGAGCTGGACACTCCGCTCGGTGAGACCGTCGGCTGGAAGGTCCGCTTCACCGACCAGGTGAACCCGGACGCCACCTTCGTCAAGCTCATGACGGACGGCATTCTGCTCGCCGAGATCCAGACCGACCGCGAGCTGCGCGCCTACGACACGATCATCATCGACGAGGCCCACGAGCGGTCCCTCAACATCGACTTCCTGCTCGGATATCTCGCGCAGTTGCTGCCGAAGCGGCCCGATCTCAAGGTCGTCATCACCTCCGCCACCATCGACCCCGAGCGCTTCTCCCGGCACTTCGGCGACGCGCCGATCGTCGAGGTCAGCGGCCGTACGTATCCCGTGGAGGTGCGCTACCGGCCCCTCCTCGAAGAGGACGGCGACGACGCCGACCGCGACCAGATCACCGCGATCACCGATGCGGTCGAGGAGCTCCAGAGGGAGGGCCAGGGCGACATCCTGGTCTTCCTCTCCGGTGAGCGGGAGATCCGGGACACCGCGGACGCCCTCACCAGGAAGCAGTACCGCTTCACCGAGATCCTCCCGCTGTACGCCCGCCTGTCCCACGCCGAGCAGCACCGGGTCTTCCAGCCGCACGCCGGCCGCAGGATCGTTCTGGCGACCAACGTCGCCGAGACGTCCCTCACCGTCCCGGGCATCAAGTACGTCATCGACCCCGGCTTCGCCCGGATCTCCCGCTACAGCCACCGCACCAAGGTCCAGCGGCTGCCCATCGAGCCGGTCTCCCAGGCGAGCGCCAACCAGCGCAAGGGCCGCTGCGGCCGTACGTCCGACGGCATCTGCATCCGGCTGTACAGCGAGGACGACTTCCTTGCGCGGCCGGAGTTCACGGATGCGGAGATCCTCCGTACGAATCTCGCGTCCGTCATCCTCCAGATGACCGCGGCCGGCCTCGGCGACATCGAGAAGTTCCCGTTCATCGACCCGCCGGACCACCGCAACATCCGCGACGGCGTCCACCTCCTGCAGGAGCTGGGCGCGCTCGACCCGGCCCAGAAGGACCCGCGCAAGCGGCTCACCGATACGGGCCGCAAGCTCGCGCAGCTCCCCGTCGACCCGCGTCTGGCCCGCATGGTGCTGGAGGCCGACAAGAACGGCTGTGTCCGCGAGGTCATGGTCATAGCCGCCGCGCTGTCCATCCAGGATCCGCGGGAGCGCCCGGCCGACAAGCAGACCCAGGCCGACCAGTTGCATGCCCGCTTCAAGGACGAGACCAGCGACTTCCTCGCCTACCTCAATCTCTGGCGGTACATCCGCGAGCAGCAGAAGGAGCGCGGCTCGTCCTCGTTCCGCCGGATGTGCAAGCAGGAGTACCTCAACTTCCTGCGCATCCGCGAATGGCAGGACATCTACACCCAGCTGCGCACGGTCGCCAAGCAGATGGGCATCCATGTCAACGAGGACGACGCCCCCGCCGACCGTATCCACGTCTCCCTGCTCGCCGGCCTTCTCTCCCACATCGGGATGAAGGATGTGAAGGAGTCCAAGGACAGCAGGGACTCCGGCGCGCGCAGGGAGCGCAACGAGTACCTCGGCGCCCGTAACGCCAAGTTCGCGATCTTCCCGGGCTCGGCGCTCTTCAAGAAGCCGCCGCGGTTCGTGATGTCCGCCGAGCTGGTGGAGACCTCCCGGCTCTGGGCCCGCGTCAACGCGAAGATCGAGCCGGAGTGGGTCGAGCCGCTCGCCGAGCACCTCCTCAAGCGGACGTACAGCGAACCGCACTGGGAGAAGGACCAGGCCGCGGTGATGGCGTACGAGAAGGTCACGCTGTACGGCGTCCCGATCGTCGCCCAGCGCAAGGTCAACTACGGCCGGATCGACCCGGAAGTCTCCCGCGAGCTCTTCATCCGCAACGCCCTGGTCGAGGGTGACTGGCGCACGCACCACAAGTTCTTCGCCGACAACCGCAAACTCCTCACCGAGGTCGAGGAGTTGGAGCACCGCGCCCGCCGCCGGGACATCCTGGTCGACGACGAGACCCTCTTCGACTTCTACGACCAGCGGATCCCCGAACACGTCGTCTCCGGCGCCCACTTCGACTCGTGGTGGAAGCGCAAGCGGCACGAGCAGCCGGACTTCCTGGACTTCGAGCGCGAGATGCTCATCCGGGAGTCGGCGGAGGCGGTCACCAAGGCGGACTATCCGGACTCCTGGCGGCAGGGCCCGCTGAAGTTCCGGGTCACGTACCAGTTCGAGCCGGGCGCGGACGCCGACGGCGTCACCGTCCACATTCCGCTGCAGGTCCTCAACCAGGTCATGGACGAGGGCTTCGACTGGCAGATCCCGGGCCTGCGGGAGGAAGTGGTCACCGAGCTGATCCGGTCCCTTCCGAAGCCGATCCGCCGTAACTACGTACCAGCGCCGAACTTCGCGAAGCGGTTCCTGGACACGGCCGTCCCTCTCCAGGAACCCCTCACCATCACCATGGCCCGCGAGCTGAAGCGGATGGTCGGCGTCCCCTTCACTGCAGAGGACTTCGACTGGTCGAGGGTCCCCGACCATCTGCGCATCACGTTCCGCATCGTCGACGAGCGCCGCCGCAAGCTGGCGGAGGACAAGGACCTTGAGGCGCTGAAGCTCCGGCTGAAGCCGAAGGCCCGCAAGGCCCTCTCGCAGGCCGCCGCGGCCACGGCCGAGCGTCAGGGCGGCGAGTCCGTCGAGCGCAAGGGCCTGACCGACTGGACGATCGGCACGCTCACCCGCGTCTTCGAGACCCGCCGGGCCGGCCAGCCCGTGAAGGCGTACCCGGCGCTCGTCGACGACGGCGACACGGTCTCCGTACGTCTCTTCGACACGGAGGCGGAGCAGGCCGAGGCCATGTGGAAGGGCACGCGCCGCCTGATCCTGCGGAACATCCCGGTGAACCCGGCGAAATTCGCGTCCGAGAAGCTGACGAACGCCCAGAAGCTTGCCCTCTCCGCCAACCCGCACGGCTCGGTCCAGGCCCTGTTCGACGACTGCGCGACGGCCGCGGCCGACAAGCTGATCGCGGACTTCGGCGGGCCGGCGTGGGACGAGGAGTCGTACCGGAAGCTGTACGACAGGGTGCGTGCCGAGATCGTCGACACGACGGTCCGTACAGTCGGGCAGGTGCAGCAGGTCCTGGCCGCCTGGCAGGCCTGTGAGCGCCGCCTGAAGGCCGTACGCAGCCCCGCGCTCCTGGCGAACCTCCAGGACGTACGGGGGCAGCTGGACGCCCTTGTGAAGCCCGGCTTCGTGACGGAGGCGGGGCTGCGGCGCCTGCCGGACCTGATGCGCTACCTGGTCGCCGCGGACCGCCGGCTGCAGCAGATGCCGGCGAACGTCCAGCGGGACACCACGCGCATGGAGAAGGTCAAGGAGATGCAGGACGAGTACGCCTGGCTCCTCGAGCAGATGCCACAGGGGCGCCCGGTCCCGTCCTCGGTGCTGGACATCCGCTGGATGATCGAGGAACTCCGCGTCAGCTACTTCGCGCACGCCCTCGGCACGGCGTACCCGGTCTCCGACAAGCGCATCGTGAAGGCGATCGACGCGGCGGCCCCGTAACGGAGCAGCCACCCAGGGTGAGTTCGACCAGGACCCCGCCCTCCTGTACAGTTTCTTCTCGCAGCGCAACGCAACAAACGCGCAGCGAAACCTGGTCCTGTGGAGCAGTTTGGAGTGCTCGCCACCCTGTCAAGGTGGAGGCCGCGGGTTCAAATCCCGTCAGGACCGCAGCAAACGATTGAGGCCCGCATCCCGCAAGGGACTGCGGGCCTTGCTCATGCCCCGGCGCACGCATCCGGCGCCGGTCGGCGAAATCTCAGCCCGTCTGGGGGTGCCCCCTCTGGGGGGAGTTCGAGGACGAGGCCCGTTCAGGGCCGAAGCGGGGGGTCTGGGGGCCGCAGGTCCCCAGGGGGCGGTCACCGCAGTGCCGGGTGCCACGAAGCGCCGCTACCGGCGGAGCTCCTCGCCGCCTTGACGGCGTCACATTCGCTCGGTACTCAGAAACCAGGGCAGCGTTCCCGTACGACCCCGGAGGTGGCGTATGGCGGCATCGGTCAGGCACGAGACGCGGGCGTTGCTCCGCGCGCATCTGTCGGCCGCGTCGTCGTATCGGCATCTGACCCGGCACTGCCCGATCTGCCACCAGCTCCTGCGGCTCGCCATGGCCTCCGCGCCGCGGGCGACGGACGTACCGGAGGAGAGCGCCGAGGACGAGCGCCCCTCGAGCGCCTCCGTCACATGACCAACTCCCCTATCGCACAGGGGTCAGAGGCAACAAGCACCCTGTCATGTGACGGGTGTCACCGCATGAGTTTCTGAAACCGCGGTACTTACCCGTCCCCTACAACTGTTCAATTTAATATGTGCAATTGCACTACCAGGGAGGGTGCCCGCACAGCAGCTCCGACACCCCTCTCCAGACTCCGACAAGGCGGCCCACAGGGTCGACCTCCGGCGCACAAAAAGATCGCGCTGGACCCGGCGGAGTCCAGCGCGATCGACGACGCACCCTGTCAGTTGCCTGAAGACCTTGGGCGTGAACCCTGTTGGGGCAGGATCCGCGTCGGTTGGAGCTTGGTTCGGACGCCGCGGCTGGTTGGGGGAACCGGCCGGTTTGCCCGGTTATTCAGTTGTTCAGGCCTCGCTGCGCTGCTGCGGGATGCCCGCGAGCAGTGCGCGGACCTCGGCCTCGCGGTAGCGGCGGTGTCCGCCGAGCGTACGGATGGAAGTGAGCTTGCCGGCCTTCGCCCACCGCGTGACCGTCTTCGGGTCGACGCGGAACATCGTGGCGACCTCAGCCGGGGTCAGCAGCGGCTCGGCATCAGGGGTGCGAGCGGTCATGAGCGGCCTCCTCGGGAGAACCGAACCTTCTCGGTTCTTTCCTCTAAATTCTGCACCTTGACCCGCGTTGCCCGAAATGGCGGACGCGAGTCGAGTCGGTTATAGGACGAACGGCTTGTCCTCGGCACTACAACTACACCATCTGTCCAGCCGCGTCGGCCAAACCGATGGAATTGCCCTCCCAGGTGTTCATCAGCGACGGAAGCCGATGGACCATGCCATAGCGGACAGTCACGCCACTGTGACGATCAGTCACAGTGGCGATCCGGAGTCACCAGACCCACCAAAGCGTGCAATGCTGAGATTCCGCCCATAGTTGAGCACATGGGACGGAGGGAGCCTTCCCCGGACTCCTTGTCCTATTTTGGCATGAGGGGGGCGAAGGGACGCAAGGGACGTGTAAGTGCGTTCCGTCACGCTTGCCGCCTGCATCACAGGCTTGACGCAAACGCCCAGATCGCGCTCTAGGTCCGTTGTTGAGGCCCCGTAAGGTGCGTCACAGCACAGTACGTCAGTTCGCCGAACGCAGGTCGCGCACCGACCGCCAGCGCTCCACGAGCCGGCCGTACGCCTCGCCCGCCGCGGCCCCGTCGCCGTTGCGCAGCGCCTCGATCCCCTCGGCCACGTCGGCCGCCGAGTGATCGCCCTCCAGCTCGCCGGCCGGCAGGGCGTGCACCAGCCCGCCGTAGTCCAGCTCCACGAGGGAGCGCGGATGGAACTCCTCCAGCCAGCGTCCGACGTCCACAAGACCGTCGATGAGCGGTCCCTCGTCCATGGCGTTCCTGAGGGTGCGCAGGGCGCGGGCCACCCGGCGCCGGGCCTGCACCATGGGCGTGCGGTAGCGCAGCACCGGCGCGGAGTCCTCCGTGCCCCCGGCGCCCTTGTCGTACTGCCGCTCCTCGTCCGAGACCAGGACGAACCAGGTCAGCGGCACCTGCCAGGTCGCGGTGCGGATCCAGGGGCGGGCGTCCGGGTTGAGGGCGAGCCAGCGCTCGTAGTCCTGGGCGGCCTGGTGGCGGACCAGCGGAGGCAGGACGGCGTCCAACAGGGGCGGCGGGAACTCCTCGGCGAGATCACCCAGGGCCTGCCAGCCGCGCAGCCGGGTGCGCCAGGGGCAGACGTGGACCACCCCGTCGGCCTCCAGCACGAAGGCGTCGCGGCTCTCGTGCACCGGCACCGGAACAGGCGGGGTGGGCAGCAAGTCGGCCAGGGAGCGGCGGAGTTCGTCCTGATAGGAAGGGCGGTCGGGACGGTGGGCGTAGCGGGCCCACTGGCCGCGCTCCGGCTCCGGGAAGGCGGCCAGCGGCTCGTACACGCGCAGGTACGCCGCATACGGGACGATCACCGAGGACACCTTGGGCACGCCTGCTCCCTCCCCCGCCGGCTGCCGGGGAAAACTGCGGAACCCGCCCACAAACGCGCGGGAAAACTATGCAAATCGTCGCACGGACGTACTCCGTCCGGAGGTGATCCTGAGCACTGCACGGTCGGCGGGGTCACGAGGCTCTAATCTCATGCTCACAGGCCCCCGCCACCACCACGGGAGCCCCCGTCAATCGCCGCTACTTACATCAGGAGTCACCACCGTGACCGACGTAACCGGCGCACCTGCTGATGTACTGCACACCCTGTTCCACTCGGATCAGGGGGGTCATGAGCAAGTCGTGCTCTGTCAGGACCGCGCGAGCGGCCTCAAGGCCGTCATCGCCATCCACTCCACCGCCCTGGGCCCCGCGCTCGGCGGTACCCGCTTCTACCCGTACCGGAACGAGGCGGAGGCCGTCGCCGACGCGCTGAACCTCGCCCGCGGGATGTCGTACAAGAACGCCATGGCCGGGCTCGACCACGGCGGCGGCAAGGCCGTGATCATCGGTGACCCCGAGCGGATCAAGACCGAGGAGCTGCTGCTCGCCTACGGCCGGTTCGTGGCCTCGCTGGGCGGTCGGTACGTCACGGCCTGTGACGTCGGTACGTATGTCGCCGACATGGACGTCGTCGCACGCGAGTGCCGCTGGACGACCGGGCGCTCGCCGGAGAACGGCGGCGCGGGCGACTCCTCCGTGCTCACCGCGTTCGGCGTCTACCAGGGCATGCGGGCGTCCGCCCAGCATCTGTGGGGCGACCCGTCGCTGCGCGGCCGCCGGGTGGGGATCGCCGGCGTCGGCAAGGTCGGCCACCACCTGGTGGAACACCTGCTGGCGGAGGGCGCCGAAGTCTTCGTCACGGATGTGCGCGAGGAGGCCGTACGGCGGGTCACCGAGCGGCATCCGAACGTGCTGGCCGTCGCCGACACCGATGCGCTGATCCGGATCGACGGGCTCGACATCTACGCTCCCTGCGCGCTCGGCGGGGCGCTGAACGACGACTCCGTGCCGGTGCTGACCGCCAGGGTGGTCTGCGGCGCGGCCAACAACCAGCTCGCCCACCCGGGCGTGGAGAAGGACATCGCCGACCGCGGGATCCTCTACGCGCCCGACTACGTGGTCAACGCCGGCGGCGTCATCCAGGTCGCCGACGAGCTGCACGGCTTCGACTTCGACCGGTGCAAGGCGAAGGCCGCGCAGATCTACGACACCACGCTGGCCATATTCGCACGTGCGAAGGCGGATGGTATTCCGCCGGCCGCCGCGGCCGACCGGATCGCGGAGCAGCGGATGCATGACGGCGCCGCGTTGCGGGGATGGTGACGTTCGGCGCGGGCGGCTGACAGGTTTGGGCGGTACCTGCCGGTGGGCACTTGGAGAGAACTCTCACTTCGACCGGCGGGTCGTCCGCCAATAAGTGGTTAAAATCGCCACTGACCAGCGAGGACGGGGCTCCTCGAAGGTGCTGTGCACACGCCCTTCCTGCGGGCGACGTACCGTATGGGCGCGGGCTCAGGTACCGTGGAAGCCCTACGGACCGGCCTCTCCACGGAGAGTCCGTTCCGGATCATGAACGCGTGTCAGACTCTGGGGCCGTCGAGCCCCGTCGTTGAGGGGGTCGAGCCATGGGGCGCGGCCGGGCCAAGGCCAAGCAGACGAAGGTCGCCCGCCAGCTGAAGTACAACAGCGGTGGGACTGACCTCTCACGCCTGGCTGAAGAGCTGGGCGCATCGACGTCGAACCAGTCGCCGAACGGCGACCGCTTCGAGGACGATGAGCAGGACGACGACCTGTATTCGCGGTACGCCGACCTCTATGAGGACGACGACGAGGAAGACGAGGACGACCAGTCCTCGCAGCATCGTCGCGGCGCGTGACGCCTGCAGCGGCTTAGCCGTGCCTTACCCGGTCCGGGGCTTCGAGCGCCGGACCGGGTTTCGTGCTGCCGCCTCAGGGCTCCGCCCCGGATCCGCTCCTCGAACTCCCCCCACTCTCGACTGCGCTCGAGCAGGGGGATCCCAAGGGGTTCCGTTTACGCGTAGTCACCCACGAGGGCGGCACCGGTCGTGTGCTCACCCCGGTCCGTGATCTCGCCGGCGACCCACGCGTCCACCCCGCGGTCGGCCAGCGTCGCCAGCGCCACCTCGGTGGATTCCTCCGGCACGATCGCGATCATGCCGACGCCCATGTTCAGGGTCTTCTCCAGCTCCAGGCGCTCGACGTCACCGGTCCGGCCGACCAGGTCGAAGACCGGGGCCGGAGTCCAGGTGGAGCGGTCGACGATCGCGTGCAGCCCGTCGGGGATGACCCGGGCCAGGTTGGCCGCGAGTCCGCCGCCGGTGATGTGGCTGAAGGCGTGCACCTCGGTGGTGCGGGTCAGGGCCAGGCAGTCCAGGGAGTAGATCTTCGTCGGCTCCAGCAGCTCCTCACCGAGGGTGCGGCCGAGCTCGGCGATCTCCGATTCCAGGGTCAGGCCCGCCCGGTCCAGCAGAACGTGCCGGACCAGTGAGTACCCGTTCGAGTGAAGACCGGAGGACGCCATGGCGATGACGGCGTCACCCGTACGGATACGATCCGGGCCGAGCAGCCGGTCGGCCTCCACGACGCCCGTACCGGCACCGGCGACGTCGAAGTCGTCCTCGCCCAGCAGACCCGGGTGCTCGGCCGTCTCACCGCCGACCAGGGCGCAGCCCGCCAGCACACAGCCCTCGGCGATGCCCTTCACGATGGCGGCCACCCGCTCGGGGTGGACCTTGCCGACGCAGATGTAGTCGGTCATGAACAGCGGCTCGGCGCCGCACACCACGATGTCGTCCATGACCATCGCGACCAGGTCGTGGCCGATCGTGTCGTAGACGCCCAGCCGGCGGGCGATGTCGACCTTGGTACCGACGCCGTCCGTGGCGGAGGCGAGCAGGGGACGCTCGTAGCGCTTGAGGGCGGAGGCGTCGAAGAGGCCGGCGAAGCCGCCGAGGCCGCCGAGGACCTCGGGGCGCTGCGTCTTCTTCACCCACTCCTTCATCAGCTCGACCGCGCGGTCGCCCGCCTCGATGTCGACACCGGCAGCCGCGTAGGAAGCACCGGGCACAGCAGTCTCAGACATTGCCTGGGATCTTTCGGGTTGGTTTCTACGGGGCTTACGGGCGACGGATCGCGTCGACGGCAGCCGGGGCGGCCGTACCGGCCGCGAGCTCGGTCTCCAGGAGCTGCTTGCCGAGCAGCTCGGGGTCCGGGAGCTCCATCGGGTACTCGCCGTCGAAGCAGGCGCGGCACAGGTTCGGCTTGGCGATGGTGGTCGCCTCGATCATGCCCTCGAGGGAGATGTACGCCAGGGAGTCGGCGCCGAGAGAGGTGCCGATCTCCTCGGTGGTCATGCCGTTGGCGATGAGCTCGGCGCGGGTGGCGAAGTCGATGCCGAAGAAGCAGGGCCACTTCACGGGCGGGGAGGAGATCCGGATGTGGACCTCGGCCGCGCCGGCCTCGCGCAGCATGCGGACCAGGGCCCGCTGGGTGTTGCCGCGGACGATCGAGTCGTCGACGACGACCAGGCGCTTGCCCTTGATGACTTCCTTGAGCGGGTTCAGCTTCAGACGGATGCCGAGCTGGCGGATCGTCTGCGAGGGCTGGATGAACGTACGGCCGACGTACGCGTTCTTGACCAGACCCGCGCCGAACGGGATGCCGCTCGCCTCCGCGTAACCGATGGCCGCCGGGGTGCCGGACTCCGGGGTCGCTATGACGAGGTCGGCCTCGACGGGGGCCTCCTTCGCCAGGCGGCGGCCCATCTCGACGCGGGAGAGGTAGACGTTCCGGCCGGCGATGTCGGTGTCCGGGCGGGCCAGGTACACATACTCGAAGACACAGCCCTTGGGCTTCGCGTCCGCGAATCGCGAAGTGCGCAGGCCCTGCTCGTCGATGGCGATGAACTCGCCGGGCTCCACCTCGCGCACGAAACTGGCGCCGACGATGTCGAGAGCGGCGGTTTCGGAGGCCACGACCCAGCCGCGCTCCAGGCGGCCCAGGACGAGGGGGCGGATGCCCTGCGGGTCGCGGGCGGCGTACAGGGTGTGCTCGTCCATGAAGGCAAGGCTGAAGGCGCCCCTGACCTGCGGCAGGACGACGGGGGCCGCCTCCTCGACGGTCAGCGGCTTGCCGTCGGCGTCGACCTGGGCGGCGAGCAGGGCCGTCAGGAGGTCGGTGTCGTTGGTCGCCGCGACCCGGGTGGTGCGGCCGTCCTGCTTGGGCAGGTCGGCGACCATCTCGGCGAGCTGGGCGGTGTTGACCAGGTTGCCGTTGTGGCCGAGCGCGATGGATCCGTGCGCGGTGGCGCGGAACGTCGGCTGGGCGTTCTCCCACACCGAGGCGCCGGTGGTCGAGTAGCGGGCGTGACCGACCGCGATGTGACCCTGGAGGGAACCGAGAGAGGTCTCGTCGAAGACCTGGGAGACCAGTCCCATGTCCTTGAAGACGAGGATCTGGGAGCCGTTGCTGACCGCGATTCCCGCGGATTCCTGGCCCCGATGCTGGAGGGCGTAGAGCCCGAAGTACGTGAGCTTTGCGACCTCTTCACCCGGAGCCCAGACACCGAAGACGCCACACGCGTCCTGGGGGCCTTTTTCGCCGGGAAGCAGATCGTGATTGAGTCGACCGTCACCACGTGGCACGGCTCCGAGTGTAGGCGAGATCGACCACTGGTCCGAATTGGGGATACTCGGCGGTAACCGGTCACTTCCCGGCCGTCGCGGTCACTGACTCGCCGTTTTCGCTGGTCAGCGTGAGGGTGCGGTGCTCCAGGCGGTAGCTGACCGTGCCGTCGAAGAGGCGCAGGAGGCGCTTTTCCGTATCCATGAGTGAGGCTTCGCACATCATGCGCGTGGTGGATGCGGTGCCCAGGGTGATCCGCCCGTCGCGCACGGTGGCCTCGGCGTTGACCTTGTTGCAGGCGAGGCGACCGCTGACCTTGCCGGGCTTCTCCTCGAAGGTGAGGTACGCCCTGCCCTCGGCGCTCTTCGGGAGGGACTCGGCCACCTCGCCCTCGCCCAGTGCCGTCACCGTCCACTTCGTGCCGTACAGCGGGGCGTCCTGCTCCTCGGTCAGGCGGACGGTGTCGCCGGCGCCGGTGGTGAGGGTGAGGCGGTCGCCACTGACCTCGGTCTTCAGCGGGCCGTCGGCGAGGGTGCGGGCGAGGTTCTCCTCGAAGGTCATGGGGGCGTCCTCGCAGGCCATCTCGGTCACCGTGGCGTCGCTGAGCCGGATGCGGTCGCCGTCGAAGGCGGCCCGGGCGCTGAAGTGGTTGCAGCCGTAGTTGCCCTGGGCCTTGCCGCTGTCGTCGATGGTGACGTGTGCGTCGGTGGGGGCGTCGTGCTCCTTGCCGTCGACGGTGAGGCTGTCGACGGTCCAGTGCACGCCGGTGACGGGCTTCTGGGCGGCGGCCGACGTGCTGCCCGCCTGTTCACTGCCGCAGGCCGCGGCGAGGGGGACGAGGGCGAGGGCGGCCGTGAGGGTGATGCGCTGCTTCTGCCTGTACATGCCGATTCGACGGGGCGGGTGGGGTGATTGGTTCCCGGTTTTCCGGCTACGACATCAGCGGAAGGAACTCCCCCAGATCCGCCCGCTCCCCGCTCGCGCTCACCTTCGCCTCGCGGACGGCCTCGGTCCACTCCATCCGCCCGGTGGCGAGCCGGAGCCAGGTCAGCGGGTCGGTCTCGACGACGTTGGGCGGCGTGCCGCGGGTGTGCCGGGGACCTTCGACGCACTGCACGACGGCGTAGGGCGGGATCCGCACCTCGGTCGCCCCGCCGGGTGCCTTCGCGGCGAGCGCGTCGGCGAGCAGCCGGGTGGCGGCGGCGAGGGCCTGGCGGTCGTAGGGGATGTCGAGGCCGGGGACGGCCACGTTCAGGTCGTCGGTGTGGACGACGAGTTCCACGGTGCGGGTGACGACGTAGTCGGCCAGCGGGAGGGCGCCCGCGCTGGTGGGGAGCAGCCGGGTGCCGGGGTGCGCGGCGAGGTCGGCGGTGAAGCACTGCTCGATGCCGGCGAGGTGGGCGTCCAGATCAGGATGCTGTTCGGCCAGGTGACGGGCGGTGTCGGCGATGCCCGGGGCGTCGGCGGCGATCGTGAACGGCCAGTCGAGCAGCCGCGCGTCCTGCCGCGCCGGCTCGGGCTCCCGCAGCAGTCGGCTCACTGCGGCGAGGGCCATCCCGGTGTGCGCGATCAACTCCCGTACGGTCCAGTCACCGAGGCGGGTAGGGAGGGCCAGCTGCTCGGGGGTGAGGCTGCGAACGGCCTCCCGTACGTTGCCGAACTGGGCGAGCACGGCTGCGCGGGTCTTGGCGGGGTCGTAGCTGCGGGGGCGCTTCTTGGCCGGGGGCATGGTCGGAGCCTAGTGCCGCGGCAGGCAACGTTTGCCCGTCAAGGAGCGGCGTCCGGTGCGTGCTCTGGGGGTCCCTCGGCCGGAGGCTGGGGGAGTGCCGGCCGGAAGTCCTCGTACTGGATGTACTTGGGCTTTCGGCCGGTGCGGCGAGTGGGGGTACCTCCCACGCCCTTGAGGCAGTGGGGGAGCGTGCCGGGCGTCGCGACGGGGCGAACGTTGTCTGTCGCGGCACTAGTTCTTCCCTCGGAACCGCTCCCCCGTACCTCGCTCCCCACGCATCGCCAGGTTTTGCTGAAGCCACCAGCAGCCACTGACCGTGCGGACACCAGAAGGCCCCGCCCGGCAACCGGACAGGGCCTTCGAGGTTGTGCGAGTGGTTACGCCAGCAGCGCCGGAATCGTTCCCTCGTGGGCCTCGCGGAGCTCCGTAAGGGAGAGCGCGAACTCGCCCTGGACGTCCACCGCGTCGCCGTCGACGACACCGATGCGGGTGGCCGGGAGGCCGCGGGCGCCGCACATGTCGTTGAAGCGGACCTCCTCCGAGCGCGGGACGGCGACGATCGCGCGGCCGGCCGACTCGGAGAAGAGGAAGGTGAACGCGTCCAGACCGTCCGGGACGACCAGACGGGCACCCTTGCCGCCGAGCAGCGCCGACTCGACCACGGCCTGGACGAGACCGCCGTCGGACAGGTCGTGCGCGGAGTCGATCATTCCGTCGCGGGAGGCGGAGATCAGGATCTCGGCGAGCAGGCGCTCACGCTCCAGATCGACCTCGGGCGGCAGACCACCGAGGTGGTCGTGGACGACCTGGGACCAGGCCGAGCCGCCGAACTCCTCACGCGTGTCGCCGAGGAGGTACAGCAGCTGCCCCTCCTCCTGGAAACCGACCGGCGTACGACGAGCGACGTCGTCGATCACGCCGAGGACGGCGACGACCGGGGTCGGGTGGATGGCCGCCTCGCCCGTCTGGTTGTAGAGCGAGACATTGCCGCCGGTCACGGGCGTGCCCAGCTGCTGACAGGCGTCCGCCAGGCCCCGTACCGCCTCCGCGAACTGCCACATCACCGCCGGGTCCTCGGGCGAGCCGAAGTTCAGGCAGTCGGAGACGGCCAGCGGCTTCGCGCCGGTCGTCGCCACGTTCCGGTAGGCCTCTGCGAGGGCCAGCTGGGCGCCCTTGTACGGGTCCAGCTTGGCGTACCGGCCGTTGCCGTCCGTCGCGATGGCGACGCCGAGGCCGGTCTCCTCGTCGATGCGGATCATGCCGGAGTCCTCGGGCTGGGCGAGGACGGTGTTGCCCTGCACGAAGTGGTCGTACTGCGAGGTGATCCACTTCTTGGAGGCCTGGTTCGGGGACCCGACCAGCTTCAGGACCTGGTCCTTCAGCTCCTGCGAGGTCTCCGGCCGCGGGAGCTTGCCCGCGTCGTCGGCCTGGAGGGCGTCCTGCCAGGACGGGCGGGCGTACGGACGCTCGTATGTCGGGCCCTCGTGGGCGACCGTCCGCGGGTCCACGTCGACGATCTTCTCGCCGTGCCAGAAGATCTCGAGGCGGTCGCCGTCGGTCACCTCACCGATGACCGTGGCGATGACGTCCCACTTCTCGCAGATCTCGAGGAAGCGGTCGACCTTGCCCGGCTCGACGACCGCGCACATGCGTTCCTGCGACTCGCTCATGAGGATCTCCTCGGGCGAGAGCGTGGAGTCGCGCAGCGGTACGTCGTCGAGGACGACCGTCATGCCGCCGGAGCCGTTGGAGGCGAGTTCGCTGGTCGCGCAGGACAGACCGGCCGCGCCCAGGTCCTGGATGCCGACGACCAGCTTCTCCCGGAACGCCTCCAGGGTGCACTCGATGAGGAGCTTCTCCTGGAAGGGGTCGCCGACCTGGACGGCGGGGCGCTTGGAGGGCTTGGCGTCGTCGAAGGTCTCGGAGGCGAGGATCGACGCGCCGCCGATGCCGTCGCCGCCCGTACGAGCGCCGTACAGGATGACCTTGTTGCCCGCGCCGGACGCCTTCGCGAGGTGGATGTCCTCGTGCCGCATGACGCCGATGCAGCCGGCGTTGACCAGCGGGTTGCCCTGGTAGCAGGGGTCGAAGACGACCTCGCCGCCGATGTTGGGCAGGCCCAGACAGTTGCCGTAGCCGCCGATACCGGCGACGACGCCCGGGAGGACGCGCTTGGTGTCGGGGTGGTCGGCCGCGCCGAAGCGCAGGGGGTCCACGACGGCGACCGGGCGCGCGCCCATCGCGATGATGTCGCGGACGATGCCGCCGACGCCCGTCGCGGCGCCCTGGTAGGGCTCCACGTACGACGGGTGGTTGTGCGACTCGACCTTGAAGGTGACCGCATAGCCCTGGCCCACGTCGACGACACCGGCGTTCTCGCCGATGCCGACGAGGAGGGCGTCGGACTGGGGGGCCTTCTCGCCGAACTGACGGAGGTGGACCTTGGAGGACTTGTAGCTGCAGTGCTCGGACCACATCACCGAGTACATGGCGAGTTCGGCACCGGTCGGGCGGCGGCCGAGGATTTCCACGACCCGCTCGTACTCGTCCTTCTTCAGGCCGAGTTCGGCCCAGGGCAGCGCGACGTCGGGGGTCGCGGCCGCGTGCTCGACCGTGTCCAGAGGCGTCCTGCTCATGCGTTGACCAGCTTCTTGAGGATCGAGGTGAAGAAGGGGAGACCGTCGGTGCGGCCGGTGCCGACGAGCGGCTCGACGGCGTGCTCCGGGTGCGGCATCAGGCCTACGACGTTGCCGGCCTCGTTGGTGATGCCGGCGATGTCCCGAAGGGAACCGTTCGGGTTGAAGTCCAGGTAGCGGAAGACGACCCGGCCCTCCGCCTCCAGCTGGTCGAGCGTGTACGAGTCGGCGACGTACCGCCCGTCCATGTTCTTCAGCGGGATGTGGATCTCCTGGCCGGCCGTGTAGTCGCTGGTCCAGGCGGTGTCCGCGTGCTCCACCCGCAGCTTCTGGTCACGGCAGATGAAGTGCAGATGGTCGTTGCCGAGCATCGCGCCGGGCAGCAGATGGGCCTCGGTGAGAACCTGGAAGCCGTTGCAGATGCCGAGGACCGGAAGTCCGGCCTTCGCCTGCTCGATGACGGTCTCCATCACCGGCGAGAAACGGGAGATGGCCCCGGCGCGCAGATAGTCGCCGTAGGAGAAACCGCCGGGCAGCACCACGGCGTCGACCTGCTTCAGGTCCTTGTCCTTGTGCCAGAGAGCAACAGGCTCGGCGCCCGCGAGCCGGATCGCACGCTGTGTGTCCCGGTCGTCCAGGCTGCCCGGAAAAGTGACGACGCCAATACGTGCGGTCACTTCGCGGCCCCCGCGACTTCCTCCACCTTGACGGTGAAGTCCTCGATCACGGTGTTGGCGAGGAAGGATTCCGCAAGCTCGTGGATGCGGGCGAGCGCGGCCTCGTCGACCGGCCCCTCAACTTCCAGTTCGAATCGCTTTCCCTGACGTACGTCCGAGATCCCGTCGAAACCCAGCCGCGGCAGTGCGCGCTGCACCGCCTGGCCCTGGGGGTCGAGGATCTCCGGCTTGAGCATGACGTCGACTACGACGCGTGCCACTGGCACTCCCGGTGTGTGGTGCTGAGCAGGTTCCTTCAGACTACCCGCACAAAATTTCTACGCGGGTAGAGTTGTAGGAAGCTACGGGCTGATCATCACGATCCGGCATCGGAGCGACCCGTTCACGAAAAGTTCCGGGAAAGATCCAGGATCCGCACGCGAGGGCTATTGCGCCCACCCGCCTCCCCCCACCACCCTCAATCGAAGTCGTTGCACTCCCCCCTTGAATCCTGGACACGCGGGGAGATTTACTCCGGCTTCACATTGCTTTGCCGAGCACTGTACAAATGAATTGGCAATAGCCGATACTTTCCCCGATAACTGGCCGACAGCCGACATCTCCGCGGCATCTCCATGACGTCCTGGCACGTCATCACCGAGGTGCCGCACGAAGGGACCGATATTCGTGGCGCAGCGTGTCGTAGTCACTCTCTTTGACGACATCGACGGCTCGGAAGCGGCGGAAACGATCGCCTTCGGACTCGACGGCAAGTCGTACGAGATCGACCTGAACGAAACCAATGCCAAGAAACTGCGTAAGGCGCTCGAGCCGTACGTGGAGGCCGGCCGCAAGCGGTCGAAGTCGGGCAAGGCCTATCGGCAGACGGAGGTCGCCCCGGACCCGGCGGCCGTTCGGGCCTGGGCGCAGGCCAACAAGATGGACGTACCCGCGCGGGGCCGGATCCCGAAGAAGGTCTACGAGGCGTTCGCCGCGGCCCGGTAAGCCCGCACCGTGGAGCTGGACGGACTCCGGGCTCGGTCGCTCACGCACCCCCCGCAGGAGCCGACTTGCGCAGCACCCCTGGTGATCAGCTAGAGTCTGGAGCACGCCGAGGGGCGAGGCGGAAAAGCCCAGCCCACGGAGTCATGCGGGTGTAGTTCAGTAGTAGAACATCCCCCTTCCAGGGGGAAGGCGCAGTGTGCGATCCCTGTCACCCGCTCTGCATCGCCCTCCCGACCACTCAGGTGGATCAGGTAGGCTGGTGCTCGCACCGATCGGTGAAAGCCGGTCGGGAGCAATGCGGACGTAGCTCAGTTGGTAGAGCGCAACCTTGCCAAGGTTGAGGTCGCGAGTTCGAGCCTCGTCGTCCGCTCCAGTCACAAAGGCCCCGGTCATCGACCGGGGCCTTTGGCGTAGGTGCGGATGGCCGGCGTCTGACATTTGTCATCCCGAGTGGTGACACCGTGCACTCCTGCCGGGCCGCGGCCGCCGGGATGCTTGTGGTCATGAACACGAAAGAACACGAGCACGTGATCGAGGTCACCGACCTGAGGCGTGTGTACGGGGGCGGGTTCGAGGCTGTGCGCGGGATCACGTTCCACGTGAAACGTGGCGAGCTCTTCGCGCTGCTGGGCACCAATGGCGCCGGCAAGACCTCCACCGTCGAACTGCTGGAGGGGCTCGCGGCGCCCGCCGGAGGCCGGGTGCGGGTGCTGGGAAGTGATCCCTGCACCGAGCGGGCCGTCGTCCGGCCGCGGACCGGGGTCATGTTGCAGGAGGGCGGCTTTCCGTCGGAGCTGACCGTCGCGGAGACCGTGCGGATGTGGGCGGGCTGTACGAGCGGGGCAAAGAGGGGTGCGCGGCGCAGCCGCTCGTTGGAGGGGTGGCGGCGGGAGACGGGCGGGACGGTGGACGAGGCGCTGGAGCTCGTGGGGCTCGGCCCGCGGTCCGGCGTACGCGTGAAGCAGCTGTCCGGGGGTGAACGGCGGCGCCTGGACCTGGCGCTCGCACTGCTCGGCGATCCCGAGGTGCTGTTCCTGGACGAGCCGACGACCGGGCTGGACGCCGAAGGGCGACGGGACACCTGGGAGTTGGTCCGCAGGCTGCGGGACACGGGGACGACGGTCCTGCTGACCACGCACTACCTCGAGGAGGCGGAGGGGCTGGCCGACCGGCTGGCGATCATGCACAAGGGGCGGATCGCGGCCACCGGAACACCGGCCGAGGTGACGGCGTCACAGCCGGCCCGGATCTCCTTCGAGCTGCCCCACGGCTACTTCCTGGGAGACCTGCCGCCCCTCGGTGAGCTGGGGGTCGTCGGGCACGAGGTGGACGGGCGGGCCGTACGGCTGCGGACGCACGAGGTGCAACGGGCGGCCACCGCGCTGCTGGTGTGGGCCCGGGACACCGGGGTCGAACTGCGGGGGCTGGATGTGCGGTCGGCCTCGCTGGAGGAGGCGTTCCTGCAGATCGCCGGGCGCGATGCCGCCGCCGAGGCGGAGAAGGCGGGGGTGGCCGCATGACCACGACCATCACGGCTCGGATGAGTGCGCTGGCGCGGGCCGAACTGACCCTGCTGGTACGCAGCCGGGCCACTCTCGTCACCGCGGTCCTCGTGCCACTGCTGCTGCCGCTGAGCCTGCGCTCCGCCGTCGACGGGATGGACCTGGCGGACGCCGGGCTCACGGTCGGCACCGTGCTCCTGCCCGCCGCCGTCGGCTTCTCCCTGCTCTTCGCGGTCTACGCCGCCCTCACCAACGCCTATGTCGTCCGCCGCGAGGAACTCGTGCTGAAACGGCTGCGCACGGGTGAGCTGCACGACCGGGAGATCCTCGTCGCCGCCGCGCTGCCGGCGACCGGGATCGGGCTCACCCAGTGCGTGCTGCTGGCGGCAGGCTGCACGGTCCTGCTGGACCTCGGAGCACCGCCCGCTCCTCATCTCGCCGTCGTCGGGGTGCTGTTGGGGCTCGTGCTGTGCGGGGCGCTGGCAGCGGTCGCGGCCGCGTCCACCAGGACCGCCGAGAGCGCCCAGGTGACCAGTCTGCCGATGATGTTCGTGTCCATGCTCGGCTCGGGCATCGCCTTCCCGCTGGAACTGCTCCCCGACCAGCTGGCCTCGGTGTGCGAACTGCTGCCGCTGACGCCGGTCATCACCCTGGTGCGCGGCGGCTGGACCGGGGACCTGTCCGCCTACGAGGCGCTGGGCGCCGTGGCGACCGCACTGGCCTGGACCGTGCTCGCCGTGTTTGCTGTACGGCGATGGTTCCGCTGGGAGCCGAGGCGCTGACGAACGGGAGGAGCGGGGCATTGCGCGGGCCGGGGAGCTGGTGGCGGGGCAAGAGCACACCGGCGAAGGTCGAGACGTACACCCGGTGGTCGTTCCACTTCTTCGCGGTGGCCGAGATCCTCACGATCGGGGTTCCGGCCGTCGGCGAGGCGGGGCCGGGGCTGGGGAGCTGGCTCCTGCTGATGGTGTGCGTGCACGCCGGGGTCTGCGCCGTGACCGCCTCGCGGGCTCTGGACTGGACGCGCGGCAGGCGCGAGCAGCCGGTCCGTCTGCTGTGGACACTCGGCGCGCTCAGTACGGTGATCTCCGTCACCTCGCTCGCCCTCGTGAAGCACCTCCCGGTCCGGGGTGAGGCCGCCACCGCCACGGGCGCGGTCTTCGGGGTCGTCCTGATCTTCGGTGTCGGCAGCATCACGCTCGGCATCCGCAGCCGGCGGCGGGTGTTCGCGGTCGTGGCCGGCTGCGCCGTGGGCGCCGGAGCGGTGTCGCTGCCGCTGGGGACGTCCTGGGGAGCCGCCCTGATCGGGACGTTCGCGGTGCTGCTCGGGGGCGGGTTCCTCGCCTTCACCTCCGTCTTCTCCGTCTGGCTGCTCAACGCCGTCTACGAACTCGACGCCGCCCGCGAGACCCGGGCGCGGCTCGCCGTCGCGGAGGAACGGCTGCGGTTCGGTCGGGATCTGCACGATGTGATGGGGCGCAACCTGGCCGTGATTGCGCTGAAGAGCGAACTGGCCGTCCAGTTGGCCCGACGCGGCCGGGCCGAGGCGGTGGAGCAGATGATCGAGGTGCAGCGGATCGCGCAGCAGTCGCAGCGCGAGGTACGGGATGTCGTACGGGGGTATCGGGAGATCGACCTCGGGGCAGAACTCGCCGGTGCACACGGGGTGCTGACGGCCGCCGGTATCGAGTGCGAGGTGACCGGGGAGGTCACCGGGCTGCCGGGGGAGGTGCAGTCGGCGCTCGGATGGGTCGTGCGGGAGGCCACGACGAACGTGCTGCGGCACGGGGACGCCGGGCGATGTGTGGTGGGGCTGCGGGTGAAGGAGGGGACTGTGGTGCTCACAGTGGAGAACGACGGGGTCACCGACGGGGGTGCAGGCAGCGGGGGTCCCGGCAACGGGGTTACAGGCGACGGGGGTTCGGACAGCAGCGGTTCGGGCCGCGGGGTTTCGCAGGGCCGCAGTGCGGCGGACGACGGTGCGGGCGGTCTGCGGGCCGGGGGCGGGAGCTCGGGGCCTGCCGGGCCGCGGGCCGCGGGCGGGGGCTCCGGTCTCGCCGGGCTGCGGGAGCGGCTGACCGCGGTCGACGGGACACTGGCGGCGGGGCCGGTCGGTGGCGGGATGTTCCGGCTGGTGGCGGAGGTGCCGTTCACGGCGGCCGACTGCGAGGTCGCCTCGTGACCGTGCGCGTACTGCTCGCCGACGACGAGCATCTGATCCGGGGTGCGCTCGCCGCGCTGCTCTCCCTGGAGGACGACCTCATGGTCGTCGCCGAGGCGGCGAGCGGGCCGGAGGCGCTGGCGATGGCGCGGGCGCACGAGCCGGATGTGGCCGTGCTCGACCTTCAGATGCCCGGGGCGGACGGTGTGAAGGTGGCCACATCCCTGCGTGCCGAACTGCCCGGCTGTCAGGTGCTGATCGTGACCAGCCACGGGCGGCCCGGGCATCTGAAGCGGGCGCTGGCGGCGGGTGTGCGCGGGTTCGTCCCGAAGACGGTCAGTGCGCAGCGGCTCGCTGAGATCATCCGCACGGTGCATGCAGGGAACCGGTTCGTGGACCCCGAGTTGGCCGCCGACGCGATCTCCGCCGGGGACTCGCCACTGACCGCGCGCGAGGCCGAGGTGCTGGAGCTGGCCGCAGACGGGGCGCCCGTCGCGGAGATCGCCCAGCGGGCCGCGCTGTCACAGGGGACCGTACGGAACTATCTGTCGTCGGCCGTGTCGAAACTCGGGGCGGAAAACCGTCATACGGCGGTACGGCTCGCCCGCGAGCGAGGTTGGGTATAGTTGCTCTTGCGCCACGGCGCACTGCGGACGTAGCTCAGTTGGTAGAGCGCAACCTTGCCAAGGTTGAGGTCGCGAGTTCGAGCCTCGTCGTCCGCTCTGGACAAAGACCCCGGTCATCGCGACCGGGGTCTTTTTCGTGGCTCAGCTCCAGGTGGTGCCCGTCAGGCGCTCGTACGCCTCCACGTACTTGGCCCGGGTCGCGTCCACGACCTGCTGCGGCAGCGGGGGCGGCGGCTGCTCGCTCGTGCGGTCCCAGCCCGATTCGGCGGAGGTCAGCCAGTCGCGGACGTACTGCTTGTCGTACGACGGCTGCGCACGGCCCGGCTGCCACCGGTCGGCCGGCCAGAAGCGGGAGGAGTCCGGGGTGAGGACCTCGTCGGCGAGGACGAGTGTGTCGTTCTCGAAGCCGAACTCGAACTTGGTGTCGGCCAGGATGATCCCGCGGTCGCGGGCGATGTCGCGGGCGCGGGAGTAGACGGCGAGGGTGGCCTGGCGCAGCTGGGCGGCGGTGTCGGCGCCGACCTGGTGGGCGACCTCCTCGTAGGAGACGTTCTCGTCGTGCTCGCCGACCTCGGCCTTGGTGGCGGGCGTGAAGATCGGGGCGGGGAGTTCGGAGCCGTCGACGAGGCCTTCGGGGAGGGCGAGGCCGCAGACGGTACGGGACTCCCGGTACTCGGCGAGGCCCGAGCCGGTGAGGTAGCCGCGGGCCACGCACTCCACCGGGATCATCTGCAGCGACTTGCAGACCAGGGTGCGGCCGGCCCAGTCGGCGGGGGCGCCCGGCGGCAGCTCGGTGCTCAGGACATGGTTCGGGACCAGGTCGGCGAGCTGGTCGAACCACCACAGGGAGAGCTGGGTGAGGACGCGGCCCTTGTCGGGGATCTCGGTCGGCAGCACCCAGTCGTAGGCGGAGATACGGTCGCTGGCGACCATCACGAGGTCGCCCGCCTCGTTCTGGTACAGCTCGCGCACCTTGCCGGTGTGCAGATGCACCAGGCCCGGAACCTGGATCGGCTCGGGCTTTTCTACGAATCCGGACACGGTTCCTCCCCGTGGTTCTGTCCAATGGGTCGATTCTCCCGTATGCCGGGACGAGCGTGGACAGCGGGTCAGGTCAGTCACGTTTGCAGATGCGGTCCAGGAGGTTGGCCGTGGCCCGTTGGATACGGGCGTCCACGTGGCCGGGGCGGTCCAGGGCGGGGGACCAGGCGAACGTCCCGGCCGCGAAGACGAGAGCCCCGGAAGGGGCGCGGTAGAGGGACGTCTCCTGGTGGCGGAGCACACCCTCGCTGTCGGTGTAGGGGGAGTGCGCGAGCAGGACACGCTCGTCGTGGTCGGGGAGCGGGGCGCGCGGGAAGTAGCGGTCGGCCTCCCCCGCGACCAGGCCCTCGATCTCGTCGCCCTCGTGCGCGCCGGTCGCCTCCCACAGCCAGTGGTCGGCGTTGCGCACGATCAGGGGGTGCGGCTCGGGGACGCGGCCCGCGTACTGGATGCCGATCAACTGCTGCTCCGGGCGGTCCACTTCACGCCACAGCACCGGCCTGCCCGGCCCCTTGCGCTTGCGGCAGGTGAGGAGACGGTCCGGGGTGCCGGACGGTGCCGGGCCGAGCTCCACCTGCCAGTACATGCTGTTGGAGGAGAGGAAGACCAGGGACGTGCCGTACTCCCGGGCGAGCTCCACGGTGCGGCGCATGCTCGTTGACCAGTACTCGTCGTGGCCCGGGAAGACCAGGCCTCGGTAGCGGGTGGGGTCGACGCGGCCGGCGTGCAGGTCGCGGGCGTCGGCGTACGCGAGGTCGTAGCCGTAGCGCTCGGCCCAGCGGATGAAGTCGTAGGCGTGGCCCACATGGAGGGGCAGGCCCGCGCCCGCGTACGGCCGGTCGAAGGAGACGGTGGTCGCGGCGTCGGCCTCGCCGAGCAGCCGGCCGTGCTCGTCCCAGGCGTGGTAGAGGCTCGCACCCGTGCGGCCGTCCTCCGGGTAGAGGTTGTACGCCTGCCAGGTGATGTCCGGGAGCAGCAGGAGCAGGTCGGCCGGGTGGTGGTGGCGGACCGTGAAGGGGACGTGGGAGCGGTAGCCGTCGGCGGTGGTCAGGACGGCGACGTAGGCGCCGACGCTCCAGTACGACGGGATCTGGAGCCGCCAGGACAGCCACCAGTGGTGGCAGGAGACCGTGCGGTCTGCGGTGAGCGGCGGGGGCTGCACGATGCCTGACAGCCGGGGGCTGGTGGTGATCTTGGCTGCACCGTCACCGCCGTAGTGGCCGATGCGGTAGATGTCTACGGCGAACTCCTGGGGCGGGTCGACGGTGACGTGGAAGTCGACGGCCTCGCCGGGGGCGACCGCGCCGGTGGACGTGAAGCCCTTGATCTGGCGGTGGACGTCGTCCGCGGAGCGGGGGCCGCCGGCGGAACGGGGGGCGGGGACGCGGGGGCCGCCGGTTGCGGTGGGCGGGGGCTGCCGTCCGGGGGCCGGGTCCACGTACCAGGGGACGACGTGGCCGGTGTCGTCGAAGTACGTCTCGCTGCCGCGCAGCCAGGGGACCGGGCCCTGGCCGAAGGGATCCGTCACGGCGTGTGCCAGTGCTCCCGACTCCCAGCGGCGGATCTGCTCCGACCCCATGGTCGCTTCCCTCCCTCGGGCCCCGTTTTGTTCTATGTCGAGCGCTCTTGCCATGTGCGCGTTCACTACCCAGCACATCACATTCCGCACCGAGTCCGTCACGGTTCGTTTTGAATTGACCGAAAACGGAAGCGGGGGCTCCATATCGGGCTCCGCGCCGGGGGGCTCCACGCCGGGGCTCAGACGAGCCGTACCGGCTTCTCCGGGCGTATCCCGACCTCGGCCAGCCAGGCCCGCAGGGGCGCCGGGTCGCCGTCCTCTATGAGGCTCAGCACCTTGGGGGTCAGATCGGCTGCGCGCTCGCCGTTGACCAGGAGGGACGGGCCGTCGAGCCAGTCGAGGCCGGGGGTCGCGCCGGCGGTGTCCATCGCGGCGCAGCACACCATCGCGGTGACGTGGTCGGCGAGCAGTTCGCGGGGGGTGCGTGAGGGTTGGAGCGGGAAGAGGGGGAGCGTTCCGCCGTCCCAGAGGGGGATGTCGAGGGCGGCGGCCGGTGGGCCTGCCTGGGGGGTGAGACCAGAGGCTTCCTCCCGCGCCAGCTCCGCACTGAGCCCGGCGGCCAGGGCGGCGCAGCGGGGGGGTGGGGGTGGGGGGTCGGCTATGGGCAGGGGCTCTGAGGGCTCGTGGGTGAGCGGTTGGGGGGTCGGGGGGCTGGGGGGCTTGGTGGTGGGGGCGTTGGTGGGGGCGGGGGCGCCCGGCGCCTGGGGTGGGTGGGTGGTGGGGGCCGGGTGAGCCGAGGGGCGGGTCCTTTGGTCCGGTGCTTCGGCCGGGCGGGCCGGGGCCTCGGCCGGGCGGGCCGATGTTCCAGCTGGCTGGTCCGGTATGCCAGTTGGCTGGTCCGATGCGTCGGTCGGGCGGGCAGAGGTCCCCGTCGGCACACCCGATGCCCCGGCCGAGGAGACCGATCCCTCGGCCGACTTGCCCGATGCATCGGCCGACCGGCCCGAGGCCCCCGTCGGCACACCCGATGCCCCGGTTGATCGGTCCGGGACCCGCATCAGGGGTTCCGGTGCCGTTGGGCCGGGTGGGGGTGGGTTTGTGAGGTGGTCGAGGACGCGGGCCAGGGTTGGGCCGCTGTCCGAGCCGCGGGTGACTCGGCGGACTCCGAGGGTGTCCAGGACGCGGTGGAGGCGGGCCGCGTCCGTGCGCCACTTGCGGTCTACGACCTCGTCCGGGTACTCCTGCCAGTCCACCGGCGACCAGGCGGGACCGGATTCGGCCGGCCCGCCGTGGAAGAGGCGGGCGGCGAGCAGCGAAGCGGCCTCGTCGATCGCGCCGGGCTCTTCGAGCAGGTCGCAGGCGGGACGCTCACCCAGTCGGGAGGCGAAGCCCTCGGCCAGGCGGTCACGTCGGGACAGTTCAGTGAGGGCCGCGACGACGCCCGCGTCCAGCCGGGAGGGCCAGCGGCCCATCCGCCAGGCGGGCAGCGCGACCCGGGTGAGCAGGCGGTCCCAACCGGCGTACGCCAGCCCGACCTGTTCCTGCGCGACGATCCGCAGTCCGTAATCCACAGCCTGTGCACGCTCGGCGGCCGCGGCGGCGACCCCGCGTTCCATCTGGGCCGTGTGCTCCTGGCAGCCGCGCAGCAGCAGGCGGGCCACCCAGCCGAGGCCCGCGCACACCGTCCGGACCACGGGACCACGGCCCGGCGTCGAGACGACGGCCACCGCCGCGTCCAGGCCCCGGACGAAGCGCCGGGCCGCGGCTATGTCGGGGTGCGCGGAAGGCCCCGTACCGGCGACGACCGGGGCCAGGACCGCGCGCAGCTCCCCGACGCGCATCCACCACAGGAACGGAGAGCCGATGACGAGGACGGGGGCGGCGTCCGTACGGCGTTGGGCGTGCCGTTCGGTGCTCGACCTCCCGTCGGTGTCCCCGAGCGCGTGCGGGGGACCGTGGGCCGGATGGGTGCGGTCCTCCAGCCAGCTGTCGCAGTCCGGGGTGAGCGCTATCGCGGACGGGGCGGGGACGTCGAGACGGTCGGCGAGGTCGCGCACCAACCGGTACAGATCGGGGGCCGCCTCCTCGGCGATCGGCACCGTCGGGCTCACCGCGGGCCGCGCCCGGGCGACGAGCATCGCGAAACCGCCCGCGGCCAGCAGGACGAGGAGCGCGACCGCGCTCACCGCCCACCGGGCGACGTCCCAGCCGGGGCCGACGAGATGGCCGGTGGATCCGCCCGCGAGCAGGACCACGGCGACCGCCCCGGGCAGCACGGCGACGGCCAGCGCCCGGCTGCGGATCCGCAGCACGGCCAGCGCCCGGGAGCGCGCGGCCTGCGCCCCCGTCTCCACACCCATACCGGTCACGACCGGACCTCACCCCCTCCCGTCCTGGCTGTCCTGGCGTTGCTCACTCCCCCACTGTGGCACCCACCACTGACATCGCAATGTCGATGGGCCAAGTGCCGGAACGCTTGCGCCGCACCCTAGTTGGGGCCTCGTCCCTCGTCAGCCGGATAGGACATCGGTCACTCGATGGAATGGCTCTGGGGAGAGGTGAATGACGGAGGGCAAGGATCAGGCCCCGGCTGCGGGAGGCATCCGGGGCCTGTGAAGTGCCTGGTCAGGCGGTGGATCGTACGGGTAGTGGGGCTATGCGCCCGCCGCCTTCGCCGCGATGTCCGTACGGTGCTGGGAGCCGTCCAGACGGATGCGGGAGACCGCCAGGTAGGCCCGCTCCCGCGCCTCGGTGAGGTCACCGCCCGTCGCGGTGACGGACAGGACACGACCACCCGCGCTGACGACGGAATCGCCGTCGCGCTTGGTACCCGCGTGCAGGACGTATGCGTGCGGGGCGTCGTACGCGGCCACCTCGTCGAGACCGGTGATCGGGTCGCCGGTGCGCGGGGTGCCGGGGTAGTTGTGGGAGGCGACGACGACCGTGACGGCCGCGTCGTCGCTCCAGCGCAGGGGTTCCAGGTCGGCGAGGGTGCCGTTCGCGGCGGCCAGCAGGACGCCGGCCAGCGGGGTCTGCAGACGGGCCAGCACCACCTGGGTCTCGGGGTCACCGAAACGGGCGTTGAACTCGATCACGCGGACACCGCGGGAAGTGATCGCCAGCCCGGCGTAGAGGAGGCCGGAGAACGGCGTGCCGCGACGCCGCATCTCGTCGACCGTCGGCTGCAGGACGGTCTCCATGACCTCGTCGACCAGCTTCGGGTCCGCCCACGGCAGCGGGGAGTACGCGCCCATGCCGCCGGTGTTCGGGCCCTCGTCGTGGTCCAGCGCGCGCTTGAAGTCCTGGGCGGGCTGGAGGGGGACGACCGTCTCGCCGTCGGTGACCGCGAAGAGGGAGACCTCAGGGCCGTCGAGGAACTCCTCGATGACGACGCGCTCACAGGCGTTCGCGTGCGCCTTCGCCACGTCGAGGTCACCGGTCACGACGACGCCCTTGCCGGCGGCCAGACCGTCGTCCTTGACCACGTACGGCGGGCCGAACGCGTCGAGCGCCTCGTCGACCTCGGCCTCCGTCGTACAGACATACGAGCGGGCGGTGGGAACCCCGGCCGCGGCCATGACGTCCTTGGCGAAGGCCTTGGAGCCCTCCAGCTGCGCGGCCTCCCTGGATGGGCCGAACACCGGGATACCCGCCTCGCGCACGGCATCGGCGACCCCCGCGACAAGCGGGGCCTCCGGGCCTACGACCACCAGCCCGACGTCGAGCTGTGCGGCCAGCGCGGATACGGCCGCGCCGTCCAGGGCGTCGACCGGGTGCAGCTCGGCGACCTTGGCGATGCCGGCGTTGCCGGGGGCGCAGTGCAGCGCGGTGACGGCGGGGTCGAGGGACAGGGAGCGGCACAGGGCGTGTTCGCGGGCGCCGCTGCCGATGACGAGGACCTTCACGGGGTCAGCCTAACGGCAGGCGGCGGGGTGTCCTTGTGCGGGCTTCCGAAGGGGTGGGGGGAGGCGGCTTGTGGGTTCCTCCAAGGAGGGCTTGTGCTGACTCGAAGGAAGGCCTGCTCGAAGGAAGTCGTGCTCGAACGAGGTCCTGCTGGAAGGGGTCCTGCGCTACTCGTTCGAGAGCTCCTCCACCACCGTCGCGCCCAGTTCCCGCACGATCAGTTCCTGGCCGGAGAGGGCCGACTCGTCGAGGTCGGGGTCGTCGTCCTCGGGGATGTCGTCCTCGGGGGCGACGGGGGCGGAGGGCGGCGGCTCCGGGGCGGAGGGCGGCGAGGGGACGGGAGCGGGTGCCGGGATCGCCGGGGGCGGTGCAGGGGACGTGGCGGCCTGTGCGGGTGCGGGGCGCTGCGGAGCGGCCGCCGTACCGCTGCCGTACGCACCGGTGGCAGCGCCGCTGCCGCTGCCGTAACCACCGGCGGCACCGGCGCTGTTGTGACCGCCCGTCGCACCGCCGCCGTAGCCCCCGCCGGCGTTGAAGCCCCCGGCCGGCGGCGTGCCTGAGCCGCCCGACGGGTCGACGATCGCCTCGATCTTCCAGTTGACGTTGAACTGCTCGCCCAGCGCCTGGCGCAGCACGTCCTCGCTGCCGCTGCTCGCGAAGTTGTCCCGGGCGCCGGCGTTGACGAAACCGAGCTGGAGGGTGGTGCCGTCGAAGCCGACGACCTGGGCGTTCTGGCTGAGCAGGATCCAGGTGAAGCGGCGGCGGTTCTTGACTGCCTCCAGGATGTTGGGCCAGAGCGCGCGCGGGTCGATGCCGCCGCTCAGGGCCGGTGAGGCGGCCGGCGGGGCGGAAGGCGTGGCGGGCGTGGCAGGCGTCGGCGACGCGGACGGGGAGGCGCCGGGCGGCGTCGCGGGTCGGCCGCCGCCGCCCGCGGGGGCCGCGGTGGGCCAGCCGCCGGGCCGTCGGCCACTACCCGCGGCGGTCGCGGTGGGCCAGGCTCCGGGTGCGGAGGCTGCTGGTGCGGGAGCCGGAGGTTGGGCAGGCTCGCCCACGGCAGGAGCGGGCCCAGCGGGCAGGTCCTGACCACCCGGCGCGCCCTGAGCGGCGGCCACGCGCCGTTCCCCGGGCCCGCCCGGGCCTCCCGGTGCTCCGCTCTGCTGGGGACCACCGAGCGGGGGACCAGCCGCCGTATCCGGGGTACTCGGCGCGCCAGAGCCGCCGCCGGCCCCCCGTACGGCGGCCCGAGCCGCAGCCACGCCACCGCCCGGCGGAATCGCCGCACCCGCAGCCGCTCCCCCGTGCACCTCGGGCCCGGGCACGTACTCCATGGCGGGCGCCCCGGCACCCGTCGAGAAGTTCACCCCGCGCTCCAGCCGATCAAGACGGGCCATCATGGACCGCTCGTCCCCGTAAGCGGCCGGCAGCAGCACACGCGCGCAGATCAGCTCGAGCTGGAGGCGCGGGGAGGTCGCTCCCCGCATCTCGGTCAGCCCTTCGTTGACGATGTCGGCTGCTCGGCTCAGCTCGGCGGGGCCGAAGGTGCCTGCCTGGGCCTGCATCCGCTCCAGCACGTCGGCCGGAGCGTCGATGAGCCCCTTCTCCACCGCGTCCGGCACGGCGGCGATAATCACCAGGTCCCGCAGCCGCTCCAGCAGGTCGGCGACGAACCGCCGCGGATCATTGCCTCCCTCGATGATCCGGTCCACGACCTCGAAGGCGGCGGCCCCGTCCCCGGTGGCGAAGGCCTCGACGACGGAGTCGAGCAGTGACCCGTCCGTGTAGCCCAGCAGCGAGGTGGCCATGGCATACGTCACACCGCCCGCCCCGGCGCCCGCGAGCAGCTGGTCCATGACGGACATGGAGTCACGCACGGACCCGGCACCGGCACGCACCACCAGCGGCAGCACGCCGTCCTCGACGGGGATGTCCTCCTTCTGACACACCTCGGCGAGGTAGTCCCGAAGGGTGCCGGGTGGCACGAGCCGGAACGGATAGTGATGGGTCCGCGACCGGATCGTGCCGATGACCTTCTCGGGTTCGGTGGTCGCGAAGATGAACTTCAGATGCTCCGGCGGCTCCTCGACGACCTTGAGCAGCGCGTTGAAGCCGGCCGACGTGACCATGTGGGCCTCGTCGATGATGTAGATCTTGTACCGGCTGCTCGCGGGTCCGAAGAAGGCCTTTTCCCGCAGCTCACGGGCATCATCGACACCACCGTGCGAGGCGGCGTCGATCTCGATGACGTCGATGGACCCCGGCCCGGTCCGCGCGAGATCCCGGCACGACTGGCACTCCCCGCACGGGGTCGGCGTAGGACCTTGCTCACAGTTCAGACACCGCGCCAGGATCCGCGCGCTCGTCGTCTTGCCGCACCCACGCGGACCGCTGAACAGGTACGCGTGATTGACCCGGTTGTTCCGCAGCGCCTGCTGCAGCGGGTCAGTGACATGCTCCTGCCCGATGACCTCGGCGAACGACTCCGGGCGATAGCGGCGGTACAGCGCGAGAGACGACACGCATACGAGGTTATAGGCGCCCACTGACAACAGGCCCCGCCCAGGAAACCGCGAGCCCCCCGCCCCGGCAACGCAAGCGCCCCCCACGCACCCGCCAGAGCCAACCTACCCTTGCTGCCTTCCGGCCCTGGGGGAGTTCAGTCAGATAGCGCCGCGTGAGGGGCTTCGCACAGCCTACCTGATGCTGAGGTGCGGGAACGAGTTCGCGAGCACTCCTCTCGGTCATGTAATGTTTCCGGCGGAGGATTCGCCTAGAGGCCTAGGGCGCACGCTTGGAAAGCGTGTTGGGGGCAACCCCTCACGAGTTCGAATCTCGTATCCTCCGCCAGCCCAGAGGGCCGGACCACGAAAGTGGTCCGGCCCTCTGGCGTTCGTCCGTCTCAGTTTCCGTCTCAGTCGGCTTTTCGGCCCGCTCCGGGTGGCTCCCAGAGAGCGTCCCCGACTTGCTGGGCGACCTTGCGGAGCATGGTCCCCGTCACATGCATGTAGCGGGCGCGCATCCGCGCCGCTCCCCCGGGCTCCCAACCCATGATCGAGTCGATCACGACGTCCGGCACGCCGAGGATCAGAAGCACGGTCGCGGCGGTGTGGCGAGCGTCATGGAGACGACCGTCCCGGACGCCGGCGTCCCGAAGCAGCCGCTTTCAGACGTGGAAGTCGGTGTTCGGGCTCAGCGCCCCGCCGGTCGGTGAGGCGAAGACGTACCCCTTGCCCTCCCAGTCGGCACCGGCCGCGATCCGCTCGCGCTCCTGGGCCTCCTGGTGCTGGCGCAGAATCTTGATCAGCGGATCGGGCAGGCCGATGGTGCGCCGTCCGGCTCGGGACTTGGTGGACTTGTGCTCGCGGCGAGTCTGCTGTCGCTTCGGGCAGTACCCCGCCTTCCGCCCACACGGATCGGCACCGCAGCCGTGCGCGTACTTGGGGCGCAGCCGGTTCTTACGGATGCGGACGTACCCCGCGTCGAGGTCGACGTCCTCCCAGTGCAGCCCGAGCGCTTCACCCTGCCGCAGCCCGAGGGCTAGGGCGACGACCCACCGCGCGCTGTTGCGGAGCTTGGCCGCTTCCACGAGCAGGCTCTGAACCTCTTCGATCGTGTACGGCTCGATGTCCTCCTCTTCGAGCCGCGGAGCCTTGGCGATCTCCGCCACGTTGGTCGGGACGTGCCCGCGCCGTACCGCCTCACCGAGGGAGACCCGGATCGTCCGGTGGACGTGGTGGGCGGTGCCGGCGGAACTACCGGAGTCCTGCATCTTCCGGTAGAAGCGTTCCAGGTGCTCGGGCTCCAGGCGGTCGAGCTTGTGGGCGCCCAGGCCGGGCACCAGGTGCACGCGTACGTCGACCTCGTACCCGTCGTATGTGTTCTCGGAGACGTACGGCTTGGCGATGTTCTCGACCCAGTGCTCGAGCCAAGCCTGGAGCGTCCAGCTCTGCCCCGGCTTCCTGAGCTTCTTCTCGTCTCGCGCCCGCTCCATCTCGCGGACTGCCTTGGTCACCTCGGCCTTGGTCTTCCGCTCGATGTGACGGCGGTCGGGCCTGCCGTCGTCGCGGACGCCGACCGTCACCCGGCCGTGCCATTTCCCGTCCTTGCCGAAGTAGATGGACGAGGCCCCGTTGGGCTGGCGAGTGCGCTTCCTCTCTGCCATCCCGTCCCCCTCAGGCCGCTGCGGCGGATCGATGACGGAGCTTGGCCACGTAGGCGGGGAGGGCATCAGCGGGGACCCGTCGCAGCCGGCCGACGGTCACCGACTCGATCTCTCCGGCGAGGACGAGCCGGAAGCACATCGTGCGCCCGATACGGAGGCGCCGGGCCGCTTCTTCGACGGTCAGCAGCACCAAGGAGGGATCGGCTGTCTCCAGCACGGTGACGGCAAATCGGGACTCAGCCACGGGTTGGTTCTCCTTCCGTTCCAGGGGCGGGTTCGAGGGTTTCGGCGAGCCAGGCTTCAGCGTCGGTGAGGCCGGTTCCGGCGTAGACCCAGTGCGCGAGGACGAGGGTCGTGTCCGGATCGGTCTCGGTCGCTGCCAGGGCCTGTGCACGGCGCCATTCGGCGCGGGCGTCGCGGAGGGCGCCGAGGGTGGTGGAGTAGCGGCGGGACTTGGTGGAGAAGTGGCCGCGGAAGCCGAGCATGTGGGCCCAGGCGCGCAGGCGGAGGTGTTCGAGGTCCTTGCGGGCGCCGAGGGTCCAGGCGGTGCGGATCATGCGGCGGGCGTGGTCGCTGATGTCGAGCTGGGCGAGTTCGGCGAGGAACTTCAGCGGCCGGTCGAGAGCTCCCGTGGCGGTCTCGGCGCCCTTGGTGGCGTACTTGGCGATGTACGCGGCGACGGCCCGCTCGGTCAGCTCCTGGCCGCCGTCGAAGTCGGCCGAGCGGATGGTGCGTACATCGAGCTGACGGCCGAAGGCGAAAGCATGGGTTCGGCCATCGATGACGGGGCCGTCCACGCGAGCAGCGGCAGCGGCGGACCGGATGGCGTCGGTCAGCAGCTCGGCGGTGGCCCAGGCGGGAGGTATGAGGCGATCTGAGGAAAATCTGAGGCCGCTCGGGCAAGCACACACTTCCCGCGCGCGATCCCTCGGAGCTCGCGAACCAGTGATCAAGGTCACCGAGCGTGCCACGACCGTGCCAGAACGGGCGGGGCACACCGGGGAACGGCGGGTACTGACGTGAGCCGACAACGAGAACGGCCCCCGACCAAACTCACTGGTCAGGGGCCGATTCCCACTAGAGTGGCGGCGCCAGGATTCGAACCTGGGAAGGCTGAGCCGGCAGATTTACAGTTTGGTGTCACCACTCCCACAGCTGCCAGAACCACCAACCCCGCATTACTCCATTCTTGGCGTAAGCACCCACCTTGAATCCCAGGATTTGGCCGTAGGCCGCTGTTTCCCACGGGTCGAACGTCACATCTGGCCCAAGGCCCACCTTGGTTGCGGACATGATCCCTATCTCTGCATGCTCAGCCTCGTGGCGAGCGAGCCCAACATGGACAATGACTGTCCAACCATCAGGGGGAGGGGGAATAGGGAGCTTGTCGATTTGGACGTGCACAGTCTCGGTGGGATACGCCGCGTACGGCCCGCCGAAACCTCCGCCAGAGTGGCTGGCGTTTATCACCCCTCCTTGTTCCCAGGTGAGCGTGGACATGACGGACCTCCGTGAGTTTCAGCGGTAGCATCGAAGGGGATTGGTTGCTCGCTCGAACAGTCCAATCCCCTCACATAAATGAGGCTGAGGTGACTAAGCCTTTTGTGCCACTTGGTATCTGCCAAACGAGTGAACAAGCGGGTCAGCACTGCATCCCTCGCAGCCTGGCCCGCACTTCTCCACCACACGGAAGGCGCGGTTGCCCTGCTCGGTCGGGGCCAGGTCGTAGAAGGGTTGCCAACAGTCTCGGCAAGGTCCGCAGTCTGCAGTGCCCAGGCGCCTGGGATTCACAGAGGTCGAACGCCGACCTGTGCTCGAGGGGCCGGCTTCACCGGGCGAGGTAGGGGATCAAGGTGCGATTTGGCAACCTTCGGCGAGGTCCTGTCGACCACGCTCTCCAGTCCTGACCAGCTCGTCGATTTGGTTTGTGTCACCCGCTTGACATAACCACCTGACATCAACAGCGTCGGACGATGGCGGATGAACTCGGTCGAAGGCGGAGCACGCCGGCGACGGGCGCGGCGGAGAACTGGTGTCGACCCAGGTCGGGGCGAGTGGCGAGCGAACTCCTAAAGCGGTGTTCTCGGGGCCTCTTCCCCCAGGTGTGCCCCAGGGGTGCCTAGCAATGGAGAAGTCGCAGGTGAGAGGGGGTTGAGGGGAGCCCTCTGGAAGTGGGCTGGCTGTTCTCCGGACCGTCCGAGAGGGCCAGCAGCAACCGCCAACGGGCGCGGCGGGCTGCCGCGCCGTCAGGGATTGGTCGAACTGAGCACCGCCAGGGCCTCGTCCTCGTAGTCCGCCGGGTGCGACCGGCGGGGGGACGGGGCTCCTGGGTGTTCAGGCCCAATATCTCGCGTATCTCGCGACCAGCTACCCGACGAGCCCCTAGGCGACGAGCTGCTTCACGGCGTGCAGCATGCAGTCGCGCGGCGGGATCACCGTCCGCTCGTCGGCGCCGATGGAGGCGCCCATCGTGCGCAGCTGCTCGGCAGTCGGCGCCTGCCCGGCGGCGGGCACCGTGCCGATGACGAAGAAGGACCCGTCGCCCAGCTCAAAGACGTCGGGGCAGTTGTTGTAGGCGGGGGTGGATCCGATGCGGCGCATGGTGCTCCTTGCAGTGACAGGATCGGTGCTATGGGCACCGAGACGGACTGGGTGTACCGGGTGTTCGAGCCGCACGGCTCGGAGGGATGGCGCCCCTACGGCAGCGACCCGGAACGGTGGCGGGGCACGATCACCGCCGACGATTCGAGCCAGGGCCCCCAGTACGCCCTCTCCCTCGTCGTCGCCGACCTGATGACCGAGTGGAAGGTGCGCGGCCTACACCGGGCGAAGCACGTGCGGGTCTACCTCTGGCGCGACGAGGAGGGCGACCAGGAGGACGCCGACGCCATCGTGGAGGTCCGGCCGAGCATCCACGCTGAGTTACCGGCGAGCGACCGGATCCGCGCACCGGCGGGCTACCGGCCCGGGGGCGAGCGATAGATGTCTGGTCAGGCAAGCGAGAGAGGCCGCCGCGCGAGCACTGGCTGCCGTTTTCCCCAGGTGCCCCCCCGTAGCACCAGGATCAAGGAAACTCGCAGGCCGCAGCTGGTGCACGTAACCCGCTGTAAAGCTGTCGAGTCGCCGGACTGGGGCCGTCTCCGGGCCGTCGAGGGACGGCCACAGACGACCAACAATGACCAGCAGCAACGGCAACTTCGCAGCTACCCATGAGGGTTCGGCTCGACGCTGCACCCCCACGAATGGCCCCTTCAATACCAGCGCAACTGACGAGGAGCCTCGGAACACCGCCCGCCGCCGGTCCATGAATGCGTGGCGGATAGGCTCCGAACGTGCGTAGATGGTGGCCCAGCTGGCCTGTGATCAGGCTGTTCGCAGTCTCGTGGATCATATCCACCGTCTTGTTCTGGCTCGCGAGCAAGATCATCGATGATGACCCCCTGAGTTGGATGAGCTCCGCCTGCTTCGCACTAGTGGCAACGGCCAGCGGCAACCTCGGAGAGAAGTCTCGAAAGCGTCGGCAAGCTCGAAAAGCCAAACGGTCGCCCGCAGCCCCACCCTCCTAAAGCAGTGGTCGACGTCCCGTGCCCTTCGCGTGCCCGATCCAGCGGGGAACCGGGGGGAATAGCGGCCACTCACGGGCAGCAGCCAGCACGACGGCCCCTGACCGATTTACCTGGTCAGGGGCCGTTCACCTGTGCGGTGGGTGTGGGATTTGAACCCACGGTGACTCGCGCCACGACGGTTTTCAAGATTGCTCAAGCGGGTTGGGTCGCCCATTGAGACTCCACCGACCTCACGTGATTTCGGTCCATGGGCCAGTGGTCTCGTCTTTTGGAATCCAGAGCAGTGGTTGACTCGTGCGGCAGCGCTCGTCCGCTCCCTCTTCCCAGGGGAAGCGCCCGGCCTTGTCCGGCCAGAACAGCTGCGTGATTGGCAGTGGCGGGGTCTGGTAGAAGTCGATGCCTGCGCCGAAGAAGTCGTGGTACCAGCTGGGATGCACGGGCCGGACCGCCACGTCGTAGCCGTTGAGAACGTCGCCCCGGCGCTGGTCGGGCTCGAGTGGGTTGCCGTCCCGTATTGCTGCCCCAGCGGCGTTCGCCACGCGCATCGCGGTCTGCGAGGGAAGGCCGAACACGCTTACCTCGGGACTACGCAGTGTGTGCCACAGACCGATGGAGTAGCCCCAATCACCGGGGGCGTCACCGCCGGCCACGCCCATGACGTGCCAGCCGAAGTGCGCGACATTCTTGGCTATGCGGCTGTCGCGTTCCTCCCACACAGGGCCGCCCCATTCCGTCGGGGTGCAGAGGAGGCAGAAGCAAGGGGAGTCGTCCATCCGAGGAGAGTAAGCCTGCTCGCACACGGGGCCGTCTCCGGGCCGTCCGAGGCCGACCAGCGGCAGCCAGCAGCGACCAATGACGACCATTCAGGAGGAGACGCGGAGCGCCCAGACCAGCGAAGACGCAGGTCGCCAAGATTCCTAGCAAGACCCAGGGCAAGAAGAGACAAACCTGACGGATCAAGCCCCCAGCCTGCGGGTTCTCCCCGAGTGGGGGGCTTGTTGCTGTGCTGGGGCCGTCGGGCAGATGGGGCTTTCGCGGTAGCGACGGGGCGGGCCCGGCCTTGTGCCGGGCCCGCGTCGGGGTCAGGACTTGAGGAGAGTGACCTCGGTGTTCTGGAAGCCGGTGTCCACGGACACCGGGTAGTCGCGGTCGTCCGCCCTCCCGATGCCGGTCAGGGTGGCGGTGCCAGGCTGGAAGGTGGTGCCGGGTTCCGCGCTGGCGAAGGAGACGGACCACGGGACCGGCGCACCCGGGGTGCAGGTGACGGCCTTGTTCTCGTAGTAGCCGACGGGCGTGCCGCGCTTCTGCGTTTGGACGACGTGGCCGTTGAGGGTGATGTACGCCAGCTTGTTGCAGGTCACCGTGCCGCCGACGGTGATCTGGCCGGTGCGGGTGTCGATGGTGCCCGTCTCGTTGAGGTCCAGGCCGACGACGAGCTCGGCGGGCGGCTCGGGCATGCGGGCGTGGACCTCGCCGCGCGCGGGCAGCGTGGAGCCGTTGCAGTACTGCTCGAAGGTGGCGTCGACTTCGCGTATGTAGCCGTGGGGGCCGTAGGCGATGTGGGTGATGGTGAAGGAGCCGGTGCTGGTGCTGCACCACCGGTCGGTCTCTCCGAACTCCAGCTTCGGGTCCTCTGGTTGGGCATAGGGCCAGCGCGAGGCGCCGGTGTAGGTGGTGCCCTCGATCAGCTTCTGGCCGTAGGGAGCCTCCATGTGGAGGGACCAGCGCTTGCCTTCGGGCGTGACAACCGTGACGCCAACGGCTCTCTCGCTGGTGGGCCCCGTGACGTCGAACATCTCGACCGCCCCGGCCGTGTACTCGTGGGACTGGCCGCCGGACACGAACTCGCCCGGCTCGCCGCTGAAGCTGAGCGTTCCCGACACTGCCTCATGGGCCTGCGCCGCGCCCGTGAACGGGGCCGCCGTCACTGCCAGAGCCAGTGCCGTGGTGAGGACGGCTCCGGCCCGGGCCAGGCGTCCCAGCACGCTGCTTCTCATCAAGCTTCTCCTCCAAGGGGAGTGGTTCCGGTCCTGCGGACCGGGCTGTGGTTACACGCGCGTCACCGAACTCCAGCTGGTGTTCAACTGGATGGGGGGGGCGGCCTGTTTTCTCCTCAGCCACGCCCCAGGAAGCTAACAGCCGCCACTGACAACGCCACACACCCTCGGCAAGGGAGTACCGGGGGGCAGGTGACGGCAGCGCCCACGTTCACCTCGGTTTCCGTCTCATTCACGGACGTCCGCTGCCTTGCAGGGCGGTCCCGAGCTGACCCCGGCCGGAGGCCCGAGTCGGTGGCGGGGCCGTACAGCAACGAAGTACTGCAACCGCCACCACCGCAGTAGACCTCTGGCGACCCAGGTGACCATCTGGCCGGCCCGCTGGACCTAAATGCCCTCCCGGCCAGTGGTTCGGGACGAAGATGTCCGTGCCAGACCCGTGCCAGATCGTTCGGGGAACCACGGGGAACACCGGGCACCAGGCCGGCGGCCAACCAGACTCCGACATCACTCCACCGCAGATCAGCCAGGCAACCGGCCCTGGATCACCCAAGCTTCCCAAGCTGATGGCTTGGGATCATCCATGCATCACAGATCACTGCTCTGTGATGCCCAAGCGTTCGGCGCCCCACGGTGAGAACGTCATGGGGCCGGCCCACCCCTGTTGGATCTGAGCTACCTGGGACGGCACCGGACTCACCGGGTACACGTCCCTGCCTCGCGCCCAGTTCGCCAGCAACCCAAGCGTCGTATCGACCGACGAGACCACCATGGTGACCCTTGCCCCGCCCTTGCCCCAGGTGTTCCACAGTGCCCAGCCCTCGGCGCGGGCTTCGACACCGAGGCGGGCACACGCCTCCTCGTAGGTCTCCTCCATGCCCGGAGGCAGAGAAGTCGGCCGGAGCACCACCACGCCCGCCAACCGCACCGCGGGTCGGTCCTCCTCGGGCAGACAGCCGTCGCCGGGAAAGTGGTAGTGCCGGATCTCGCGTGCGAGTGCGTTCACAGCTCGCTGCAGCGGCGTGGCATCGTCCGGGTCTGGTGCGTAAGACAGGTTGCCCTCGGCGGACGCCGCAGCGGTCACCGCCCTGGCAAGCCGCTCGATCTCCCGCAGGTAATCCAGCTCAGAGAGTTCAGGTCGAGGCACGCCACGGAGTCTCGCATCCGTCCAGCATCACGTGAAACCGGTTATCCGACAGCCCAGACCACAGCACGAAGGAGGTAGGTCGCGCGCTGCGTCAGAGGAAGAGCCGTCTCAGTTCCCGTCTCATTCAGCCCAGTTCACAGCCGTTCAGGCGGGACACGCAGTCGTCCCCTCACCGACGGTCAGTCGGCCATGAACGCAGGTGAACGCCCCTGCACACCGCACCGCAGGCCACCAACACAGTTGGAAAGCGTGTTGGGGGCAACCCCTCACGAGTTCGAATCTCGTATCCTCCGCAGCCGCTGATCAGCGGAAACGATGGCCCCGACCGGGAGACGGTCGGGGCCGTCGTCGTGTTCTCGTTGCAGTTTTGGTTGCAATCGGGGTTTCCGGACGTCGGCGAACCGGCTCGGACGCGCCGCCTGTCCGGGCAGACTGCCCGCTTGTCAGCGAAGGTCGGCGGGCTTCCGTAGCATGAGGGCTGTGACAGCCCGTGCACAGCTCCGCCGCGCGCCGTCGCCACTGAGGTTGTGGCCGACGCTGCTGGTGCTCGTGCTGCTGGTCGGGCTGTTCGGCATGCATGGCCTCGCACCGGGCGGGACAGCCGCCGTGACCGGCTATGGCTCCTCCCACTCCTCCGCCGCCGCGCATCATGCGGATCCGGCGGTTCTGGGCGCTGAATCCATCTGTCATGGCGACGGTGACGGCCGCGGGCACGCCGGGCATGCCGATCCGACATGTTCCTCGGGCGCCGTGGGCGCGGGCCCGGTCCTTCCCGCCCTGGCGCTCGACCCCACCGGTCAGGCAGAGGAACTGGTGGGCAACCGCTTGTCCATGGCGGCCGAACCAGAGGGCGGTCGAGCGCCTCCATCGCTCGCCGAGCTGCAACTCCTGCGGATATAGGCCGAGGCCGAGCCGTATCCGTCGCTGCCGCGCGTATGGCGGCCGGCGGTCGTACGGCCCTCCGCCATGTCCCGCGCCCTTCGCGCACTCTCTCTCGCACATCGCAGGAGTTCCCGCATGACCAGCACCCGTTCCCTGATCCGCCGCGCCGCGCTCGGCACGGCGGCTGTCACCGCCGCTCTCGTCCTCGCCGCGTGCGGAAGCGACGACGGCAGCTCCGACTCCGGCTCCGGCTCCGGTTCCGCAGCCAAGGATTCGGCTTCGGCGAGCACCGAGGTCACCGCCGAAGCACACAACGACCAGGACGTGTCCTTCGCTCAGGGCATGATTCCGCACCACCAGCAGGCCACTCAGATGGCCCGGATGGCCGAGAGCCGCGCCTCCTCCAGCGAGGTCAAGGACCTCGCCGCGCGCATCGAGAAGGCGCAGGACCCGGAGATCAAGACCATGTCCGGGTGGCTGAAGGCGTGGGGCGAGGAGGTGCAGGAGCCGATGCCCGGCATGGACCACGGCATGGACCACTCCTCGGGTTCCGGCATGGCCGGGATGATGGACCAGGAGGACATGGACGAGCTGATGAAGGCGTCCGGCAAGGGCTTCGACTCGATGTTCCTGACCATGATGGTCGAGCACCACGAGGGCGCCGTGGAGATGGCCACCACGGAGAAGGAGAAAGGCCGGTACGGGCCGGCCAAGAAGGTGGCCGAGGACATCATCACCACGCAGAACGCCGAGATCGAGGAGATGAACAAGCTCCTCGGCAAGGGCTGACAACACCCGCATCCGGGGCTCGGGCCTACGTTCGCGCAGCCCGGGCCCCGTGTGGGCATGACCCGCGCCGGGCTCCGAGCCCTGCAGCGCACTGACCATCCACGTCCGCCCTACCAACCCGTCCCAGGTCGCATGTCGGCCCAGAGGGCGTCACGAGTTCGAGCCTCGTATCCATTTTCTGACCGGCAGGCTGCGATACGGGCAGCGTCAATCGCGAAGCTGTGCTTCCTCCCGTGTCGGCTGCGGCGGGATGCCCGCCGTGAGCGGCGCGATCGGGTGCGAGGTGGTCTGAGGCACCCCTTCGAAGCGGCTCGGGAACGGGTACTTGCGCTCCAGGAAGGTGCGGATGGCGGCCTGGGCGGCCGCCCTGGCCGTCGGGGCGGTGTCCACGTCGTTGAGGCAGAAGAAGTCGATGTCCTCGCCGGCGGCGAGGCGGGCCAGGCGTCGGCGCATGTCCGGTGTGCCCAGTTGGACGTAGCGGAAGCGGTAGTCGGCGGGGACGGCTCGGCCGGTTGCGATCGCCCAGTGGTGGTGGAGTGTGGACGCCGGGGCTACGTCGGTGGTGGAGCGGAAGCGCGAGTAGGAGGTCCGCTCGAGTTCCTCGATTCCGAGGCTCTCCATCTCCCGCATGACCGACAGCAGTTGGGGGTGCGGAGTGTGCAGTGATTTGTGCATGATGTGTCTGCCGTGGAAGCGTCTGATGACCTCGCGGGCGTTCTTGCCGGCGGAGTTCGGGGCCGGTTCGAGCGGGTGCGGGGCGCCGACGCCGAGTTTCAGCGGGGACAGGGGGATGCGGGCTATGCCGTTGCCGTGGAAGAAGTGCTCGGCCCGTACCGGGCGGTTGATGAAGACGTCGTCGTTGAAGTAGAGGTAGTGCTCCGACAGGCCAGGGATGTGGTGCAGTCGGCTCTCTATCGCGTGCGAGTTGAAGACGGGGAGCGCGTCGGCCGGGAGGATGTCCCGGTGGTCGACCACGGTCAGGCCCTCCGCGTCCGGGTCCAGCCAGGCGGGGATCTGGGAGTCGGTCACGAGGTAGACGTGCCGGACGAACCCGGCGTACATCTCCAGCGAGCGCAGTGCGTACTTCAGTTCGTCGTGGCTGGTGTAGCGGGAGGCGCCGGTCTCGCGCGGGGCGATGACGTTGTCGGAGAGGTCCTGATGGGCACGGCGCTTCGCGGCCATCGCCGGGTCGTCCCCGTCGACCCAGGTGTACACGGCGTCAACGGGGAAGCGCACCTCGTCGATGCCCGGCTCGGCGAACGGGGCGAACGTCGGCACGCTGCGGCGGCGGCACACCACCGCGGCCGGCTGCTGCGCCGCCACCGGGAGCACCTCCGAGACCGGGTTGCGGCGCGGGGCGACGAGCGCCGGGCCGAAGACGTCCGGCAACCGGCTGCCGGGCACGGTGAGCCAGGAGGGATCCGTGCCCGGGGCAGCGGTGGCGAGGTCCCGGCCGTGCCGCCAGAACTCGAGGTCGCAGCCCGTTTCGAGGCCGGTGAGGACCTGTCCTTTCGGGCCCAGGCGCACCACGCCGGTGCGGAGTACCGCGGCCTGCCTCAGCGCCCGCGGCAGCTTCCCGTCGGCCCACAGTGCCGCGTTCGTCACGGCGCCGTCCGGTCCGACGGCGCCGACGTACCCGACGGTGCCGGCGAAGCGCTGAGCGGCCCGGGAGAGGACCGCGCCGCGGTATGTCTCCTCGACGCCGATGACCTGCCGCGACGCACCGTACCCATGGTCGGCGGGGACCAGGAAGTACGGGACGCCGAGCCCCTCCAGCAGGCTGCACACCCGCTCGAGATCGGCTTCAACGGCGTCCGCGGCGGTGTAGCCGGCGACCGTACGGCCGTACAGCCGCACCGGTCCGAAGGTGAGCCGGCGCACTCCGGGGACGGCGGCCCGCAGGCGCCGACGGGCCCGGGCCGCACGCAGCGCCCAGAGCCGGGCCGACAGCCAGAGCCTCAGGCGCACCAGAGAGTCCCGGGCGGCCCGCATGCCCCCGAGCGCTCCGAAGCGGTGACGGATGTCCATGCCCCCCATGTCCATGCCCCCAGCCCCCGTTACTTCTGCTTCTCGAAGGGGCTCGCGAAGGGGAAGTAGTCCTCCAGGAACTCGTTCATCCGGACGCCGACCTGCTCCCGCTCCTCGGGCGGCACATCGACGTCGTTGAGGCAGAAGAAGTCGAAGCGGCGGTTGCGGCGCAGATCGCGCAGGCGCGCTTCGGCGTCCGGGCGGCTGATGTTCACATACCGGAAGCTGTACTTCCCCGGCACGCCGCGGCCGGTCATCAGCGCGTACTGGTAGAGCAGCGGGGCCGTCATGGCGATGTCCTGCGGCGAGCGGAAGCGGGACGCCGTGGTGCGGCGGACGTCCTCCTCGAACAGCTCCTCGAGCGCCTGCAGCGTGCCTCGCTGCTGCGGCAGCGGGGTATGCATGAAGTTGTTCGTCGTCATCCGCCCGAACTTCTCCAGCAGCAGCCGACGGACGTTCTTGCTGGCGGAGTTGGTGGCCGTCTCCTCGGCGTGCGGCTTGCCGACGCCGATCTTGAGCGGGGACACCGGGATCTTCATCAGACCACTGCCGTGGAAGAAGTGCTCTGCGGTGACCCGGCGGCCGACGAACACGTCGTCGTTGAAGTACAGATAGTGCTCCGACAGGCCCGGGATGTGGTGCAGCCGGGTCTCGATCGCATGGGAGTTGAACACCGGCAGGACACCCTGCGGGAAGATGTCGCGGTGGTCGACGACCGTGATCCCCGGGGCCCGGTCGTCGAGCCAGTGCGGCTTCTGGCCGTCGGTCACGATGTAGATGTGCCGGACGAAGTCGGCGTACATCGCGAGCGAGCGCAGCGAGTACTTCAGCTCGTCATGGCTGGTATAGCGGGAGGCGTTGGTCTCCTTGTCCAGGATGTCGGCGATGCCGTGCTCCTGGTACCGAGCCCGCTTGACCCGCATCTGAGGCTCCTCGCCGTCCACCCACGTGTAGACGACGTCGACGGGGAAGGTCACGTCGTTCACGGTCGGCAGGGTGAGCGGGACGAAGCTCGGCAGCTCCCGGTCGCCGACCCGCACCGCAGCAGGCTTCTGCTCGGATGCCGGCAGTACGTCGGTGATGCCGTTGTTCCTCGGCGCGATGAGGGACTCGGCGAAGATGTCCTCGGAGGCCTGCGGCTGCACCCTGGTCAGTCGTCGGGGCCCGTCGTCGGAGGCGAGGAGCTGTGCCCCGTCCTCCCAGAACTCGACGTCGCAGGCGAGCTCCGGCCCGGCGAGCAGCTGGCCGGAGGGGCCGAGGTGGTTCTCCCCGATCCGCAGCGTGGGGGCCGTACGCAGTGGGGTCGGCAGTACACCGTCCATGAACAGTGCGGGATTCTTGAGCTTTCCGCCGGGCAGCGGTCTGCCGATGAACACCGCCTTCCCCGCGTTCTGCGCCTCGAGGGCGGTGAGGAAGCGCTCCCGGTCGACGGCGTTCACGCCGACCGTGTGGCGCGTACGGGAGGCCGGCACGAGGAAGTAGGGGATACCTTCCTGCTCCAGCGCGGCGACGACCAGGCCGAGGTTGGCGGCGGCCGCATCGGCAGCGCTGAACCGGGTCACGACCCGTCCGTAGAGCTGCTGGCCGCGCACCGCCACCGGGCGGAGCACCGGGTCTGTGACCGCTGCCCTGCGGCGCCGCCGCATGGTACGCAGCTGCCACACCCTCTCGGCGGCCTTCCGCTCGACTCGCGGTCGCATCCGCCGGGCAAAGGAACGCACGGTCACGTTCTGAGCTCCTCTTCATGAACCCCTACACATCCCTGCGTTAGCCAGACAGGCGCATGCGGCGGAAGGTTGTAGAAGAGTTCTCCGAGAATTAACGAACGAGGGGTCGTCTGCGCAACTGACCCACGGTTGGGCGTGGTATGGAGCAACTGACTACGGCAGGAGCTGCTCGGTCCAGATGCATTTGCCGTTGGACGTGTAGCGGGTTCCCCAGCGTTGGGAGAGTGCGGCGACCAGTTGCAGGCCGCGGCCGCCTTCGTCGGTCTCGATTGCGCGGCGAATGTGCGGGGTGGTCAGGCTGCCGTCGCTGACCTCGCAGATGAGCGAGTGGCTGCGGATGAGACGCAGGTGGATGGGGCCTCTCGCATGACGGACGACATTGCCGACGAGCTCGCTGGCTATCAGCTCTGTGGTCCAGATGAGGTCGTCCAGATGCCAGTCGGTGAGCTGCTGTCGTATGTAGTCGCGGGCTTGGCCTGCGGCGATCGGATCCTCGGGAAGCTCCCGGAACGCCACGTCCCCGGCGGGGAGAGCGTGGGTGCGGGCCACGAGCACCGCGGTGTCGTCGCTGGTCTGCTCCTTGGCGGAGAGGAGAGCGGAAGCGAGCTCGGTGCACAGCTGGTCAAGGTGCCGGGCGTCGGCATCCCGGTCGGCGATCGTGGCGCCCGGATCGCGCCCGTCGGACATCTGGGCGTTGATGAGCGTGTCGGCCAGGTGGGCCATGCCGCTGTCGATGTCGCGGAACGCGGACTCGACCAGGCCGTCGGTGTAGAGCACGAGCAGGCTTCCGGCGGGCACCGTCAGCTCCACCGTCTCGAAGGGCGGCGTGGCCGCGCCGAGCGGCGGGTTCTGAGGCAGCTGCGGGAAGTGGACGGTGCCGTCGGGCTGGACGAGGGCGGGTGGGGGGTGCCCGGCCCGGACGATGGTACAAACCTGGTCGGTGGGGTCGTAGACCGCGTACAGGCAGGTGGCGTAGAAGTCGTCGCCGAGGTCGCTGACCAGGTCGTTGAGGTGGGACAGCAGCTCGTCGGGGGGCAGTTCGAGTCCCGCCAGTGTGTGTACTGCGGTGCGCAGGCGCCCCATGGTGGCGGCTTCGGACAGTCCGTGGCCCATGACGTCTCCGATGACGAGCGCGACTCGCTCGGCCGACAGGGGGATGACGTCGTACCAGTCGCCACCGACCTCCAGACCCTTGGTGGCCGGCACGTAATGGGCAGCGGTGGTGACGGCCGGCACGGAGGGCAGAACCGGCGGGAGCAGGCCGCGCTGCAGTTCCTGGGCGCGGGTGTGCTCGGCGTCGTACAGGCGGGCGCGTTCGAGGGCTTGGGCGACCAGCCCGCCGAGCGCGGTCAGCAGGGCTTGGTCTTCCTCGCTGAACCGGCGCGGCCGGGAGAAGGAGATGACCAGGCAACCGACGGGACGACCGGAGACGATCAGGGGAAGGTACGCCCAGGCCTGCTTCCCTCCCGCGAATGCGAGGTCGGGGACATCCGGGTAGCGTTCGCGGAACTCCCGTTCGGAGACGAGGTACTGCGGGGCGCCGTGGTGGACGGCGTCGGTGAACGGGCTGTGATCGGACAGGCTGGTCCTGTCGGGGCAGTTGTCCAGAAATTCCTGGGAGTACCCGGCGCTCCCTGCGACCCGGAGGCTCTCGCCGTCCACGAGCTGGACAAAGAGGCCGGTGGCACCGAAGAGGGGCAGGACGCGCTCTGCAACGGTGTCCACGACGTCGCTGACCGAGACCGCTTCGGCCAGCGCCGCGTTGAGGCGCCCGATGTACGTGGTGCGTTGCGCAGCGGCGCGCTGTGCCGCCGCACGCTGCTCGTCTGCCAGCCGCTTCTCGGTCACGTCGGTGAGGTAAACCGTCACACCGTCCGGCGACGGGACCAGACGCAGGCGGTACCAGCGCCGGTTTGCCGGCCACTGGACGTCGAAGCCGATCGGAGTGCCCGCGGCTGCGGCCTGCCGGCAGCGGTCCTCCAGACCGGGCACTTCGGCACCGGCGACGTCCCACAGTACGCGGCCGAACAGTTGCTGCGAGGGGCCGAGGAGGCGCTCGGCGTGGAGGTTGACGAACTCGATCCGCCAGTCGGCATCCACCGTGAGGAAACCGTCGCTCATGTGCAGCAGGGAATGGGCGACCGAATCCAGCGCCGCCCGCTTCTGGGTCGTGTCCCACACGGTGCCCACGAAGCGAGCCGGCTCGCCGTCCTCGCCGAGGACCACCTGGGCGCGTGCCTCCACCCAGACGACAGTGCCGTCCGACCGGCACGGCCGGTACTCCGCTGCGTACTCGCCGCGCTGTCGGACGGCCTGCTCCACCGCGGCCACAACGCGCGGCAGGTCGTCCGGGTGGACGAGCCCCACAACGGTGTCGACCCGTCCGTCGAAGGTCTCCGGGTCGATGCCGAGTACGGTCAGCGTCGCCTCGTCATAGATCACGTCGCCGGTGCGGAGGTCCTGGACCCAGCTGCCGACGCGGACCGCCTCGCGCGCCTGCTGGAGCCCGGGCCCGGCCAAATGTTCCGCCTTCCACCAGGCGGGGCCGAGGCTGCCTGTGGCGGGAGCGGGACGTGCCAGACGCTCGCACGCCCACCGTGCGAGCGCCTCGAGGAAATCCCGCTGCGCGACCGAGGGAACTCCACCCACGGTCACGACCGAGAGCACCCCGAGCGAGCTGCCCTCCGCGGCGAGCAGCGGGACGGCCACGATCCCGGTGTCGGCAGGAAGGGCGCAGGTCTGCGTGTCGATCGTGGGCAGCCACACGAGTGCGCCGTCCCGCAGGGCCCGGACCGGTGCGGTCTCAGCCTGCCGGCCGAGAGTCTCCCACTCCTGGGCGAATTCCCGGGGCAGTCCGCCCGTCGCCGCCAGGTGCAACGGCCGGCTGTCACCGGGTATGCGCAGGTGCACCATGCCACCCAGCCCACCGAGCTCGGCCACCGCATGATGCAGGGCGAGCTGCAACACCTCTGCCTGGGTCTGCCCGTCGCCCATGTTCCTGAGTACGCGCATCCGGGCGGCTTCCGGCGCCAGGCTCGCTGTCGGCGGAGCCTGACCGAGCTGTTCGTTCAGGGCCATGTGCATCACGCTCACCGTCGCGCCGGGCGGGGAGAAATTCACACTACTACGTACCTATACAGGCCGAATAAGTGTCATGCCCGTATCGTCTCATCCCGCCATGCTCGCCAGGAGCACGTGTACGGCAGTGCCGCCGAGGATGCTCAGGAGGGCGTTGCGGCGCCACAGGTGCAGGCCCCAGGTGACGGCGATCGCGGCGATGGCATAGCGGGTGTCAGACATGGCTCGGCTTCCTGCCGGTCGTGCAGTGGCGGGCCAGGAGCCCGGCCGTGAAGAGGGCGAAGGCGGCCAGGAGCAGCCGGCCGGGGAAGAGGAGACGGGCGGCCAGGGCGCTGAGGAGGGCGAGCAGGGGGGTGGGCAGGTCGCCGCGCAGGTCCCGGAGGGCGTCGAGGGCCAGGACGGTGAACAGGGCGGTCAGGGCGAAGTCCAGGCCGGTGCCTTCGTCACCGAGAAGCTCATGGGCCTGGCCGCGGTTCATCGTCTCGAGTCCCACCTCACCATGAAGAAGATCAAGGCTGACGGCTGAGTGGCTGGCACTGCGGGCACCACATCGTGGTCCGGCCTGCCAGGCGGGACCGGCGCAGGGGGGTGCCGCAGCGTGGGCAGTGCGGGTCGGGGTCGTCGCGGTGGCCGGTGAGCCAGGAGTCATGCGGTGGTACGCAGCCGGCCGTGACCGAGGAACGCAGGGTGCGGCGCATCTGTGTGTACAGGCGCCGACGGTCGGCCTCGGTGAGATCGCTCGTCCGGCTGGTGGGGCGCAGCCGCGCGCGCCAGAGGATCTCGTCGGCAAGCAGATTGCCGAGTCCGGCCAGGACGGACTGGTCGGTGAGGGCGGTCTTGAGGGTGCCGCGGCGGGAGGACAGCGCGGCCTCGAACTCCTTGCGGTCCACCGCCATCGCGTCGGGGCCCTGGCGGGCCAGCAACCGTGCGACATCCGCATCGTCGGCCAGCCAGAGGCCCTGGAGCTTGCGCTGGTCGCGGTAGCGGAGCTGACGGTCCCGGCCCAGGGTGAACAGGACGCGGTCGTGGGGTTCGGCGGCGTCGTCGGGATGGCCGCAGACCAGTCGACCGGTCATGCCGAAGTGCAGCATGAGGGTGTGGCCGCCGCCGGTACGGGCGAGGAGCCACTTGCCGTGGCGCTCGAGGCCGGTGAACCGCCGGCCCTCGAGCGCGTCGCGCAGCCCCCGCGCGCTCACCCGGTGCAGCACGCCGGCGTCACGCACGTCGACGCGTCGGACGACCCTGCGCAGCGCGCAGGACTCGAACACTTTCCGGAACGCCTCGACGTCTGGCAGCTCGGGCATGGAGGGAGCCCCCCAGCAGTCGGCCGGGCACGGTGAGCACGCTCACCTCCATGGTGGCTCCCTCCAGGCAATGCGTTCCCGGTGTCAGGGGCTACTCCCGCGGCTCCCGTACCACCGCCACGCCCCCCGCCGGGACCGTGACCGAACCGCCCTCGGCCGGCTTGCCGGTGAGCAGTTCCGTCGCCGTTGCCGACACGGAGACCTCCGCGCCCCGGCCCGTGTGGTCGATCAGGAAGAGGTAGTCGGCGTCCGGGCCGCGGCGCAGCACCGCCTCGATTCCGTCCGGTGTCGTGCGGACCGGCGCCACGCCCGCTTCCGAGCGGATGCGGTCGAGCAGCGAACCGAGGGTCGCCGGGTCGGGGCGGGTGGCCAGGTACCACGTCGTGCCCTCGCCGAAGGTGTGGCGGGTCACCGCCGGGCGGCCGGTCAGGGGGCCGTCCGTGTACGAGGCCACGACCTGGGCACCTTCGGTGCGCACCCGCTCCGACCACAGGGTCCCGGTCGCGCCCGGCGCCACCTCGCCGGTCAGGCCGACCGTCTCTTCCGGGAGGAGCGGGAAGAGTTCGTCGCTGCGGACGCCGAGCGCCTCGCGGAACGCGCCGGGGTAGCCGCCCAGCCGTACGTGGCAGTTCTCGTCGACCGCGCCGCTGTGGAAGCCGACCGCGAGGGTGCCGCCGCGGCGGGCGAAGGCGGTGAGGTTCGCGGCGCCCGTGTCGTCGACCAGGTACAGGTTCGGGGCCAGGACCAGGCGGTACGACGACAGGTCCGCGTCCGGGCGGACGAAGTCGACGGCGATGCCCGCGCGCCACAGTGGCTCGTACCAGTCCCGTACCAGGTCCTGGAAGCGGAGTTCGCCGTTCGGCTGGGAGGGGAGTTCCAGGGCCCAGCGGGCGTTCCAGTCCCAGACGACGGCCACCTCGGCGGTGCCGGTGCTGCCGCGGACTTCCGACAGCGCCTGCAGATCCGCGCCCAGTCGGACGACGTCCTGCCAGATCTGGCTGTCGGTGCCGGTGTGCGGCAGCATCGCCGAGTGCCACTGCTCGGCGCCCGCTTTCGCGGCCCGCCACTGGAAGTACGCGATGCCGTCCGCGCCGCGGGCGACGTGGGCCAGCGCATTGCGGCGCAGTTCGCCGGGGCGCTTGGCGCGGTTGACGGGCTGCCAGTTGACCGCGCCCGTCGAGTGCTCCATCAGCAGCCACGGGCCGCCCGCCAGCGAGCGCATCAGATCGCCGCTGAGCGCGATGTCGATCTCCGACTCGGGGTCGGTGGACATCAGGTAGTGGTCGTTGGAGACGACGTCCAGCTCGGGCGCCCAGCGCCAGTAGTCCAGCGCGTCGAAGTTCTGCATCACCATGAAGTTGGTGGTGGCGGGGATCGAGGGGGCCGCCTCCCGCAGCACGTCCCGCTCGGCGGTGCAGAGCGACAGCAGCTCGTCGGAGCAGAAGCGGCGCCAGTCCAGCTGGTGCGTCGGGTTGGGGACGGCTCCGGTGGCGCGGGGCGGCAGGATCTCGTCCCAGTCGTAGTACCACTGGCTCCAGAAGGTTGTGCCCCAGGCGTGGTTCAGGGCAGCCAGGTCCTCGTAGCGGTTGCGCAGCCAGACCCTGAATGCCGCCGCGCTCGTGTCGCAGTAGCACTCCGCGTTGTGGCAACCGTACTCGTTGTGGACGTGCCACATCGCCACCGCCGGGTGGTCGGCGTAGCGGTCGGCGAGGGCGCGGGTGATCCGCAGGGCCGCCCTGCGGTACGCCGGGCTGCTCGGGCAGAACGTCTGGCGACTGCCGTACGACAGTCTGCGGCCGTCCCTGTCCACCGGGAGCGCCTCGGGGTGGGCGCGGAAGAACCAGGCCGGCGGCGCGGCCGTCGGAGTGGCCAGGTCGGCGGCGATGCCGTTCTCCTGGAGCAGGGCGAGGATCCTGTCCATGCGGGAGAAGTCGTACTCCCCCTCGGCCGGCTCGAGCAGCGCCCAGGAGAAGATGCCGACGCTGACCATGGTGACCCCGGCCTCGCGCATCAGGCGCATGTCCTCGGCCCAGATCTCCTCGGGCCACTGCTCGGGGTTGTAGTCGCCGCCGTAGGCGATACCGGGGACGTTCAGCACCCGCTTCATCGGGCAACACCGCCCAGCAGACGGCGCGTTGTGGCCACGCCCCACTCGTCAAGGGACAGCAGGCGGTCGCTGGAGGCCATCAGGCCGCCGGTCGCCTCGACGTGCGCGGCCCAGCGTTCGCGGGTCTCCACGGCCGGGCGGGCCATCAGGCAGTCGGGGTCGTTGATCCAGAGGCGGCCGTGCTGCCACTGGCGTCCGACGCCGGTGAACTCGGCGGGGTCCTGGCCGGGCTGGCTGTAGTCGTCGGCCTCGGGGCGGCGGTGGGGTGCGGTGTCCGGGCTGACCCGCATCGCGTCGAACAGGCCGATCGACGCCAGCATCGGCGCGCCGCAGCCCAGCAGGTACGCGTCCGGGCCGATCGCCTCGCGGATCAGCTCGATGCCGGAGCGGTACGCGGTGAGCGCGTCCACCGACGCGTGCCGTACGCCCTCCAGGGCGCCCGCGTAGAGGAAGTCGACCTTGAAGTAGTCGTAGCCCTCGGAGCGCAGGGTCGTGAAGACCTCCGTCAGGTACGCCGCCGCGTCCGGGTGGGTGGTGTCGAGGACGTACAGGTCGTGGCCCCAGTTGCGGCCCGCGTGCAGCGGGGCGCCGTCGGACGACCGTACGAGCCAGTCGGGGTGCTCGGCGGCCAGTTCGCTCGCCGGGTCGACCAGGAACGGCGCCGTCCAGATGCCGGCCCGGCGGCCCCGGGCGCGGATGGCGTCCGCGATGCCGGCGCGGGAGCGGAAGCGGCCGGAGAGGGTGAGCCAGTCGCCGAGGGCCTTCTGGTAGCCGTCGTCGATCTGGACGACGTCGATGGGCAGGTCGAGGGTGTCCATCGCACGGAGGTTCTCGTGGATGTCGTCCTCGGTGACGTGGGTGAAGTACTCGTACCAGGAGCACCAGACGGTGGGTGCGGTGCGGGGGGCTTCGAGGCCGATCCCCGAGGCCCAGTCCGCCAGCGTCGACTGGATGTCCGCGCCCGTCCACTCCTTCACCGGGCCGTTCGCGCTCACCTCCGCGGTGCCGTCCGTCACGACCAGCCGGATCGACGGCACTTCGCGGGTGGGGTCGGCCGCCGCCCACAGGCGGACCGGGGAGCCGTCCCCGGGGTCGAGGGCGAGCAGGCCCTCGCCCTGGAAGGTGTCGTCCGGGACGGTGTGGCCGGGGCGGTAGCAGACCGTCGCCCAGTTGTCGTTGGTCGGGCGGTACGGCTTGTCGCCGAGGGCGTAGGCGCCGCTGGGGCTCCAGGACTGCCAGCCCTCCTCGTGGACGCGGGCGGTGCGCGAGTCCACGGGCACGGAGGCGAGCGGCGTGAAGGGGTGGGGCACGGTGGTTCTCTTTCGAAAAGGCGGGCGTCAGCCCTTGTTGGCGCCGAGGGTGAGGCCGCTGACGAACTGCCGCTGGAGCAGGAAGTAGACGATCAGCGTCGGGATCGCGGTGAGCAGGGCGCCGGCGGCGACCAGGTTGGGGTCGGTGAAGTACTGGCCGGAGAGGTTGTTCAGCGCCGAGGTGATCGGCATGTTCTCGCCGGTGGAGATCAGGACGAGGGCCCAGAAGAAGTCGTTGTAGATCCAGATGGACAGCAACGTCGCCAGGGCGGCCATCGCCGGACGGCACAGCGGCAGGGTGATCTGCCAGTACAGCCGCCACACCGAGGCGCCGTCGACCAGCGCGGCCTCGGTCAGCTCGTGCGGCAGGGAGCGCATGTAGTTGCTCAGCACGAAGGCGCAGAAGCCGGACTGGAACGCCACGTGGATCAGCACCAGGCCGAGGGCGGAGTCGTACAGCTTGCCGCTCATCGTGATGCCGGGCAGGTCGATGAGCAGGTACAGGCGGTACAGCGGGGTGATGATGACCTGCTGCGGCAGCAGGTTGCCGGCCGTGAAGAGCAGCAGCAGGAACAGGTTGATCCGGAAGTCGAAGCGGGCGACGTAGAACGCCACCATCGACGACAGGAACAGGGTCACCAGGACGGCCGGGACGGCGATCAGCAGCGTGTTCACGAAGTAGTGCGTCATGTCCGACTGCGTGAACGCGTTGGTGAAGTTGTCGAAGTTCAGCGTGTCCGGGAGGGACACATAGCCCTTCTCGCTGGTCTCGGCGTACGGGCGCAGGGCCGCGTAGATCGCCCACGCCAGCGGCGCCAGCCAGGCCAGCGCCATGCTGCCGAGGACGACATGCAGCAGGAGCCGGGCGGGGCGGACCGGCGTGCGTTTCTTCACGGCAACAGTCGCGGTGCTCATGCTCGCCGCTCCTTCCGGAAGGTGCTCACCAGGTAAGGAATGATCACGACGAGGGAGATCAGCAGCAGCACGACCGCGATCGCGGATCCGTATCCGATACGGCTCGACTCACCGACGATGTTGTTGGTCACGAGGATGGACAGCAGCTCGGTGCCCTCGGCGCCGCCGTTGAAGACGTAGACGAGGTCGAAGGCGCGCAGCGCCTCGATGATCGTGACGACCAGGACGATGGTGTTGGTGGGGCGCAGGGTCGGGAAGACGACGTTCTTGAACGTCTGCCACTCGTTGGCACCGTCGATCGCGGAGGCCTCGCGCAGGGACGGGTCGACGCCCTTCAGGCCGGCCAGGTAGAGGATCATCATGTAGCCGGTGTGCCGCCAGGACGCGGCGACGAGGATCGCCCACAGGTTGAGGTCCGGGTCGCCGATCCAGTCGATGTACTTGCCGGGCTCGTTTGCCCCGATGATGCTGTTGATCAGGCCGGTGTCGGGGTTGTAGACGAGCTGCCAGACGAAACCGATGACGGCCATGGACAGCACGACCGGCAGGAAGAACGCGGTCTGGTAGACACGGCTGAACCGGATCTTCTTGTCCAGCTGCACGGCCAGGAAGAGACCGAGCGGCGTCGGGATGACGATCAGCACGACGAACCAGATGACGTTGTGCTGCACGGCGGGCCAGAACTGCGGGTTCTGCTCGAACAGTTCCCTGAAGTTCTGCAGCCCGACCCACTGGATCGAGTCGAAGCCGATGCCGTCCCAGGTGGTGAACGCGAGCGCGATCGAGGCGAGGGCCGTGACCCACACCAGGGCGATGTGCAGGATCGTCGGCAGGGTCGCCATCACGCCCAGCGTGAGCCGGTCGCGGCGGGTGAGCAGGCGGCGGTGCCCCTGGGGCACCTTCTTCTGCTGGGCGGGGGCAGCGCCCGGAGGCGGCACGGCGGCCGCCTCCGGGATCTCCTTGGTGATGTCGGTGCTCATGAGGAGGCGAAGATCGTCTTCTTCTGGCGCTCGATCGAGGACAGCAGGCTGTCGACGCCCTTGGGATCGCGGATGAACTTCTGCAGCGCGGGCTGCATCACCGTGGAGGTGAAGTCCGGCCGGCTGTCGCGGTCCATGAACTGGGTGAGGCTCTTGGCGCCCGAGATCATGTCGTACGCCTTCTTCTGCAGGGCGCTGTACGACGAGGTGTCGGCCTTGGTGGAGGCGTGGACCACGCTCGGGTCGGACTTCAGGTAGATGTCCTCGGCCTCCGGGGTGCCCAGGAACTCCAGGAGCTTGACCGCCTCGGCCTTGTTCTTCGGGTTCTTGCTCATCATGAAGCCGTCGGTCGGCGCCTCGACGGTGTCCTGGCCGTACGCCGGGTCGATCTCCGGGAAGGCGAAGAAGTCGAGGTCCTCGAGGTCGTCCGGGTTGGTGAACTGCTGGGCCACGAAGGTGCCCATGAGGTACATGCCGGCCTTCTTCGACACCAGCGTCTGGGCCGCGTCCTGCCAGGTGCGGCCGACGGCGCCCTCCTGGTGGTAGGGGAGGATCTCGGCCCACAGGTCGAAGGCGGCGCGCACCTTGGCGTCGGTCCAGGAGGCCCTGCCCGCCATCAGGTCGACATGGAAGTCGTAGCCGTTCTTACGGAAGTTGATCTGGTCGAAGGTGCCGAGCGCGGGCCAGGCGTCCTTGTCGCCGAAGGCGATCGGGACCAGGTTGTCCTTCTGCATCTGCTTGCACAGGGCGATGAAGTCGTCCCAGGTGGCGGGGACTTCGTAGCCCTTCTCCGCAAAGACGCTCTTCCGGTAGAAGACGGCCCAGGGGTACGTGTACAGCGGCACGAAGTAGAACTTGCCGTCCTCACCCTTGCTGAGCTTCTGCATCGCCTCGGGGAAGTTGCCGCCGATCTTCTGCCACACGTCGTCGATCGGGGTGGCGAGGCCCTTGGCCGCGAAGAACTGCATCCGGTACCCGGCGAACCAGGTGAACACGTCGTCCGGCGTGCCCTGGAGGTAGGAGTTGATCTGCTCCTGGAAGGTGTTCGAGTCCTTGGTGTTCACGTCGACCGTGATGCCGGACTTCTTCTTGTAGGCCGCGTAGATGTCGGCGAACGCCTTCTTCGGCACCGGGTCGGACGCCTTGGAGCCCAGGGTGACCGTCTTCGGGCCGGCTGCCGTGCCGCTGCCGCCGCAGGCGCTGAGCAGGGGTATGCCGGCGCCGAGAACGGCGGCGCCGCCGACGCCGCGCAGCAGGGTGCGGCGGCTCGGGCCGGGGAGCGTGAGACCGGAGGGAGTTGTGTGCATAGCGGCTCCTGAGGGGGGCACAGGGTCCGGTCCGAAAATTGGTCGAAACCAATCAGAAAACAACCTGACCGAACACGAGGGTGGCGTAATAACAGCCGCATGTCCGGTCATACGTCAAGGGTGGACGTCACTCTTTGTTGAAACGTAACCGTCACACTCGCGCACCCCAGTGATCACGCACAGGCTGTCACAGAAACCAACACAACCGGTCAGGGCCCCAGGCCTGTCCTAGCCGACGCGGACGTCCTTCTCCACCGTGACCTGGTCGATCTCCGTGGTCCGGACGGTGATCCGCATCGTCCAGGTGCCCGCCAGCGGGAGCCGGAGCGCGTCCGTCACCCAGTAGCCGCCGCGGTCCTCCAGCCGGGCGTCGATCGGGCCGACGTCCTGCGCGCGCAGGGTGAACGTCATCCGCAGCTCGGGAACGGTGGACAGACCGCCGTCGGACCCCAACACCACGGCCTGCACCTGGTTCCGGCCCACGCGGCCGGGGGAGAGCTCGACCTGCACCCTGCCCCGCCCGTTCGGCGTGCCGACGTCGAAGGGGACCACCGTGGTGGACGCGGCGGCCGCCCCGCCTGCCGGGGCCGCCTGCGCGGCGGCGCTCTCGCTCGCGGCCCGGCCCGGCAGGGTGACCGTGAGGAGCGTGGTGATCACCAGGACGAGCACTCCGGTCACGAACTCGACGAGGACGGAGCGCCGCAGGGCGCGGCGGTGCGGGTCGCCGTCGGGGGGTGGGGTGGGGACGGGGGCACCGTCGACCGGTTCGCTCACGCCCACCGCCCGGCCCCCCACCAGTTCCGGAACCCTCTCCGTGGCAGCGGTCCGCGCCGGCTGTGCCGCCCAGTGGGACGTCCAGCGGCGGGAGACGGCCGCGGCCGCGAGCAGCAGGGTCACCGCGGCCAGCTTGGCGAGCAGGAGGCGGCCGTACGTCGTGCCGGTGAGGGCGTTGAAGGAGCCGAGGCCGCGCCAGGACTGGTAGACGCCGGTGACGGTCAGGACGGCCACGCAGCCGAAGGCCAGCCGGGAGAAGCGGGTGACGGCGGGGGCGGTGAGGTCCTGCGGGGCGCGGTACAGCACGGTGAGCAGGGCGGTCAGGCCGCCCAGCCAGACGGCCATGGCGAGCAGGTGCAGCACCGAGGAGGTGATCGCCACGGGCACCTGGATGCCGGCGGAGGCATGCTCGGCGGCGGCCCAGGTGAGGGCGAGGCCGAGGGCGAGGGGGACGCCGAGCACGGCGTGCGGACGGCGCCAGGACCGCCGTACGAGGAGGAACGCCCCCGCCAGCAGCGCCAGCCGGGCCAGCAGCGCCAGCCCCGGCCTGCTGGTGAGCGTGGCGCGCAGGACGGCCGGGTCGAGGGCGTCGGCGAGACCGGTGCCGCGCTCGTAGGGGCCGCGCAGGAGGAGCAGGGCGGTGGTGGACACCAGCAGGGTGAGACAGGCCGCGGGGATCAGCCGGCGCAGGGCCTCGGAGGGGCCGCCGAGGACCGCGGCCGTGAACACCAGGACGCCGATGAGCAGGGCCAGTCCGCCGTACGCGCAGTAGCGGGCGAGGTTGTACAGCGAGGTCGTGGCCGGGTCCTCGGCCGGTGCGGTGACGGCGACGGTGGTCGCGGAGGGTTCGCCGACGGAGAAGATGAACGCGCCGGAGACGGGGTGGCTGTCCGCGGAGACCACGCGCCAGGCCACGGTGTACGTGCCGTCCTCCAGGCCGGCGGGCAGCCGCAGCCGGACCGTGTCGGAGCTGCCGTCCACGTGTGCGGCCCCGCTGGTGCGCAGCGGGCGGTTGTCGGGGGCGATGACCCGGACCGAGTCGTCGAGCAGGCCGACGGACTCGGTGAAGGTCAGGGTGATGTGCCGGGGGGCGGCGTCGAGGACGGTGCCGTCGCGGGGGTCGGTGCTGCCGAGTCCGGCGTGGGCCGACGCGGGGCCGGCCCCGCCGAGGAGGAGCAGGACCAGCACGGCGCCCAGCAGCACCAGCCGGTGAAGTCGCCGGGGGTGTTCGTGCGCTCCGGGGTCGCCGTCGTCCCGTTGTCCGCCATCGCGCAGCCCCATCGCTTCTCCGTCGTCGGATGTGCCTTCGCGATACGTACGGACGCGGGCGCCGGTGTGCTCACGCACCCGCCTCACGGGCGGCAGAGTTCCACGATCCGGTCGGCCCGGTCCGGGTAGCGGGCGGTGAGGTCGGCGGCGTCCCCGTGTTCGTATCCCTCGAAGGTGAATCCGGGTGCCATCGTGCAGCCGAAGAACGTCCAGGCGCCGCCCTCGACGACCCGCCCGCCCATCCAGGTGCCGGCCGGCACCGTGAACTGGGGGTGCTGGCCGCCGAGTACGTCCGGTCCGAGCACGGCGGTGCGGGAGGTGCCGTCGGGGGCGAGGAGCAGGAGCTCCAGCGGGTCGCCGAGGTAGAAGTGCCAGACCTCGTCGGTGGGCAGGCGGTGCAGGGCGGAGTAGTCGTCCCGCTTGAGCAGGGCGACGATGGCGGTGCCTTCCGGGCGCCCGTCGGGCCGCTGGGGCCCCGCCCAGGTCTCTCGGAAGAGGCCGCCCTCGCGGGGGATCGGCTCCATGGCGTAGTGCGCGACGAGGTCTTCTGGGGTCACGCCGGGAAGGCTACCGCCCGGTCGAGGAAGGCGAGTTGAGCGTGCTTCTCCGGCAGGTACACGTCGGGCAGGTCGATCTCCGGCAGCACGACCTTCGGCCCCGATTCGAAGCCCTGCCGCAGGAAACGGGCGATCGCCTTGTCGTTGCGCACGTCGGGGTCGACCACGATCCGCTGCCGGTCCAGGGTGAGCAGCACGTACGAGGTGATGGCGGCCACCAGCAGCGCCGTCCAGCCGGGGCGTGCGCCGCCCGGTCCGGTGGGCGCGAGCAGCAGGTGGACGCCGATGTCGCCGGGCCGGACCTCGTAAGCCTCGCCGACCCGGTCCGCGCCGGGCTCGTACGTCTGGAGCAGCCCGACCGGTTCGCCGTCCCGCACGACCAGGTGGGCGTGGTGGGTGTCGAGGGTGTCCAGGTGCGCGTAGATGTCGGCGACCTGGTCCGGCGTGAGGCCGTTCATGCCCCAGAAGGCGGCCCGTTCCTCGCTGACCCAGCCGTGGATCAGCTCGGCGTCGCCCTTCGCGTCCAGAGGCAGGATGCGGACGGTGCCGAATCCGTCGACCGCCTGTTCGTGGACGGCGGTGCGGGCGGCGTACGGGTCAGACATCGTCGGTCTCCTTCGTCAGACGGGCCCAGTCGGTGACGACCGGCACGAGATCTCCCTCGAGCCACAAGGGGAGTTGGTCGCGGTGGTGGGGCGAGCCGGGGACGCCGGACGCGCCGAACGGCACCACCCACAGGCTGTCCTCACGACGGGCCAGGTCCCACACGTAACGGGCGGCCGGGCCGCGTGCGGCGCGGTCGGTGAGGCCGGGGACCGCGGAGGTGCACAGCACACAGTCGTGGTCGCCGGACAGACCGGGTTCGTCGTCCGACGGACCTGCCAGGGCCCGCCACGGAGCGAGACGGTGGGTGTCGCCCCAGGTGCGCCGCGGCTGCCCGGCGACCTCCCGGACCGCGTCCCGGACGATCGCGGCGCGGTCGATGCCGTGCAACTCGTCCGCACTCAGCAGATGTTCCAGGGCGAGGCCGATGCGCGGGACGGGCGCGAGCCACGGAAGCAGGACCTCCGGGTAGGCGGGCGGCTCGGTCAGCGGGGTGAACGCCGGGTGGGCGGCGAGCCGGCGGACCACCGCGCCGCGCAGCGCCGCGTAGGCGGCGGCCTCGGGGCTGGTCGCGTCCATCCGGCGGTCCCAGCGCAGGAGGCTCTCGCGCAGGGCGGCGGCGTCGGGGGGCAGGTCGTCGAGGGCCTCGAGGTGGGCGAGGAGGGGGGCGGCGGAGGCCAGGTGGGTGTCGGTGTGGATCGCGGGCATGTCGGCCGCCGACCACTGGTCCTTCTCGCCCAGCAGCGCGGCGATCCGGCCGGCGCGGTGCGGCGCGGCGAACTCGACGCCGAGGGGGGCGGCGGGGCCGCGCTGGTTGGCCATCACCGCAATGCCGTCGGTCAGGCCCGCGCGGGGCATCTCGTGCCAGCCGCGCCACTCGTGGCCGGGCTCCCAGGCGGGCACCGGCCGGATGCGGTTGGCCTCGGCGCGCACCGGCACCCGACCCGCGACCCGGTGCAGGGTCCCACCCTCGGTGTCGGCGGCCTGGACGACGTTGACCGGCTCCGCCCATACGTCGAAGGCGCGGTCGACGTCGGCGACCGTGCGGGCCCGCAGCAGCGGCAGCAGGGCGGCGAAGCCGAGGTCGCCGGTGACGCGGGGCGGGTAGCGGAGGCTGAGGGCGAGGGGGGTGCCGTCGTCGAGCCCCTCGGGCCCACCGGCGACGACCGGTCCCCGTTCGGTCTCGATCACCTCGACCGGCACCCGCTCCGCACCGCCGACCTCGACGAACTCCGTGTGCCGCGCGGCGCGTTGCCAGTGCCCGTCCGGGCCGAGCGCCTCAACACCGGCGCCGATGCGCCGCAGCCGCTCCTCGTACAGGTCCTGGTAGTCGGCCATGGCGTTGGTGATGGCCCAGGCGACCGTGCCGGTGTGGCCGAAGTGGGCGATGCCGGGGACACCGGGGACGGCGAGGCCGACGACGTCGAACTCCGGGCAGCACAGGCGGATCTGCTGGTACACACCGGGGTCCTCGATGAACCGGTGCGGGTCGCCCGCGATGACGGCCTGCCCGGTGACGGTGCGTTCGCCGGCGACCAGCCAGCCGTTGCTGCCGGAGGTGCCGGGGCCGTCAGCGGCGAACAGCCCCACCGCCTGCGGGCCCAGGTGCCGTACGACCTGCTCGCGCCAGAGTTTCGCCGGGAAGCCCGCGAACAGGATGTGCGTGGCGAGCCAGACGCCGAGCGGGGTCCAGGGTTCCCAGTGGCCGGGGGCCAGTCCGGTCGCGGCGAACTCGGGCGTACGGCGGGCGCCTTCGGCGAGGCCGTCGTTGACGCCGTCGACATAGGCCCGGACCCAGTCGGACGTGTCGGGGTCCAGCGCGTCGAAGCAACGTCTCGCCGTGTCGTCCAGCCGTGCCCGTCTCGCGAAGACGTCCCAGGCCACGGCGTCGGGACCGAGGAAGGACGCCGAGGTGCCCTGGGCGCGGTGGCGTTCGACCTCCAGTTGCCAGGCGCGGTCGAGGGCGGTGACCCGGCCCTGGGCGCGGGCGAGTTCGCGGGCGCCGGAAGCGCGCAGATGCGGGATGCCCCAGGCATCGCGGTGGATCTCGGTGGTCACCCTGTCGCCCTCCTGTGCTTTAGGTTAGGCTCACCTAAGTGAGTCGTGGCGGAATCGTACGCGAAGGGTGAAGACGCGATGGGGCAGGGGCGGGGTTGGGAGGGCGCGGTCCTCAGGCTGCTGCGGGCCAAGGACTTCGTGTTCACCGTGACGGGCGCCGAGGACGTCACCGCCGAGTACCGGCGGCTCCACCTCACCGACGGCGGGATGCTCGCGGCGACCGGCGTCCACCCGACGATGTGGGTCCGGCTGTGGTTCGACAACGCGGGAAAGCCGCACCAGCGGGCGTACACGCTGGTCGACCCGGATCCGGCGGCCGGCACCCTCAGCCTCGAGTTCGCACTCCACGAGGGGTGCGCCAGTGACTGGGCGCGGGCGGCGAAGCCAGGGGACACGATCGAGGCGACGGTGCAGGGGACGGGTTTCCAGCGGCCCCAGCCCGAGCCCTCGCACGTCTTCGCGATCGGCGACCCGGCCTCGCTGCCCGCGCTCAACTCCCTCCTCGACGAACTGGGTTCGGCGCTGGCGACGATCTGGTTCGAGGGCGAGCCGGCCGGACTGCCGTACCGGGGAGACACCGACCGCCACGAGCTGCGCACGCTCCCCCGCGGACACCTGGTCGACGACGTGAAGACGACGCTGCCCGAACTCCTGGCGGCCACCCCGCACCCGTACGTCTGGATCGCCTGCGACACCGCGACGACCCGCACGCTGGCGGCGTACGTCCGCAAGGACCTGACCGTGCCGAAGGACCGTGTGCACGCGCTGGGGTACTGGCGCGCGACCTGACACCGGACGCGGCGGATCCAGCAGCTGTGCCAGTACCTCGTCGAGCACTACGACGGTGATGTGAGCGCCGTCCGGAAGGGCGCCTACGGCGAGCCCGAGTCGCCGGCCTGGGTGTGGGCGGCGGCCAAGGCCGCGAAGAAGTAGCTGTCAGCCGAGTGGCCCGCTCCGGGATGCGGGCCGCTCGTCGGCGTTCCCAGCATGGAGCATGACCGAGCCACCGAGCGGCTCCCCCTGGGGTCCCGAGTACGACGACCGGCGCGTGCACGCCACCCGTGCCCCGCACGCGCCGCGCCCGCCGTACGACGGCCCCGAACCGCCCTTCGAAGGGCCACTGCACCTGATCTCCCGCGCCGCGTGGCAGGTCGTGCTGGTCACCGGGATCGCCTCGCTGGTCCTGGGCATCCTGGTCCTGTTCTGGCCGGGCGCCACGCTGCTGGCCGCCGGCATCCTCTTCGGCCTCTACCTCCTCATCAGCGGCGTCCTCCAGCTCGCCTCCGCCTTCGGCACCCACAAGACGACCTCGCTGCGCGTGCTGGCCTTCATCAGCGGCGCCCTGTCGATCCTGCTCGGCCTGTTCTGCTTCCGCGGCGCCATGCAGTCGATCCTGCTGCTCGCGCTGTGGATCGGCATCGGCTGGCTGTTCCGCGGGATCGCCCAGACCCTGGCCGCCGCGTCCGACCCGGCGGTGCCCGCCCGCGGCTGGCAGCTCCTCCTCGGCATCGTCACCGTCCTCGCCGGCGTGGTTCTGATCGTCTCCCCGTTCGAGTCGGTCGCCGTCCTCACGATCGTCGGCGGCTGCTGGCTGATCGCGGTGGGCATCGTCGAACTCCTCACGGCGCTGCGCATCCGCGCCCTCACCCGCCACGTCCCCCGCGAGCTGTGACCGGGAGAACCTCATGCCCGTCATGCCCGAGCCCGGTACGCCGAACGAGCGAATAGCGCAGGCCGTGCTAAGCGCTCCGCGGGAAGTGCCGCGATGGGCCGTCGATCATCTGCGGGCCCGTCGTGGCCGGTCGCGCAGTTCCCCGCGCCCCTTCGCGGCGCTGCCGAACCGCAGCCGACTTCGCCAAGGCCGCTTAGTGCCTGCTGGGGCCCTAGGGGCCTCGTCCGCCCGCCGGGGAGGTGAGCAGCCGTGAATGCCGTCCCGTCTCCGAGTCGCTGGGCACGGGTGGTCGTGCTGTTGCTCGCCCTGCTCGTGCCGGCGGCGCACACCGACGCGGTCGCCGTGCCCGCCGTGGCCGTGGTGGGCGAGGTGACCGAGGGCGACGTGCTGGACACCGCCGTACGGCCGCCGGGGCGGGCCGTGCACCAGCCCGCCCTGCCGCAGCGGCCGGTCCGCGCACCGGCCCCGGCGCCCCACGGGATGCCGGCCCGCCCCTGCCCGGCCCCGCCCTGGCCGCCGTGCACCCCAGGCGCCCTGCGTTCCGTGGTCCTGCGCTGCTGATGCACCCGTCGTCCCCCAGACCGGTCAGTACGACGCAAGGAAGACCAGACGGACGCAAGGAAGAAGCAGCCATGCCCTCAGATCCTTACGCGGTGCTGCGCGCCCTGGTGCGCGCGGAGGCCGCCCGCAGTGCCCCGAAACCGGAAGCGAAGGAAGCCAAGCCGCAGCAACAGCCCGGCCAGGTCGGGGAGCGGCGGCGCGGTTGACGTGAAGCCCGGACGCCCCCGCACGGGGCGTCCGGCTCACCGCTTTCTGCGGGCGACCTCATCCACGCCCACCCCCTTTGACCGATATCGACCATGATGTGCGCGCACTTGACCGGCACGGCCCGAGCCGGGAAGCTGCGGCCGGGGAGGCTCGACCGGTAGGCTTTCCGTGTGATCTTCAAGCGCATCGGAAACGGCCGGCCGTACCCCGACCACGGCCGGGAAAGCACCCGGCAGTGGGCGGACGTCGCGCCGCGCCCGGTCCGCCTCGATCAGCTCGTGACGACCAAGCAGCAGCTCGACCTCGAGACCCTGCTGGCCGAGGACTCGACGTTCTACGGCGACCTCTTCGCGCACGTCGTGAAGTGGCAGGGAGACCTGTATCTGGAGGACGGCCTCCACCGCGCGGTGCGGGCGGCCCTCCAGCAACGCCAGGTGCTGCACGCCCGCGTGCTCGAGCTGGACTGAGGCCCGCCCAAGGCACCCGCCGGCAACGGCTTGGCCCTTTCGGGTTCTCCTGAGCGGCGTCGAATGATCATCTAGTAGGCATTGCCGCCCGGGCGCACTACGCTGCGCCCATGAGCATGCTGACTCCCCCCGGCATGGGCGGCCAGTACCGCATCACGGGGGACAAGTACCCGCGGATGCGCCCGCCCCGGCGGCGCGGCAGGCTCGTACTCCTCGTCACCGCCTCCGTCGCCGTGCTCGGCGTCCTCGGCTGGGGAACCCTCCAGCTCGTCGACGTCTTCACCGGCGGCGACAAGGCCTCGGCCGCCGGCCCCAAGGCGGACTGCGCGACCAAGGCGAGCCCCTCGCCCAGCGCGACCAGGGACCTGCCCGAGCCCCGCGCGATCACCGTCAACGTGCTCAACGCCACGACCCGCAGCGGCCTCGCCAAGCAGACCGCCGACGAACTGAAGAAACGTGGCTTCAGGATCGGCGACGTGGGCAACGCGCCGAAGGAGTTCGACAAAAAGGTCGACGGCACCGGCATACTCCTCGGCCCCACCGCGTCCCTGAACACCTCGCTGCCCGTCCTCGCCACCCAGCTCACCACCGCCGAACGCCGCACCGACGCCGGACGCAAGGGCCCGGCCGTCGACCTGATCCTCGGCAACGGCTTCAAGGGGCTGACGAAGCAGGCGGACGCCGCCGCGGCGCTGGCCGCACTGGCCGAGCCGGAGCCGACGCCCACCGCGTCGAAGAAGAGCTGCTGAAGCCTCGTACAAGGCTTCAGCAGGGCCCTATTCGGCCGCCCCGTACATCCGGTCCCCGGCGTCGCCCAGGCCCGGCACGATGTAGCCGTTCTCGTTGAGGCGCTCGTCGACCGATGCCGTCACCACCGTCACCGGGGTGCCCGCCAGTTCGCGCTCCATGAGCTCGACGCCCTCCGGGGCGGCCAGCAGCACCACCGCGGTCACATCGTCGGCGCCGCGCTTGATCAGCTCCTGGATCGCCGCGACCAGCGTGCCGCCGGTGGCGAGCATCGGGTCCAGGACGTACACCTGCCGCCCGGAGAGGTCCTCCGGCATGCGGGTGGCATACGTGGACGCCTGCAGCGTCTCCTCGTTGCGGATCATGCCCAGGAAGCCCACCTCGGCGGTCGGCAGCAGCCGGACCATGCCGTCCAGCATGCCGAGACCGGCCCGCAGGATCGGCACCACCAGCGGGCGCGGGTGGGAGAGCTTCACGCCGGTGGTGGAGGCGACCGGCGTCGTGATGTCGACCTGCTCGGTGCGCACGTCGCGCGTGGCCTCGTAGGCGAGCAGGGTGACCAGCTCGTCGGCGAGACGGCGGAAGGTCGCGGAGTCGGTGCGCTGGTCGCGCAGCGTGGTGAGCTTGTGGGCGACCAGTGGGTGGTCGACGACGTGGAGACGCATGCCCCAACAGTAGCCGCGCTTCGTGGCCGCCACGCCCTGGCGTCAAACCCCCCGTCCGGGGGAAGGTGGGAGGGACGGATAGGGGTGGTGTGCTATGCCTGACCTGCCCGAGGGCGACACTCCGGGGGACCGGGATTCCGCCGGACGGCGCACGGCCGCGACGCCGCAGGAGACCGACGCCGAGCGGAGGCGGCGCCGGGCACGGTTCCTGCGCGAACTCGCCGAAGCGCGAGAACTTCGTGACCGCGTCCAGCCCCGGCGCGCCAAGACGGCCCGGCTGCGCCATGCGATGCGCATGCGAACGTTCCGCTGGTAGATCCACTGCCCGGGCCGGCGGCGGGAAGATCCGCACCCCGCGCGGTCGTTGTGGGAGTGGACGTGCGGGGCCGACCTCGAAAGCCGCGTACGATCCGCAGGTGGCGGCAACGAGTGCGCTGGTGAGTCGTTCGCGGACGTGCGATCAAAACTGCCGGACACAGGGAGCCGAAGACGTCCCCTGAGCGCCTTGTTTCTGCCACGATTCCGAGTGGGTGGGACCCGGAGCCCGAGCTCTCCCCGCCCGCAGCCTCCGCCGGGGGGACCCCCAACCGGCACGCCTCTGACCAGTGGGAGAGTCACGGTGTACTTCGCCGCACTGCTCGCGCGCACCGAAGACGGGTGGGAAGCGAGCGACACAGAGCTCGACGATGTGGAGACCCTGTCGGATCTGGCCGACCTGGCCCGGGAAGCCTCTCCCGACGACGACACGGTGCTCGTCCTGATCGAGCAGGAGGACGCCTGGTTCGGCGTCGTCCGCATCGATGGCGAGGACGACCCTCGGATCTACGTCTCGGACGCCGCCGCAGCCGCCCGCAGCAGCTACGGCGAGATCCTGCTCACCGACGAGCTGCTCGGCAGGGAGCCCGGCGACGACAGCGCCGACCTGGACTCCCTGGACCTCGACGGCACCGAGGACGGTGAACCCGACGACGACGACACGGACGCCGGCGACGGCGGCTCCGCCGAGGCCGTGCCGCACGGCCCGGTCGGCGACACCGCCGTCCTCGACGACCTGGGCGTCAGCGAGAAGGAGCTGCTGTCGCTCTCGGAGGACGCCCTGACCGCGATCGCCGAGTCCCTGGGCGCCTCGGAGGTCCTGGAGACCGTCCGCTGACCCCGCCCGACACCGCACGGTCCCCCGACCCGGTACGCGACCGCTGGCGGGCCGCGATGCGGCACGCCCTGGACGAGGCCGAACGGGCCGTCCGCGGCGGCGACGTCCCCGTCGGCGCGGTCGTGCTGTCCGCCGACGGTACGACCGTGCTGGCCACCGGGCACAACGAACGCGAGGCCACCGGCGACCCGACCGCGCACGCCGAGGTCCTCGCCATCCGCCGTGCGGCGGCGAAGCTGAGAGAATCAGCGGCGCGAAGCGCCTCCGGCAAGGGTGGTGGTGGGAGACGGGCGGGCGAGTGGCGACTGTCCGGCTGCACCCTCGTCGTCACCCTCGAACCCTGCACGATGTGCGCGGGCGCGATCGTCCAGTCCCGGGTGGACCGCGTCGTCTACGGCGCCCGCGACGACAAGGCGGGCGCGGCCGGCTCCCTCTGGGACGTCATACGCGACCGGCGGCTCAACCACCGCCCCGAGGTGATCGAGGGCGTGCTCGCCGAGGAGTGCGCCCGGCTGCTCACCGACTTCTTCCGCGACCGCTGACCGGCCGCCGTGGCAGGCCCGAATACCGATTTCGGACCATGCCCCACCTTGCTGTAAGGTCTCCCTCGGTAGCGTGTCCGAGCGGCCGAAGGAGCTCGCCTCGAAAGCGAGTGTGGCGCAAGTCACCGAGGGTTCAAATCCCTCCGCTACCGCAGGTAGACGAAGGGCCCGGTCCGATGGACCGGGCCCTTCGTGATCTTCCGTCTCAGTTTCCGTCTCAGTCGAGGGCGGAGGGTGAACTCTCACATTGGAGTTGCCCGTTGCAGTGCGACTCAACGGCGATCTGCCCGCGGGTGGCCACCTTGCCTTGCGTGAGGATGCCCCGACCGGTCGCCATGTGGATGACTGAGCCGTTGAGGCTCTCACTCGTCCAGTAGTGGGGCTTGATGCGGACAGGCGCATAGATCGCAAAGCCGGAGAAGCGCGGCTCTCGGACGGCCTTTCCGCTCTCCAGAGCCCTGCGCGGCGCCGAGAGGCCGCAGGCCATCTCCGACGCCCTCGCCGCGTACTTCCACGAGCAGGGCGGCACCATCCACCTCGCCGTCTTCCTGTGCTCCTCGGCCACCCCACCGGGCCCGGGCGTCCACCCATGTCCGGGCGCCACGCGGCGAAGGCCATCTGGCGGCGCCTGCGCGCGTCGCGCGGCTGAACCGACCCGGCTGCGCCGCCACGTTGTGTTACAAACAGTTTACGATCCACTACGGATTGTGAACCAGGCATCGAACCCCTAACAGGAGATTTAGAGTTGAAGCGCTCCGCAGTTGTCGCTCTGGCAAGCATCTCGATGATGCTCGCGACCGGCATGGCGTCCACGGCCTACACGGCCAACGACCCGGATCCTGCCAACGCCGTGGCACCCCAGAAGCCCGCGGCGCCCGAGGCGGACGGGCACCGCGAGAAGGACGTGAGGACCTACGTCGGCGCACCAGTCGACTTGCAAGCGGGTGACCACAACACCGCGACAGCCCAGTGCCCGCCCGGAGAAGTTGCGACCGGCGGCGGAGGCAGGACCACCGGTACCGACGAGAACGACACCTTCCTCACCGACTCTTTCCCCACCGACTCTGCCGGCAGCCCCTCCGCCAACGGCAGCACCCCGACCGGCTGGTCCGTCTCGGCGAAGAACACCGTTCCCGAGGTCAACCTCACCTCCACCCTGCAGGCGTATGTGGTCTGCCTGGAGAAGAACTACAACAACATGTGATCGCATCCGGTGCGTGAACCCGCCCCGGCTCCAGGATCCACCAGCACGCGCACAAGCCTGAGCAGATCCAACCTTGCGCTCCTGGCCACGGCCGACCAGAGGAGAACACGTCAAACCACCGCCAAACCAGCCCTGTGACCTGCGGCTTCAGGATGAAACTTCCTCAGTCGCACATGATCAGCGGCGGCTTGGTCTGGTACCTGCCTGACTGTGGCGCGCCCTGCCGTCTCAGCCCCGATACGAGCTCCACGCGCAGCCGCGATTCCGCCAATAGCGGCCCCTCCGATAGCGCCCACAAGCCCTACGCCAGCAGTCACCAACGCCACAAGTTCTTGGTCCATGAAGGCAAAATGCAGGCGTACGCCCCGGCTGGGTGGCGCTTCCAGAAGAGCAAAAGGGCGGCCCGCAGAGGGCCGCCCTTTCGTCTCGCCTCAGCGGGCAGGGACGAGGGCCCCGGCGAGCCCCTCGTCATCGTCGTCCGGTCCGTCTCCGTCCGGCTTCCCGATGAGCCCGTCGACCTGCCTCGCGATGTTGCTGCGGACGGTGTCGACCATGTGCTGATACCTCGCGGCCATGGCTGTGGACGACCAGCCCATGAGCCCCATGACCGCGCGCTCGGAGACCCCGAGGATCAGCAGCACCGTGGCCGCCGTGTGCCGGGCGTCGTGCAGACGGCCGTCCCGCACCTTCGCGGAGTTCAGCAACTCTTTCCAATCGTCGTAGTCCGTTCGGGGGGAAGTTCCGCGCCCGGTCGGCGTAGCGAAGAGCCACCCTTCGTCCGTCCAGTCGGCGTCGGCCGCCGCGCGCTCGGCCTGCTGCTTGGCCTGGTGGGTGCGCAGCAGGTCCACGAGCTGTGAGGGCAGTCCCACGGCACGCCGTCCGGCGCGCGACTTCGTGTCGGCCGTCTCCGGGTTGGTCCGCTGGCGCTGCGGGCAGTAACCGGCCTTCCTACCGCAGGTGTCCCCGTGACGGTCGTGGACGACGCGCTCTTGAGCGTGCTCGAAGACCGCCTAGATGCACTGCTTGCGGCCCGCAGGGCTGGCACAATCACGCCCGAAGCCGAAGCAGAGGTGGCCGCCATCTCCCGAACCATGACGAGACCGATGCCCCCACGCCCGCCGTTCTGTGTCCTTGTGGCCGGACTCCCCGGCTCCGGCAAGACGACGCTTTCCCGCGCCCTCACCGACCGTGGGTTCGTACGACTGTGCCCGGACGAGGAGATGTTCCGCCGGCACGGCGTCTACGGCGTGGACTTCCCCCGGGGCGTCTTCCCCACCCTTGAGCGGCCCGTCCTCGAAGACGTGGCGGTCGACCTGCGGGAGCAGCTCAAGGCCGGGCGCGATGTCGTCGTTGACCACGGCTTTTGGACCCCCGAGGACCGGGCGAAGTGGCGAGCGATCGCCACCGACGCTGGCGCGACCCCTGTACTCGTATACCTCGCAGCCAGCCACGACGAGCTATGGGCGAGGATCAGCAAGCGCAACGAGTTCCACGCGGACGATCCCAACTCGATCTACTTCTCCGAGAGCGACCTACAGCGGTACCGCTCGCGGTTCATCCCGCCCGAGGCAGACGAACCGCACCTTTTGTACGACGGTGATCCGGCGGCCGTGGTCGCAGCCCTTGAAGCCTCTCGACCCTGATACTTAGGGGACAGATGCGCAGGTCAGCCGGTCGGTGCTCCGTCTCGGTTTCCGTCTCATTCAGCCTCGTTCGGAGCCGTCCACAGCCGTTCACCCGCCGGGCGAGGAAGCGGGAATGAACGAGGTTGAACGACCCTGAATGACCCTCTGACCAGCACGAACAGACCTCGAAAGCGAGTATGGCGCAAGTCACCGAGGGTTCAAATCCCTCCGCTACCGCTCGAGAAAGGGCCCCGTCGTCAGACGGGGCCCTTCGTGCATGCCGGGACACGCCAGGACAACGGATTCCCGCCCGGCGAGGCGTTGGTCGTCAAATACGACATGAAGTTACACTCACCGCCGGCAACAGGGGTCCCATCAGGCGCAGCAGGCACAGGGGAGGCCGCAGTGGCGGTGAATTCGAAGAAGATCGCCGTCTATGTGCTCGTGGTCTTCGCGCTCTACGTGATCATCACGGACCCGTCCAAGGCCGCCGACTACGTCCAGATAGGGTTCGAGGGCATATCGGACGCTGCCAAGGCCATCGGTGACTTCATGACCTGGGTCGCCAACGGAGGAGAATCATGATCCGCCACCTGGTCCTGTTCAAGCTCAACGACGGTGTCGAGCGTGACGACCCGCGCGTCGTGCAGGGCGTCGAGGCCTTCCGGGCCCTCGGCGACCAAATCGAGGAGCTGCGCTTCTGGGAGCTCGGCTGGAACGTCAGCGACCGGCCCATCGCGTACGACTTCGCGATCAACTCGGCGGTCGACGACCAGGACGCCCTCAAGCGCTATGTGGAGCATCCGGCGCACCAGGCGGGCGTCGCCCTGTGGCGGGAGTTCGCCACTTGGGTGATCGCCGACTACGAGATCTGAGGCCCACGGACTTCCGAGCCCTCCGCCGGAACGGCGGGGGGCTCTCATGCATCTTAGGCCCCAACTTGCCCTCAACACGGCGTTATGCGGTGCTTGCACACCGTGCACATGTCTTGTGATGCTATGACCGCTTTTGACGGATGTGTTGATGGACCATGAGGTGGAGTTGACCGTGTCGGCCAGTACTGCGCCTCAAGCACCCCCCGAGGAGGAGGCCGCGCCGCAGCGCAGCCGGGGCGCCGACACACGGGCACTCACCCAGGTTCTGTTCGCCGAGCTCAAGAAGCTGGAGCCGGGCACGCCGGAACACACCCGGGTGCGGGGGGCGCTGATCGAGGCCAACCTTCCGCTCGTACGCTACGCGGCCGCCCGGTTCCGCTCCCGCAACGAACCCATGGAGGACGTCGTCCAGGTCGGCACCATCGGGCTCATCAACGCCATCGACCGTTTCGACCCGGACCGGGGCGTGCAGTTCCCGACCTTCGCGATGCCGACCGTCGTCGGGGAGATCAAGCGATACTTCCGCGACAACGTCCGCACGGTCCACGTACCGCGCCGACTGCACGAGCTGTGGGTGCAGGTCAACAGCGCGACCGAGGACCTGACCACCGCCTTCGGGCGCACCCCGACGACCGCCGAGATCGCCGAGCGGCTGCGCATCACCGAGGACGAAGTGCTGTCCTGCATCGAGGCCGGACGGTCCTACCACGCGACCTCGCTGGAGGCGGCCCAGGAGGGCGACGGCCTGCCCGGCCTGCTCGACCGGCTCGGCTACGAGGACCCCGCCCTGGACGGGGTCGAGCACCGCGACCTGGTCCGGCATCTGCTCGTCCAGCTCCCGGAACGCGAGCAGCGGATTCTGCTGCTGCGCTACTACAGCAACCTCACCCAGTCGCAGATCAGTGCGGAACTCGGGGTCTCGCAGATGCACGTCTCGCGGCTGCTTGCGCGTAGTTTCCAGCGGCTGCGCTCGGCGAACCGGATCGAGGCGTAGCGCTCCGCTGGGGGTGCGGTAGCCATCTGCGGGTGCGTTGTGGCTGGTCGCGCCCACGCGGCGGAGCCGCATATCGATACAGCCCCGCGCCCCTTGGGGGCGCTGCCGAACCGCACCTGAGTACGCCGAGCCCGCTCAGGCGGATCGCCCTGCCCCCGCGAATCGAACCGGCGCACAACCGAATGAGAGGTCGATGCATCACCAGCACGGGCGAATCGCTCACCAGCGCCGATGCTGCCGAATTTGTACCGAAGAACCGTCAGACCCCCTTCTTCCAGGGCGGATTCGCATCTCACGTGTCGACATGTCTCTACAGCGTGTTGCCGACATGTGACATTCTGCGGGAAGAGCGTTTGCCGGTGCCCCGGCGCCGGTATTCAGGTGAAGGCTGACGTTCCTCATCGGGAGCGTTCGCCGCGACCGTCCCGCGACCCAAAGGGGGTGGCATGTCCGCAGACCAGGGCAGCTCGAAGGTGCTGACGCTCACGAAGAGCGAGGCAGCGCCGGAGGCTCTCGACGCGCTCGACGCCATCGGCGCCCTCAACGACGTATCGGCCCTCGAGGCCACGCCGGCCCCGGCCCTCGAGGCCACGCCCACCCCGGCCCCGCCGGCCTCGGAGTCCATCGACACCCGCACCCTCTCCCGCTCCCTGTTCCTGCGGCTCGCCGCGCTCGACGAGGACAGCCCGGAGCGCGCGTACGTCCGGGACACCCTGATCGAGCTCAATCTCCCCCTCGTGCGCTACGCGGCCGCCCGCTTCCGCTCCCGCAACGAACCCATGGAGGACATCGTTCAGGTCGGCACGATCGGCCTGATCAAGGCCATCGACCGGTTCGACTGCGAACGGGGTGTGGAGTTCCCGACGTTCGCGATGCCCACGGTCGTCGGCGAGATCAAGCGGTTCTTCCGGGACACCTCGTGGTCGGTGCGGGTGCCGCGCCGTCTCCAGGAGCTGCGCCTGGCCCTGACGAAGGCCAGCGACGAGCTGTCCCAGAAGCTGGACCGCTCCCCGACCGTGACCGAACTCGCCGCCGTCCTCGGCGTCTCCGAGGAGGACGTCGTCGACGGCCTCGCGGTCGGCAACGCCTACACCGCCTCGTCCCTGGACTCCCCCGCCCCGGAGGACGACGGCGGCGAGGGCTCGCTGGCCGACCGGCTCGGCTACGAGGACACGGCGCTGGAGGGCGTGGAGTACCGCGAGTCCCTGAAGCCGCTGCTGGCCAAGCTCCCGCCCCGTGAGCGCCGGATCATCATGCTGCGCTTCTTCGCCAACATGACCCAGTCGCAGATCGGCGAGGAGGTCGGCATCTCCCAGATGCATGTCTCCCGGCTCCTCACCCGGACCCTGGCCCAGCTGCGTAAGGGGCTCATCTCCGACTGAAGGCTTCCTATTTGACGGAGTGTCAGCCACTATGGCGCGATGCTTCCAGCGACCTGGACCCGTGGCCGCCGGGGCGCCGTGATCGGTGCGTCGGCGGCCGCCGTCTGCCTCGGTGCGGTACTCGCCGGGTACGGAGGCGGCGGCGCGGACGGCGGATACGTCGCGGTCGGCGCGGGCGGAGGCCCGTCCGGGCGTACGGCGGCGGAGCCGACGGGTGGCGTGCGGCTGGTGCCCCTCGACGGAGCGGAGGCGGCGGGCGAGGACGAGGGCGAGGGCAGCTCCTCGACCAACTCTTCTGCCAGCAGGGGAAGTTCAGGGCAGCCGTCGCCGGACAGCACACCGAGCGCGGACAGCGGCCCCGCCCCCACGGGCGGCGATCACGGCAGGCCGGCCGCCGACGCGCCCTCGGGCAGCGGCGCGCACTCCAGTCCTACGGAGGCGGGTTCGCCGGCTCCGACGCCCTCCCCCACTCGCACGGCACCTCAGGGGCCGGCCGCGCTGAGTGTGGGCGAGCCCGTACGGGAGCCCACCGACAAGCGCTGGTGCGAGAAGGTGACCCTCGCCCTGCACAACACCGGGGGAACCGCGGTGCGTTCGGGCACGGTGACCTTCGGGACGCACATCATCGGCGCGCTCGGCATCGACTGGGGGACGGTCGAGTCGAGCGGGAAACTTCCGGCGCCGATCGAAGCCGGCGCGCGGAAGGACGGGACCTGGACGGTGTGCGTCGACGCGTGGCGGGTGCCGCTCGGCATGCACATCGAGACGCGGGACGTCGACGTGGAGTGGGAGTGAACTACTTCAGCGCAAGCCAGGCGACCGCGGCGACGATCACGACGGCGGCCACGATGCCGACGATCAGGCCGAGGCGGGGACCCGCCGGGGCGGCCGCCTGCTGCCGGGCCTGAGGGGCCTCGTCGACGAACGCGCGGAACATCTGGGTGCTGCCGGCGGGGTCGTGGTTGCCCTGGGGGTTCTGGGTGTTGGCCATGGCCCGAGACCCTAGCGAAAACGTCGGGGCTGCCCAAGTGCGGGGTTCGCGGCGGCAGAAGTAGGCCCCGCCTGCTCATCTTTACACCCGCCAATACTTGCCTTTGCCAAGTTTTTATGTCCCGTACACCCGATTTAATTTGCCTGTGGCAACCAACTAGACCTATGGTTGCTCTAAGCAACAAATACGGGAGATGCCATGGCCGAACAGGCGCAGTACGAGGAGCTGGCCCGCCAGCTCAGTGGCGTCGGGGCCGTGAAGCGGGAGATGGCCCGGATTCTGCCGACCGACTGCCCGGGCGGCTCGGCCGCCGTGCTGACGCTGCTCGACCGCCATGGCGACATGCGCATCGGCAGGCTCGCCGAGTTGCTGGCCGTCGACATGTCGGTCACCAGCCGTCATGTCACCCATGTCGCGGAGCGGGGCTGGATCGAACGCTCCCCCGACCCGGCGGACAAGCGCTCGCGCATCCTGCGCCTGACCCCGAGTGGCCAAGCCAAGCTCGACGAGCTGTCCCGGCGGAGCACCGACCTGCTGGCCGACCGGCTGAGCGACTGGACCGACGACGAGGTCGGTGAACTCACCCGGCTCATGGCCCGGCTCCGGACCAGCTTCGGCGACTGCCGGTCCACCGCCCGGTCCGCTCCTCCCGTCGACCCGACGACCCGTACCCCCGCAAGCACGTAAGAGACGTAAGAGATAAGGAAGCCCATGGCAACGACCACACCAGCCGGTGTGCGGGCCCACGCCAAGCACGGGGGAGGCTCGCACGGCTCCGCCGACGGCGCTGCGATGTCGCACCGGCAGATCATGGAGGCGCTGACCGGCCTGCTGCTCGGCATGTTCGTCGCGATCCTGTCGTCGACGATCGTCTCCAACGCGCTGCCCGACATCATCAGCGACCTCGGCGGCGGCCAGAGCGCCTACACCTGGGTGGTGACCGCGTCGCTGCTGGCGATGACCGCGTCCACCCCGCTGTGGGGCAAGCTCGCCGACCTCTTCTCCAAGAAGCTGCTGATCCAGCTGGCCCTGGTGATCTTCGTGGTGGGCTCGGCGGCCGCCGGTCTGTCCCAGAACCCGGCGACGCTGATCACGTTCCGCGCCGTCCAGGGCATCGGCATGGGCGGTCTGTCCTCGCTGGCCCAGATCATCCTGGCGGCGATGATCTCGCCGCGTGAGCGCGGCCGGTACAACGGCTACCTCGGCGCCACGTTCGCGACCGCGATGGTCGGCGGCCCGCTGATCGGCGGTGTCATCACCGACACCGACTGGCTGGGCTGGCGCTGGTGCTTCTACGTCGGTGTCCCCTTCGCCGTCATAGCCCTGATCGTGCTGCAGCGCACCCTGCACCTGCCGGTCGTCAAGCGGAAGGCCAAGGTCGACTGGGCGGGCGCCTTCTTCATCACGGCCGCGGTCTGCCTGCTGCTGATCTGGGTGACCTTCGCCGGTGACAAGTACGACTGGGTGTCCACCGAGACGTACGCCATGCTCGGCGGCACGCTCGCGCTGCTGGCGGTCTTCCTGCTGGTCGAGACGAAGGCGTCCGAGCCGATCATCCCGCTGCGGCTGTTCCGCAACCGCACCATCACGCTGGCCTCGCTCGCCTCGCTGTTCGTCGGCATCGCGATGTTCGCCGGCACCATCTACTTCAGCCAGTACTTCCAGCTGGCCCGGGACGAGTCGCCGACCATGTCCGGTGTCCTGACCATCCCGATGATCGGCGGTCTGTTCCTCTCCTCCACCATCTCCGGCCAGGTCATCACCCGGACCGGACGCTGGAAGGCCTGGCTGCTGGCGGGCGGTGTGCTGGTGACCGGCGGTCTCGGCCTGCTCGGCACGATCCGGTACGACACCGAGTACTGGCACGTGGCCTGCTACATGGCGCTGCTGGGTCTCGGCGTCGGCATGATGATGCAGAACCTGGTGCTCGCCACGCAGAACCAGGTGGACCCGAGCGACCTGGGCGCGGCCAGCTCGGTGGTGAACTTCTTCCGGTCCCTCGGCGGTGCGGTGGGCGTCTCCGCGCTGGGCGCGGTCCTGAGCACCCGCATCACGCACTACGTCGAGGAAGGGGCGTCCGACCTCCCCCCGAAGTACGCGTCCGCGCTCTCCGAGTCCGGCTCCTCCGGCAGCATCCCGGACATGGACGCCCTGCCCGGCCCGATCCGCACCCTCATGGAGAGCGCCTACGGCCACGGCATCGCGGACGTGTTCCTCTACGCCGCGCCGATCGCCCTGCTCGCTCTCCTGTTCTCCCTGTTCATCAAGGAGGTTCCGCTGAAGACCCAGGGCGCGCTGGCGCAGTCCGCCCAGCAGTCCGCCCAGGCGGCGGCGCCCGCCGACGTGCCCGCGCCGGCCGGCGAGCAGGAGCGGGTCCCGGCCCTCGTCGCCGCGGCGCCTCTGGCCGGTCCCGAGGGGACGCAGCGGCTCGCGGCGGTCGCCGGCACGGCAGCCGAGCCGGGTCCCGCCGGCGACGGCATCCCGGTCCGCGGCCAGGTCCGCGGCGCCGAGAGCGCGCCCGTCCCGCAGGCCGCGGTCACGCTGATCTCCCTCTCGGGCCGTCAGCTGGGCCGGTCGGTCGCGCAGGCCGACGGCTCCTACGCGGTGGACGCGCCGGGCACGGGCTCGTACGTCCTGATCGCCTCCGCCGACGGGTTCCAGCCGCAGGCGTCCACGATCGTCGTGAACGGTGAGCCGCTCACGTACGACATCCTGCTCAGCGGCACCAGCGGGCTGACGGGTGTCGTGCGGGCCGCCGGGAACGCGCTGCCCGTGAAGGATGCGATGGTCATCGTGACTGATGTGCGCGGCGACCTGCTGGCCAGCCAGACCACCGGTGAGCACGGCGAGTTCGGCTTCGCCGAGCTGGTGCCGGGGACGGTGACCGTCGCGGTGAACGCCGCCGGGTACCGGCCGCGGGCGCTGCCCGTCGAGGTGGGCGGCACCGGCATCACCCGCATCGAGGTCGACCTGGACGCGGGCGCCCAGGTGCAGGGCGTCGTACGGGCGCCGCACGGGCCGCTGGCCGACGCCCGGGTGACGCTGGTCGATGCGGCGGGCAACGTCGTCGGCACCGCCACCACCGGGACGGACGGGGCATACGCCTTCACCGATCTCGACAGCGGCGACTACACGGTCATCGCTACCGGCTACCCGCCGGCGGCGACGGCACTGACGGTCACCGGCACCGGCGTCGACGGCCACGACATCGAACTCGCCCATCCTGGCGAGTAGTTGGACCCCCGGCCCGTGGCGGCGGCGCGCTCCGAGCGGAGGTGCGCCCTGCCACGGGCCGGTTTCTTTGAGCTTCTGAGGAGTACGTGAGATGGGACTGACCGCGAGGATCCGTACCCGGGACGGATGGGCCGTGTCGCACGCGGTCGTCACGGTGACCGACATGACCGGAACGCAGGTGCTGCGGGCGGAGGCGGACGCGGAGGGAGCCGTACGGGATGCGACCCCACTAAAGCCGGGGGCGTACACCGTCATCGTCACGGCCGTCGGCTACGCGCCCGCCGCCGCGAGCGCGATCGTCACGGCAAGCGGCCGGGCCGAGGTCGGCACGGTGACGCTGGCCCGGCAGGGCGGGGCCGAGCTGCCCCCGCCGGGGCCGTGGACGATCGATCCGGCGCACTCCAGCGTGGGTGCCGTCGCCCAGCATCTGGGGATCTCCAGCGTGCACGGCCGGTTCACCGACTTCACCGGCGCGATCGAGATCGCCCCGGACGACATCGCCAAGTCCCGGGTGGAGGCGGTCATCCGGGCCGCCTCCATCGACACGGGGAACGCGATGCGGGACGGCCACCTGAAGTCGCCGGACTTCCTGGACGTGGAGAACTACCCGGAGATCACCTACCGGTCGACGGGGCTGACGGCGAACGGTCCCGACCGCTGGACCGTGCACGGCGAACTGGGCATGCACGGGGTCGTACGCCCGGTGGACCTGGACCTCGCCTACCTCGGCACCGGCCCCGACCCCTGGGGCGGCACCCGCGCCGCCTTCCGGGCGACGACGGAGCTGCGGCGGGAGGACTTCGCCATGAACTACAACCAGGTCGTCCAGGCGGGCATCGCCGCGATCGGTACGACGCTGAAGGTGGAGCTGGACGTCCAGGCGGTGCAGGGGGAGGTCCCCCTCCAGGCAGGGAGCTGACGGACGGCCCGGCTGTTCACCAGGCCGCCTACTGCGGCTGTGTCGCGATCTGGATCAGGTTGCCGCAGGTGTCGTCGAAGACGGCGGTGGTGACGGGGCCCATCTCCACGGGCTCCTGGGTGAAGCGGACGCCGAGACCACGCAGGCGCTCGTACTCCGCCTTCACGTCGTCGACGGCGAACTGGGCGAGCGGGATGCCGTCCTCGACGAGCGTGTCGCGGTAGGTCCTGGCGACCGGGTGACCGACGGGCTCCAGGAGGAGTTCGGTGCCGTCGGGCTCCTCGGGTGAGACGACGGTCAGCCACCGGTCCTTCTCACCCACCGGGACGTCGTGCTTCTTCACAAAGCCGAGGATCTCGGTGTAGAAGTGCTCGGCCTTGGCCTGGTCGTCGACGAAGACGCTGGTCAGATGGATCTTCATGGGGTGCTCTCCTCCGGTCCGGATGTGCCGGGCACGTGCCATCGCTCGGCGATCTGCCGCAGCGGGGCTGTGTTCAGGTCGTGGAACTTGTAGCGGCCCTCCCGCCTGGTCTCGACGAGCCCGGCGGCCTCCAGCACGGCGAGGTGCTGGGAGACGGCCTGGCGCGAGATGCCGAGCTGATGCTTCATGCTCAGTCGCGAGCAGATCTCGAACAGTGTCTGTCCGGACTTCTCCGTGAGCTCGTCGAGGATGGTGCGGCGGGTGGGGTCGGCCAGGGCTTTGAAAAGTTCTTCGGCCACGACCACACCATAGGCAAGTGCACACTTGCCTATCAAGTCGAGGTGCGCGGTTGCAGGACCGCGAGCAGCGAGGACGCGGCAGGCTGCCCCGCCCGCCCGGTGCGCGCCCAGCCTTCCAGCCACTCGAGCCACCCGGCACGGCGCAACTCGGCCACCACCACCCGGCCCCGGCTGAACGTCATACGCTCGCCGTCCTCGGCGAGGGTCACGCGCTCGCCGGTCTCCTCCACGTGGGCAACCAGGTGGCGAAGTCCTCGACCAGGAACGCGAACTCAAGGTCCGAATACCCGGCTCCCTTGCCGATGCGGACACCGTCCCGGTTCACGGCGACGCTGCCGACGACCGACGCCCAGCGGCTGGCCACGCTGCTCGCTGACACTGAGGCCTTCGGCGACCGCATACGCAGGCCCTGGAGCGTCGGTTCCTGGCGGATGAACGTTCCCCTCGAACCCGAGGGTCTCTCTGCTGAAGCACGGCTGCACTTCCCACGCACTCAGATTCCGGAGCTCGTTGCCGCTCCTCGGTAGCTGAGCGCAAGGGTTGTCAGTGGTGGGTCTTACGGTTCTGGCATGGAGCGAACTTCAGGTGCGGGGATACAGGCCTACTACGCCGAGTCGGCAGAGCGGCTCGCGCGGGTGTACGAGAGCATTTCGTTCGAGTCTGTGCATGAGGCGCTCCTGGATCTGCTTCCGGACGCGCCCGCGCGTGTGCTGGACGTAGGTGCGGGAACCGGGCGTGACGCAGCGGCGCTGGCCGGGCGCGGCTTCTCGGTTGATGCGGTGGAGCCGGTGGCGGAGCTGCGGCGGTTGGCTGCACGGCTTCACTCCGACGCTGGGGTGACCTGGCGAGAGGGCGCGCTCCCGGACCTCCACGGTGTCCAGGGACCATACGACGTCGTCCTGTTGTCCGCGGTGTGGATGCATCTCTCACCAGAGGATCGTCCGATCGCGATGCAGCGCCTGGCTGGGCTGCTGGTTCCGGGCGGCACATTGCTGATCACACTGCGCCGTGGCGAACCGCCTGTGGACCGGCGCATGTTCGACATCCCGCCGGAGGAGGTCGCCGGCCATGGAGCAGAAGTGGGGCTGACGCCGCTTCGGATCGTGGATGAGGGAGCGGACCGGCTCGGCCGTGAGGCGGTGCGCTGGAACTCCGTGGCGCTCCGGAAAGAGCAGGGATGAGCGGGAGCAGCTCCTTCTACGCGCAGGACGCCTCCGCGCGTACCTCGTGGCGGCTGGCCGTGCTCATGGGCGCGAACTCCCGGACGTACAAGTTCGCGCTCGGCACGGCGCTGCTGGACGCGGCCGGACGAGGGCAGAGCGAGATCCCGCTCGCCGAACTCGCTGCCCCGTACGCGCTGGAGCTGGCGCGTCATCTCGGCGACGCGCCCCAGGCCCCCGAGGGCGTCGCCCTGCGCGACTCGGACTTCCTCACCATCGCCAAGGAGGAGCGCGCCGAGACACTGAATGCCGGGCAGCCGACCGAACGACTGCTTGAGGCCGCGGCTCGGTCCATGCCGGCCATGGTCATGCAGAAGTTCCACAACCTGCGGGGCGGCACTCAGGTGCCCCACCGCTTCTTCGAGCTGGCGGGCAACCCGCGGCAACGCGTGGTGCGCCTCACCCCCGACGCACTACGCGTCGCGCGATCAGAACAGGCGGCCGGCCTGCGTACGGAACTCGACGCTCGGTGGAGCATCGTCGAGAGCTCCTTCGCCGCAGGCGTGGGGCGCAGCCTCATCGAGGACGGTGTCGCGGTCGACTGGGACTCGCTCAAGCTCACCGACAAGAAACGGCGCCGCTCCGTCGCCAAGGTCGCAGACGCACTCATCGGCTTCCAGCACGGCCGCTGCCTCATCTGCGACGAGGTCGTCTCCCCGGGCCAGGCGGTGGCGGTCGATCACGTCTTTCCCTTCGCCCTCATGCAGCGCCTGCACAGTGTGAGGGCCTGGGCCGGTCCCGACCTCGACGCGCTGTGGAACCTCGCCCCCGCCCACGCCACCTGCAACGGCGGCAAGAGCGACCGCCTGCCGTTCACCGTGGAGGTGCACCGTCTCGCCCTGCGCAACGAGGCGATCATGGACTCTCCGCACCCGCTGAAGAAGACCCTTCAGCTGAGCCTCCAGCAGGCACTCGGTGGCCGTCGGAGCACCTCCTGGCCCGAGTTCCTCCAGGCCGTCTGGGATCTGACCGTCTGAACTCGGACCGTCCGGTCCCCCCGGCACCGGCTGACAGGCAATGCAGCCCTCGGGCATCGCATCTGCGCCCAGCCGTTCGGACGGCCGCGACGGTGTTCGTCTTAGCGCCGGCGCAGGTGCGAGTGGAGCCTAAGCTGACGCCATGGCACCGAACATCGCGACCAACACCCGTGTCTCCCTGGACGAGCTGCTGGAGTTTGTACGTCCCCGGCACCGGGCCATCCTGTTCACCCGGCGGGCCGATGGCAGTCCGCAGGCATCCCCGCTGACCTGCGGCGTCGACGACTCGGGGCGGATCGTGGTCTCGACCTACCCGGAGCGGGCCAAGACCCGCAACGCCAAGCGGGATCCGCGGGTCGGCGTTCTCGTCCTGAGCGACGACTGGAACGGGCCGTGGGTCCAGATCGACGGGACGGCCGAGGTCATCGACACACCCGACTCGGTCGAGCCGCTCGTGGAGTACTACCGGAACATCGCCGGTGAGCACCCGGACTGGGACGAGTACCGGCAGGCCATGGTCAAGCAGGGCAAGTCGATCATCCGGGTCACACCGGAGCGGTGGGGTCCGGTGGCGACGGGGGGATTTCCGGCGCGGCTGGTCCAGGGGGACTAGTCAGCCGCGTTCGACCATGGCCTCGATGCCGGCCACCAGCAGATCCAGGGCGAAGGTGAAGTCCCGGTCCAGCATCTCCGCGACCGTGTCGCCGCCGCGGGCCGCCATGATGTCCTTGGACTCCTGGATGACCTCGGCGGTCTCCGGCACCTCGGTCACCGAGCTCATGGCGTGCTGGAAGTAGTCGTCCGGGGTCATGCCGGCGTCCGCGACCCGGGCGAAGAAGTGGCCCTCGATCGTGCCGTACCCGTACACGAACTGGAAGACGGCCGAGATGGCGCCCGTGACGCCGCGCGCGGGCAGCCCGGTCTTGCGGATCACTCGCTGGACGACGCGGGAGAAGGCGAGGCTGTTGGGGCCGATGTTGAGGTACGTCCCGGCCAGCGGCGACAGCCAGGGGTGGCGCACCAGCAGCGCACGGTACTCGGTGGCGAGCGCGCGCAGCTGGTCGCGCCAGTCCTCGTCGGCGTCCGGGTCGGGCAGCCGGAGCTCCCCGTAGGCGGCGTCGAGGGCGAGTTCGAGGAGGTCGTCCTTGGTGTCGACGTACCAGTAGACACTCATCGCGGTGACGTTCAGCTCGGCGGCGAGCCGGCGCATCGAGAACTTCGCCAGCCCCTCCGCGTCCAGCAGCCGCACCGTCACCGCGGTGATCCGCTCCCGGTCCAGCCCCGACGGCTGCCCACCCCCACGCCCGCCGCGGGGTGCTTTGCCCTCCAGCCAGACACTGCTCCGCGCCGAACGCCCGGCCGCTGCCTTCGCCATGGGCGCACCTTCCTAGACACTCCGGTCAACTGGTCACAAGGCTAGGCTGCAACGCCCCGAAAGGGCCGCGGGGAACTGCGCGAACAACCACGACGATCCCGCAGCCGCCGGACGACAGAACCGCCCGAGCCCCTAGGCATCCGCACGCTCCGCCCTACGCAGCAGTGCCGCCGCAAGCAACCCACCCAGCAACACAGCCACCGCCCCCACCAATTGACTGCTCTCCAGTCCGGAGGAGAACGCGTCCAGGATCCGCCCCCGCTCCGCCTCGCCGTCCGCCGCGGACACAGCGGCCGGCAACGAACTCGCCGCCACCGGAATCAACGCGGCGAACCGCGAGTTGAGCACCGCGCCGAGCACCGCAACGCCCAAGCCGTTCCCGAACTCCGCCAGCGTGCCGTTGATCCCCGCGCCGACACCCGCCTTGGCCGGCGGAATCGCGCTCATGATGGCGTGCGCCATGACCGGGTTGGCGATGGCGCACCCCGCGCCGATGAGCAGCAGCCCGAGCAGCGTGCCGGCATATCCGCCGGAGGCCAGCGTCGCGATCGACACCAGGCCGCCGGACATCAGCACCATGCCCAGCGCGATCGACACCGGCATGCCGAGCTTCGTCGTCCACTTCGCCGCCACACCGGTGAAGTTCAACGCCACCACGGTCAGCGCCAGGGGCGCCGTCCGCAGCCCCGCCTCCAGGGGGCCGTAGCCGAGCACGAACTGCAGATGCTGGGTGAGCAGGAACAGCGCCCCGCCCATCCCGAAGGTGATCAGCACGGCGCCGGCGACCGCGCCCGTGAACCGCTGGTTGCGGAAGAAGTGCAGGTCGAGCATGGGATACGGGATCCGGCTCTCCCAGTAGGCGAACGCGGCCAGCACCACGACCGCGACGGCCCCGCTCACCAGCACCTGGCCGGATGTCCAGCCGTGCTCGGGCCCGGAGATGATCGCGAACACCAGTGACGACATGCCGATGGTGGACAGCAGCGCACCGAGCAGGTCGGGCCGGTCGCCCTGCGGATTCTTCGACTCCGGTACGAGCGCCACGACCGCGGCCAGGCCGAGCGCCACCACCGGCAGGTTGATCAGGAAGATCGCGCCCCACCAGAAGTGGTCCAGCATGAAGCCGCCGATCAGCGGACCGCATGCGAAGCCCAGCGCGTTGACCGCGCTCCAGATGCCGATCGCCTTGGCGTGCTCCTCCGGGGCGAAGATCTGCATCGCGACGGCGAGGGTCGTGGTCAGCAGCAGCGCACCGCCGACGCCCATACCCGCCCGGGCGGCGATCAACTGCCCGGTGGAGTCGGCCAGTCCGGCCACCAGCGAGCCGATACCGAACAGGGCCAGTCCCGTGATCAGCATCTTCTTGCGGCCATAGCGGTCGGCGGCGCTGCCCGCGGTGAGCAGCAGACCCGACTGGACCAGCGAGTACGCGTTGATCATCCACTGGATGTCGGAGGTGGCCGCGCCCAGCTCCTCGGTCAGGGAGGGGATCGCCACGTTCAGAACGGTGTTGTCGAGCAGCACGGTGAGCTGCGCGAGACAGATGACACCGAGGATCAGCCAGCGCTGCGGGTGGCCGCCCGGGGCTTGCTGCGGGGTCTGCGCCTGGGAGGTCGTCGACATGCTGTACACCGTAGAACAGTTCCCATACGGTGTACAACGCGGATTCCCGCCGTACGGAAGCGGAGAGCCGGTACGGCGGGAATCGGTTTGGCGTAGGTCAGCTGCTGCTCGAACTCGTCGGCTGCGTCAGGTCGTAGAAGGTGGCGGATCCCACCGTGACCTCCTTGAAGTTCTCCTCGACCCACGAGGTGATCTGCGAGGACGTGCCGCTGTCCGAGCCGCCGCCCATGCCGCCGCCGGCGATGAAGTAGTGGATCCTGCCGTCCGCCACGTACTCCTTGAACTCGGCCAGGGTTGGCGACGGGTCGGTGCCGTTGAAGCCGCCGATCGACATCACCGGGTCGCCGGTGGACAGCTGGTAGCTCGCGGCGTTCTGGGCGCCGATGGCGGCGGCGACCCAGGTGTAGTCGCCGGAGTTCTCCTCCAGCAGCTCCTTGGCCTCGTCGCTGACGGAGGCGCCGTTGAGCAGGCCGCCCATGCCGCCGGCACCACCCATGCCGCCGCCGTCACCAGTCCCGTTCTGCCGGCCCGGACCGCCCTGCTGCCCCTGGCCCTGCTGGTTCTGGCCGGGGAAGCCGCCGGTCGGGGGCTGGGCCATGCCGCCACCCTGCTGGTTCTGTCCGTTCTGCTGGTTCTGCGGCCCCGGCATGGCGCCGCCACCGGGGCCGCCGCCCATGCCGCCACCGCCACCGCCCGGGCCGCCGCCCATGCCGCCCTGGACGGACGGGCCCGCGGTCACGATCGACCCGGTGTGGCCCTCGCCCAGCGTGGTGAGGGTGTACGCGGTCGGCCCGGCCAGCCCGGCGACATATCCCAACGCGACGACAGTCAGAGCCAGTTGATGCCCGAGGCGGCCCACGAAGACCAGGCCGAGCGCGGCCACCAGGCCGCCGACGAGGACGAGCCACTTCAGCCACGGGTAGTAGTCGGAGGAGCGGTCGAGCAGGACGTACCCCCAGGCAGCGGTGGCCGTCATCGCGGCCGCCAGCGTCAGCGACACCCACGTCCGGCCGCGTTCCTGCCAGAGCAGCGCGGCGCCCATGCCGATCAGCGGGGCGATGTAGGGGGCGAGGGCGACGGTGTAGTACTCGTGGAAGATGCCCTGCATGAAGCTGAAGATCACCATGGTGATCAGCAGCGAGCCGCCCCAGAGGAGGAAGGTGGCGCGGGTGGTGTCCGTCCGCTGCAGCTTCCAGGTCAGGACCAGGGCCGCCACCAGCAGGATCAGCGCGGCCGGAATCAGCCACGAGATCTGGCCACCGATGGTTGAGCTGAACATCCGGTCCCAGCCGGTCTCACCCCAGCCGCCGCCCTGGCCGCCGCCTCCGACGCTGCCGGTCTCCTCGCCGTTGATGCGGCCGAGGCCGTTGTAGCCGAAGGTCAGCTCCAGGAAGGAGTTGTTCTGCGAGCCGCCGATGTACGGGCGGGAGGACGCCGGCCACAGCTCGACGATCGCCACCCACCAGCCGCCGGCGACGACCATGGCGAGACCGGCGAGGAGCACCTGCCCGATGCGCTTCCTCAGGGTCGTCGGTGCGCGGACGACGTACACCAGGGCGAGCACCGGCAGGATCAGGAACGCCTGCAGCGTCTTGACCAGGAAGGCGAGGCCGATCGCGGTGCCCGCCCACACCAGCCACTTCGTCTGCGCCTTCTCCAGGGCACGCTGGGTGCAGTACACGGCGGTCGCCATCAGCAGGGCGAGGGCCGCGTCCGGGTTGTTGAACCGGAACATCAGCGCGGCGACCGGCGTGAGCGCGAACACCGCCATCGTGACGAACCCGGCGCCGGCGGAGAACCGACGGCGCACGGACGCGTACAGCACGCCCGCCGTCGCGACCGCCATCAGCACCTGCGGGAACAGGATCGCGAACGAGTTCAGCCCGAAGAGCCGCACCGACAGGGCCATCGGCCACAGCGAGGCCGGGGGCTTGTCGACGGTGATGGCGTTCGCCGCGTCCAGTGAGCCGAAGAAGAACGCCTTCCACGACTGGCTGCCGGCCTGGACGGCCGCGGAGTAGAAGGAGTTGGCGTAGCCGGAGGCGGTGAGGTTGTAGGTGTACAGCGCGCCGATGGCGAGGAGGGTGGCCAGGAACGCGGGGCGCACCCAGCGCGGGTCCTCCGGCCGACCGCGCCAGAGCCGTCGTACGAAGTTCTGCCCGGGTTCGTCGGGCGCGGGCGCCGTCGGTGTGTCGGCCGGCGGAGCCGGCACGGTCGTTGTCGTCATCGGAAGTCCCTCGGGTCGGTGTCGTTCGGGCGCACCGGCTGCAGCTGCAGGGTGGCGTCCCGCCAGGTGGTGCGGTCCGCGGCCGAACCGGCGCGGAAGTGGTCTGTGCCGTACGGCCGTTGGGCCCCGGTCGGGCGGTGGGGCAGCGGCGGGTGTGGCTGGTGCGGGGTCTGCGAGGGGTACGGGGTGGGCGAGGCGACGGCCGTCGATGTCTCCTGCTCACGCCGGTCCGGGAAGACCCACGCCCGGAAGAGCAGGAACCGCAGCACCGTCGCCGCGAGGTTGGCGGCGATCAGGACGGCCAGCTCCGTGGAGTGACCGGGGTGGGAGGTCGCCGCGTTCAGGGCGGCGAGGGAGCCGCTGGTGAGGACCAGGCCGATACCGAAGACGACCAGGCCCTGCGCCTGGTGCTTGACGGCACCGCCACGGCCGCGCACGCCGAACGTCAGCCGCCGGTTGGCCGCGGTGTTGGCGATCGCGGAGACCAGCAGGGCGAGCGCGTTGGCGAGCTGCGAACCGGTGAAGCCGCGGAAGGCGGTGTAGAGCAGCAGGTAGAAGAGGGTGGACAGACCGCCGACGACACAGAAGCCGAGCAGCTGGCGGGCCAGTCCCCTGGGGACGTCGGGCAGCTCGCGGTCGCGCGGGTCGTCGCCGAAGGGGCGGGTGAGCCGGTCGAGCGGCAGCGAACCGGTGGCCAGCGCCCTGCCCACCCGCCACACGCCCTTGAGGTCGTCGGTCGCCGTCTTCACGATGTGCACGGTCGAGTCGGGGTCGTCGACCCAGTCGACGGGCACCTCGTGGATCCGCAGGCCCGCACGCTCGGCGAGCACCAGCATCTCGGTGTCGAAGAACCAGCCGGTGTCCTCCACCAGCGGCAGCAGCACCTGGGCGACATCCCTGCGGATCGCCTTGAAGCCGCACTGCGCGTCCGAGAAGCGGGCCTGGAGCGAGCCGCGCAGGATGAGGTTGTACGAGCGGGAGATGAACTCCCGCTTCGCGCCGCGCACCACGCGTGAGGAGCGGGCCAGCCGGGAGCCGATCGCCAGGTCCGAGTGGCCGGAGATCAGCGGCGCCACCAGCGGCAGCAGCGCATTGAGGTCGGTGGACAGGTCGACGTCCATGTACGCGAGGATCGGGGCGTCCGAGGCCGACCAGACGGTGCGCAGTGCGCGCCCGCGGCCCTTCTGCTCCAGCCGGAAGGACCGGACCTCCGGAAGCTGCGCCTCCAGCCGTGCCGACACCTGAGGTGTGGTGTCCGTCGACGCGTTGTCCGCGATCGTGATGCGGAACGGGTACGGGAAGGTGCGCGCGAGGTGCTGGTGCAGCCGCAGCACACACGGCTGGAGGTCCTTCTCCTCGTTGTAGACGGGAATCACTACGTCCAGGACAGGCGTACCGGCTGGTGCGGCCGGGAGGTGCTCCCGCGCCGGCAGGGTGCCGGGAGAAGAGTCGGTTCGCATGGGAACGACTCTTGTCAAGCCCCCTGTTGCGCCCGTGTGGTGACGCTGTGCTGTGCCTGTGAGTGCGACTGCCAGTTCATTTCGGCGACCGGCTGGGGCGCCGATGCCGGCAGACGCACCGTGAACACGGTCCGTCCGGGCACGCTGTCCACGGTCACCGCACCGCCGTGCGCACTCGCCACCGCCCGCACGATGGCGAGGCCCAGACCGGTCGAACCGGTGGCGCGGGAGCGCGCGGAGTCGCCGCGCGCGAACCGTTCGAAGACACGCGGCAGCAGTTCGGGCGGAATGCCCGGCCCGTCGTCCTGGACGTCCACGCACAGCCACGTCCCGCGCCGCTGCACGCGCGCGGTGACGGTCGTACCGGGCGGGGTGTGGGTGCGGGCGTTGGCGAGCAGGTTGACGAGCACCTGTTGCAGCCGGGCGGCGTCCGCCGACACGAGTGCGGGTTCGTCGGGCAGGTCGAGCCGCCAGATGTGGTCCGGGCCCGCGACACGCGCGTCGCTGACGGTGTCCACGACGAGCGGTACGAGGTCGGTCTGCTCGAACTGCAGCGGACGGCCGGCGTCGAGGCGGGCGAGCAGGAGCAGGTCCTCGACGAGGAGGGTCATCCGGCCGGCCTCGGACTCGATACGGCCGAGCGCGTGCCGGGTGTCGGGGCCGACCTGTTCCCTTCCGCGTCTGGTGAGTTCGGCGTACCCGCGGATGGATGCCAGCGGCGTCCGCAGCTCATGACTGGCGTCCGCGACGAACTGCCGTACCCGCGTCTCGCTCTGCTGCCGTGCGTGCAGCGCGCCGTGCACATGGTCCAGCATCCGGTTGAGCGCGGCGCCCACCTGGCCGACCTCGGTGTGCGGGTCGGTCTCGGACTCCGACACCCGCTCGTCGAGGTTCACCTCGCCGCTGTGCAGGGGGAGTTCGGAGACCCGGGTGGCGGTGGCGGCGACCTTGCGCAGCGGGCGCAGGGCCACACCGACGATGGCGGCGCCGGCCAAGGAGGCCGCGACGAGGCCGGCGGCGGTGACGCTGACCTCGACGATGATCAGGGTGCTGATGGTGTTGGTGACGGTGTCGGTGGGCAACGCGACAATGACATTGCCCTTGTCGCCGGTCATATACGTGACGCGGTACTCGCCGAGGTCCGGGACGTCGACGGTGTGGATGCCGCTCGTGGACACGTCCGCGAGCACGGCCGTCTGTGCCACGGTGAGCTCGACGGCCTTCATCGGCTCGAATCCACCGCTCGTGGAGGACTCCTCCACGGCGACGACCGCCTTGGTGATCGTGCCGTCGCCACCCACGACGGCGGCGACGGTGTCCACCTGCGTCGGACCCTTGGTGACGAAGTTGTCCAGCCGCTCGTCCGCCGTCTCGGTCGTCAGCGATCCGCCCTGCGGGACACCCGGCCCCCGGTCACCGCCGTCCGGCTGCAACACCCCGGCCGGAGGACCCGCCGCGCGCCGGGCAGCGTCGGTGACCTGCCCGTCCAGCTGCTCGTACAGATGCGAGCGCAGCGCCAGCGTCGTCACCGTGCCGATCACGGCGCAGACCACCGCGATGAGCGTCACCGCGGAGACGACGAGCCGCGTCCGCAGGGTGCGCGGCTGTCCCGCTCGCCGCCGCTGCACACGCGACTGTCGTCGCCGGCTCATGACGCCGCGGGCTTGATCAGGTAACCGGCCCCACGCCGGGTGTGGATCATCGGCTCGCGTCCGGCGTCGATCTTCCTGCGCAGGTACGAGATGTACAGCTCGACGACATTGGCCTGCCCGCCGAAGTCGTACGACCAGACCCGGTCGAGGATCTGTGCCTTGCTCAGCACGCGCCGGGGGTTGCGCATGAGGAAGCGCAGCAGCTCGAACTCGGTGGCGGTGAGGTGGATGTTCTCACCGGCCCTGGTCACCTCGTGACTGTCCTCGTCGAGGGTGAGGTCACCGACGACGAGCATGGAGTCGGACCGCCGGTCGGCGGCACCGGACCGGCGTATCAGCCCGCGCAGCCGTGCGACGACCTCCTCGAGGGAGAACGGCTTGGTGACGTAGTCGTCGCCTCCGGCGGTGAGCCCGGCAATGCGGTCCTCGACGGCGTCCTTGGCGGTCAGGAACAGCACCGGCACGTCCGGCAGCTCCCGCCGAAGCCGCCCGAGAACGGTCAGCCCGTCCATGTCGGGCAGCATCATGTCGAGGACGACGGCATCGGGCCGGAACTCACGCGCGGCCTGGACGGCACCCTGGCCGTCCCCCGCGCTCCGGATCTGCCAGCCCTCGTAACGCAGGGCCATGGACAGCAGCTCGGTGATCGACAGCTCGTCGTCCACCACAAGCACCCGGACGGGGCTCCCGTCCGGCCTCAGCAGTTCGGTGCGCCCCTGGGGCGAGGTCGTGGTCATGATGGACACCATGTCGGCGCGCTCTGAGAGCGCCCTTTCGACAACCTGTGTTTTCCCTGAGAAACACACAGGCACCTCTCAGGAGGCTCCTGGGAACGCCGGTGTGAGGCGCCGGAAGGAATGCGGTGGCCGCCGCTGAGGGAATCACCACACGCCGTTACGTCACCACAGCCCGCCCGCATCAGAACAACCCGTCCTGCAACCCACCCCCTCTCCCTCCCTTGAGCTCCCGCACCGGCGCGGACATCTCCCCGCCCGCGCCCCCGCCGCCGACCGGAACCAGCCCCCACCCCGTCATGAGCCGCGTATCCAGAACGACGACGCCCCGTCCTCCGGTTGCCAGATGCAGATCAGGCCCGGCGGCAGCAACCAGCTCCCCACTCACCACCCCACCGGCGACGAGCTCGCTCACCTCCCCGACCGCGCGCGGCGCCCCCTTCAGCCCGAACGCCCGCACATGATCCACCGCTCGGAACGGCTCCCGCGCCAGCGACTCCGGCCACCCACCGAGCGTCACCGCCCGCCCGTGCAGCTCTTCGATCTCCGCCGCCCGCTCCGCCTCCGTCCCCGGCAACACGGCCCGTACCGCCCGCTTCTCGGCGTACGGAATCCGGTCCGGCACCCGCAACGCGGCGCGCAACAGCTCCTCGGCCCGCCGCGCGGCCATCAACGGCCCGGCACCGAGCCAGCTGAAACAGACCGCCCCCTGCTCCAGCAACCGGGCCGGCCCCCGCTCGACGGCAGTGATCCCCACCTTCACCATTCCCGGCCCGAACCACGCGAGATACACGTGATATGGCCGCGGATCGTCGGGAACCGCATCGGCCGCCACGGAATGCGCCCGATCCAACCGCGCACACTCCTCGCACCGCGCCCCGGTACTCCGCCCCGGCACGCCGGCCCTCCCCGGACACGCATGCCCCCGCGCACCCACACACGTTCGCACATCCCCTTCCACGACCCCGAAGGCCACCCGTTTCCCCCAGGTCAGCGCACTCGCGCGCCCCCCGCTCCACACCAACTCGGGCCCACCGGCCGCCCACCGCAGCCCCGAGCACCTCCACATCTGTGCCATTGCCTCCGAGCGTAGGGGCAGCCACTGACAATGCCCCTGCTACGCCCTCTGACCAGCCAAGTAACCGCTTTGCCAACTCTTTACAACCTGCTCCGCCGCCGCCTCGTCTCTCCGCTCGACCCGTCACTCACCCCGCCGCATCCCAGGCGGCCCGACGATTGAGAGCGATTCAATGCGCCGAACTGTCCTCAGCGCCATGGCACTTGCGTGCACCGCGGTACTGGCGAGCACCGCACCCGCGTTCGCCGACGGGCCGTCCCCGGCCCTCACGGCACACCCGACCACCACTGCCGCCCCGGCCCCGGCCCCCAGCGCGGAACCGACCCGCCCGCCGGCCACCGCCGTCCCGACGCCGAGCGCCGAACCGACCCGCGCCCCGGCCACCACCGAGCCGACCCCGGCGCCGGCCGAGAGCCAGGTCTCCGTCGTACCGAGCGGCGCGCCCGACACCGGAGTGACGGCGGCCTCCTCGCAGTCCGGGACCGAGGGCGGGGTGATCGGCGGCGCCGCTGCCGCGGTGCTCGGCGTCGGCGGCGCCGCGTTCTTCGTCGTACGTCGCCGGCGGGCGACCGGGGCATGACCCCGCTCTCCAGGCGCGCGTTCGCCACCGCCGCGACGGCCTCACTGCTCATCGGCTGCAGCGGCCGGACCACGACCGCAAACCCCCGGAGCTCGCAGCGGCCCCCCGTGAAGTCGGCGCAGGCGCTGGGGCGTTCGGCCCCGGTCAGGCTGCGCATCCCGGCCATCGGCGTCGACACCCCGGTCATGCGGCTGGGGTTGGCGCCGGACGGCACTGTGCAGGTGCCGCCCATCACGGCGGACGACCGGGCGGGCTGGTACCGGCACTCGCCGACACCGGGTCAGATCGGCCCGTCGGTCATCCTCGGCCATGTCACGGTCGGCCCCTACGGGGACGGGGTCTTCCGTCACCTCGCACGCCTGCACCGGGGCGACCGGATCGTCGCGCGTCTGGAGAACGGCACGGCGGCGGTGTTCACCATCAGCAGCGTACGGACGGTGGCCAAGGCGGACTTCCCGGCCGACGACGTCTACGGGAACGTAAACCGTCCGGAACTACGTCTGATCACGTGCGGCGGCCCCCGTACCGGCGACGAGTACCGCGACAACGTGATCGCCTTCGCCACGCTGAGCGCCACGACTTCCTGAGCACGCCTGCCCCACAACGACGTGCCCTCACGACCATGGAGAGCGTTGAAACGGTCCCGCGACAAGGCAGCGTCCGAGCTGTTCGCCGCCCTCTACCCGCGTCTCGCCGGCTGGTGCCGCCGTCTCGTCGACGACGACGAGACGGCCCACGAGATCGCCTCGGAGGCGTTCACCCGGCTCTGGGCCCGCTGGACGAAGGTGGAGGAACCCCGCGGCTTCCTCTACGTCACCGCGGCCAACCTCGTCCGGGACCACTGGCGCAAACGGGAGCGCGAGCGCAGGGCCATGCGCCGTGCGACCACGGAAGCCGCCGTCCGCCCCCACCCCGAACAGGCCGACCCCTCCGTACGCCTGCTCGTGCAGTCACTGCCGGAACGACTCCGCGTCCCGATCCTCCTCCACTACTACGCTGACATGCCGATCCGGGAGGTGTCCGTGCTGACCGGACGCAAGGAAGGAACCGTCAAGGCCGACCTCCACGCGGCCCGCGAACTGCTCCGCGTCCACCTGAGGAGAAGCCTTGACCACACGCTTTGACGACGGCCCGGAGTTCGACCCCGACGACCCCCTCGCGGTGATCCTCCGGCCCTCCTCCGACCACCTCGGCCCACCCCCCGGCCGATACGAGGCGATCCGCCGCACCGCGGCCCGCCGCCGCCTGCTCCGCACCGCGGCCGGGGTCGGCGTGTCCTGCGCGGTCGCCGCCCTCATCGCACTCCCCCTCCACCTGGCGACACCCGAGACACCCCGACCCCCGACGGTCCCTCTCGCGCCCCCACCCGCGAGTGGCCCTACGACGCCGCCTCCCTCCACTCCCTCGCCGTCCCGCCCCCCGTCAACGCGGCCCGAGCCCGCCACCCCCCGCCCCACCACAAGCCCTCTGCCCGACGGGCCCGGCACCCCGACCAGTCCGGCACTTCCCACTCACGAACCGTCGGTGACACCGACCGCAGCGCGGGTCGAACCGTCAGCGAGCCGGCCAAGGACCTCCCTGGGCTGACGCGGAGGATTCAGCACACCCGCATGCCCTGGCGGTATCCCACTCTGAAGCCGTCCCTGAAGCCCCGTCGATAGTCCCGATAGTCCTGGTACCGATCCGGAACAGCGGCGGCTCGTCGGTAGTTGTCGTCGTACCGGTCGCGCCAGTCGTGCCGGTCGTACCGATGGCAGTCCCGCAGGCCCACGCGGAATCCGAATCGGAAGCCGTCCCGGAAGCCCCGCCGATAGTCCCGGTCCCGGTACTGCTCAGGGACGGCGGAGGCCGTACTGACGTGAGTCTGGCTCGGTGTGGCCGCAGATGCTTGCTGAACGCTGACCGGAGTGAGGACGACGGTTGCGGCGATGAGAGCCGAGCTCAGGGCGACGACCCGTCGTCTGTTCGCAGCGGGCATACCTACCCCCTCCAGGGTGGAATTCACATGCGGTCAAATCCCACTGTAATCACCCATATGGGGTACGCAACCGGTGCCAGACGGGTGATCCTTGCGCGCCGAGTTGCCGCGGAGCGACGCGTCTGATGGGGACCCTTCCCGGGCCCGCGATGGGACGATGCCCCTGCGGATCCGCGAGCGAGAGGAGGCCGCGCCTGTCCGCTGTGGAGACATCGACCCGCGACGGGAGCTGACCCGATGAAGCACCGCACCGCCACTGCTCCTACGACCCTCCTCGCCGCCGCCCTCCTCGCCCTCGCGACCGCGTGCGGCTACGAGGAGGGGCCACCGGGACGCGTCATCGACAAGGAACGCGCGTACACGGGCATGGGGGCCGAGATCAACGAGCTCACCGTACGCACGTCGGACGGCGAGGAGGAGACGTTCTTCGTGACCCGTGACGACTACGACTCCTGCTATCGCGGCTCTTCCTACCCTGCCTGCACCGAGCGCTGACCGAACAGCTGGGACGGCCAGTCGACTTGCACCGGTGCCATCGCGGATCTCCTGCTCCCGCCCCGGTGACTGACGGCTCATCACCTGCGAGCACCACCGGGCCCCCTCCCGCTCCGGTCGGATGGCCTTCACGAGAGACGACGACGGAAGCCGACACCCTGCTGAGCGTACGGATTGCAGGGCACCCGAGCCGGCGGGACGCTGGTCATGTCAGCACCGCGGTGTGCGGCGGGCGGATGCCGGGGCTGTGGCGGCCGACCAACCAGTGAGCCGGGTGGGAGATCTCCATGAACACCTCAACTCTGGAAACCATGAGGACCGCGCTGCGCGGCCTGGTCACAGGGCCCCAGGACCCCGACTACGACCAGGACCGCAAGGTCTACAACGCGATGATCGACAAGCGTCCGGCCGCCATCGCCCACTGCGTCGATGCCGGGGACGTCATGGCCGCCATCAAGGTCGTCCGCGATCAGGGCCTGGAACTGGCCGTCCGTGGAGGCGGGCACAGCGGCCCCGGCCTGTGCCTGATGGACGGCGGTGTCACCGTCGACCTGTCCCCGATGCGGTGGGTGCGCGTCGACCCCGCGGCCAGGACCGCCCAGGTCGGCGGTGGCAGCCAGCTCGGCGACCTCGATCACGCCACCCACGCCTTCGGCCTCGCGACGCCCTCGGGCATCATCTCCATGACCGGAGTCGGAGGCCTGACACTGGGCGGCGGCCACGGCTACCTCACGCGCAAGTACGGCCTGACGGTGGACAACCTGCTCGCAGCCGACGTCGTACTGGCCGACGGCAGCTTCGTCACCGCGAGCGAGACCGAACACCCGGACCTGTTCTGGGCCCTGCGCGGTGGTGGCGGCAACTTCGGGGTCGTGACCTCGTTCACCTACCGCCTCCACCCGGTGGACACGATCGGGTTCGGAATCACCGTGTGGCCGGTCGACCGGGCCCGTGAGGTGCTGACGTGGTACCGCGACTTCCTGCCACAGGCACCGGAGGACGTCTACGGCTTCCTGACGATCTTCACCATCCCGCCGGCCCCGCCGTTCCCGGACGAGATCCACGGCCTGAAGGTGTGCGGCGTCGTGTGGTGTCACACCGGTGACCTCAGCCGCTTCGAGGAGGCGCTCACGCCGGCGCAGGAGCCGGGACCGCCCGCCTTCCACTTCACGTCACCAATGCCATATCCCATGCTGCAGAGCAGCTTCGACGAACTGATCCCCACCGGCTACCAGTGGTACTGGCGCGGCGACTTCTTCGACAGCATCCCGGACGCCGCCGTCGACGTACACCTCAAACACGGCGAGAACCTCCCCACCTCGCTGTCACTGATGCACCTCTACCCCGTCAACGGCGCCGCCCACCGAGTGGGCCCCGACGACACCGCATGGGGCTACCGGGACGCCGTCTGGTCCGGCGTCTTCGCCGGTGTCGACCCCGATCCGGCCAATGCCGAGACCATCAGGCGGTGGTGTGTCGACTACTGGGAGGAGATGCACCCGTACTCCATGGGCGGCTCGTACGTGAACTTCCTCGGCGAGGGCGAGGCCCCGGGCCGGGTCCGTGCCACATACCGCAACCACTACGACCGTCTCGCCCAGGTCAAGCGGACCTACGACCCGGACAACATCTTCCACGCCAACCAGAACATCACCCCGGCCGCACAGCCGGAATCTGCTTGAAGCACCGCCTCCATGCGGCCTTGCCTCGGTGGCGTCAGTGAACGCGTACCGGCCAGGGCCTAATCCCGAAGGCCCACAGGACCGAAGGCTGTCGGGCGGCAGCGGAACGGTTCGGTGTCTGCTGGCGTCGTCCCTCTCCGGGGCACGGTGGCCGTGTCCCGGAGAGGGGTGACCGGGTGCATACGGGCGAGTTCGCCAAGTGGACACAGCGGTTCGAGGACGAGCGGGAGCGCAGGCACGCCCAGAGTGACCCGGACTGGGGGCGCGGGGCGACGCTGCATCCGGCGGTGTGGGCCAGTATTCAGCGCTTCCAGGTCGGCGAGGACGGTGACGGCGCGAACCTGGTCGGCAAAGCGGACCAGGCCGGCGACGCCGACTATGCGCAGGCGGTCCGGCTCTTCGTCGCCGAGGAACAGAACCACGCCCGTCTACTCGCCCGGCTGCTGGCCGCGGGGGGCATACCGCCGTTGACCGGCCACTGGAGCGACACAGTCTTCGTACGGTTGCGGCGTCTCATGGGCCTGCGCATGGAACTGCTGGTGCTGATGATCGCGGAAGTGGTGGCGCTGCGTTATTACCGGGCCCTGCGCGATGGTGCCCAGGACGAGCTCACCTCGGATGTGGCAGGACGGATTCTGTCTGACGAGCAGCGCCACGTCCCGTTCCACTGCGAGCGGCTGCACGCCTCCCTGGCAGAACTGCCCCGCACAATGCGCCGCCCGGTGATGGCCCTGTGGCGACTTCTTCTGCTCGCGGTCTCCCTCGTCGTTGCTGCTGACCACGGCCCGGCGTTGCGCCGGCTCGGCCTCGGGCGCCTTCGTTTTGCGCTCGATGTCATGGCATCGTCCGACGCGGTGGTCTCCGCGGTGCTGGTGCCCCGCCCCGATGCATGGTCGAGCGTGGGTTGACGACCGACAGCCCTGCCTGCCACCTCCTGGCTTGCCGGCACAGCCCCTCCGCGCCGCACCGTGACGTTTGAACATGCAGATGCGCTGGGTATGGCGGGCAGCCTGTGTGACGGCTGTGCCTGAGTCATGGCAATCGACAGGGGATGAGGGTGGCACAGCGGGCAGCACATCATCGGCGTTCGCTGAAGCGTCGTCTCTTTGCCGGGGTTTCTGTCGCTGCGGCGGCCGGGATCGCGTTCACTGCGACGGTGACCATGAGCGCCGAGGCCGCGTGGACATCGGCGCGGAATGGGTCGGCCTCCGGATGGACGGCCGCCGACTCCCCCAAGGTCTCGGTCGATCGCCAGGGCGATGCCCTGCTGACCTGGACGGCCGGTGACCTGTCGACGACGTACTCCTACCAGCGGGTCCAGACCAGGGCGAAATTCGCGAACGGCACGAAGGGAGCGATCCGCACCCTGTCGCCGGACGGCGCCTCGATGGCCTGGCCGAAGGCTGACTCCGACGACACCGGCGACTCGGCGGTGGCGTGGGAGCAGGACAGCCACCCGGGCACGATCAAGTCCGTCACCGGCTCCTGACCGGCTTCAACCGCCCCGCCGCGCCCCGCTCGGCGGGTTCCACTCATCGCTCCGTGAAGGAAATACATGCGCAAGCGCGCTGCTTATGCCGTGCTCACTGCTGTCGCCGCGCTGGCCGGCTTCGCCGTCCCTGGTGCCTACGCTGACGAGACCGTGGGCGATATCCAGATCACCAGCGTCGCCGTCAACGGTGGTAAGAGCATCGTGGTCGACACGGCCGACAAGACGATCACGGTCTCGGTGACCGCCACCGACCCGTCGGGCATCTGGGACGCGGACTTCTACCTCTGGCGGGGCCCGGACGGCTCTGACCCGTATTACAGTCCCGACGGCTACATCCTGCCCAACGAGGACACCACCCCGGCGGACTGCGTCGCCTCCAGCAGTACGACGTCCACCTGCTCGAAGACCTTCACCTTCGAACCGGACTGGTGGCTCACGAACGCCGACGCCGGCACATGGAAGGTCGGTGTCCAGGTGTGGGCGAACGACGACAGCTGGACCGAGCGGTGGGCCTACACCACCACCCGCCTCCAGCGGCACTCCAAGCTGACCGCCAACGCGAGTCCTGAGCCGATCGCCAAGGGCAGGACACTGACGATCACCGGCAAGCTCACCCGGGCCAACTGGGACACGCTCGATTACCGGGGCTACGCCAACCAGCCGGTCAAGCTCCAGTTCCGCAAGGCCGGTACCACGACCTACACGCCCATCAAGACCGTGAACACCTCCAGCACCGGCAACCTGACGACCACGGTCCCCGCGTCCGAAGACGGCTACTGGCGCTGGGACTTCGCAGGAACCTCGACCACTCCGGCCGTCAAGGCGACCGGCGACTTCGTGGACGTGCAATAACCCGAACGCCGCTCTCGACGGCTGTCACATGGACCGCCTGCTCAGGAAGCGCACCGGTCGTCAGTGATCGACACAGTTGATGTCAGACCTGGAAGTCAAAGGCCCCGGACCATGATCGGTCCGGGGCCTCTTGGCTGTGCATCTGGTGAGCCGGCCGTCACTTCTTGTCGAATTGCAGGTAACCGTGCCGTGGACGACAGCCTTCCCGGTGCCTCTGTCGGCGATGCCGTCGGCGGCGACCTGTAGCCCCAGCACGGTCTCGGCGGGCGGCTCCGGATCGGTGAGCCGAACTTCGCCGCGCACCGACTCCGTGGCTCCCGGGCAGTGCTGTTCGAAGAAAGCGTCGAGCGCCTTCACATAACCGTGGGTCGCGAACTCCACGGAGCGGATGGTGAAGGAGCCCTCGGCAAGACAGTCCCGGCCGTTGCCTCTGAGCTCGATCCGGGGCTCGCCCGGTGCCGGATTGGCCTTGGCGCCGGTACAGGTGCCGGGGACCAGCGGCTGGGACGGGCCCCACCGTGCCTCGAGGTGCAAGGACCACGTGCCGCCGTTGGCACTGTCGACAAACACGCCGACGCCGGTTCCTGCACCGTCGCTGGTGGTGTAGCCCTGGACGGTCATTCCGTCCTGGGAGCCCTCGCCATCGGTGTAGGAGTACGACTGTCCGGCGCTGATGTACTCGTCGGCATCCCCACTGAAGGCGAAGGTTCCGGACTCGACCTCATATGCCTGAGCGGTCGCAGCAGCGATCCCGAACTCGGCAGTGATCTGGATGACTGACGGCACTCGCGTCCGCGAGGGATACGTCCCGTCCTGGATGCGACGCAACACAGGAGGCCCCCAGTGCGGTCGTCGCTGGGCCGGCCGGTCTTTGATCAGGTGTCGGCGGGCGCTTTCTGTCACGCGGCGGCGTCAGTCGGCACGGTGGCGGCAGGGTGGCATGGCCTGGCCGTATCGCTCGGCGCGGTTCACCCATTCGGCCCCCTCGGACCGCCCTGCGAGCACAGCACGTGATGGACTGATGACACAGCGGAGCGCAAAAGGCGGCAGCCCGCTCCGCGACAGGCCCCGGGCACGGCTCGACAGACGGGAGGCGCCGGGGACCGATCCAGGCGCCGGGTGTCCCGGGCCCCTTGTGAAGCCGCATCCGACAGGCCCTTGCATCGCACGGGCGCACCAGGAAGGCGTGGCGATGATCGCTGTCCGAGACACTGGCCGAATACCCAGGCGTAGGCTGCGCGGCGGGATGGCGGCGCTGGGGGCCTGCGGGGTGCTGTTGACCGCCCTGTACGCCGGCTCGCCTGCACCAGCCCCCGCGACGCGGCCGGCCGGGGCGCACGAAGGCGGCGGGGTCGAACCCCCCACCACCCCTGCGTCCGCGAGCCCGGGCACCCCCCTGCCCCAGTCGCTCACCGGACAGAAGCCGGACTGGAAGAGCTGCCCGGCCCCCACGACCCTGCAGGGTGCGGATGCCGGAGCGCCAGGAAAGCTGCCGGACGGCACGCCCTGGGAATGCGCCACCCTCAAGGTCCCGCTCGACTACGCCGATCCGGGCGGCGACACCATCGATCTGGCCTTGATCCGCGCGAAGGCGCGCCCGGAAGACGGACAGACGCGCATCGGCTCACTCGTCTTCAACTTCGGCGGCCCTGGAGCGTCCGGCGTTTCCGCCCTCCCCCAGTTCGTGAAGGACTACCGCGAGCTGCACGCCCGCTACGACCTGGTGAGCTTCGACCCGCGCGGCGTCGGCGCCAGCGCTCCCGTGCGCTGCCTGAACGACAAGGACACCGATGCCTACTACCAGACCGACGGCACCCCCGACAACGGCAAAGAGCTGAAGACCGCCCTCGCGCTCGCGGACAAGTACGTGGCGGCCTGCGAAAAGAACTCGGGCAAGGTCCTTCCGCACGTCGCCACCACCAACGCGGCCCGCGACATGGACCTGCTGCGCCACGTCCTCGGCGACGACAAGCTCCACTACTTCGGCACCTCATACGGCACCGAACTCGGCGGGGTCTACGCCCACTTGTTCCCCCAGAACATGGGCCGGGCCGTCTTCGACGCCGTCGCCGACCCCACCCAGGACGATGCGCAGGAACTCCTCGCCCAGACCAAGGGCTTCCAGCTCGCCCTGGACAACTACTTGGAGGACTGTGCGTGGGATCCGGGCTGTCCGACCGCCAGCAGCGTCGAGGAGGGCCGCAAGAAGATCACCGATCTGCTGAAACGGCTCGACGCACGGCCGCTGCCCACCGACGACGGCCGCAAGCTGACCCAGGACATGGCGGAGGCCGGCATCTCTCAGACCCTCTACTCCCAGGACAGCTGGCCCTACCTGACGCAGGCCCTCCAGGAAGCCGAGCAGGAGAAGACCGGGAACACGCTGCTCGCCCTCTTCGACTTGTACGTCGAACGCGACTCCAACGGCCACTACAGCAATCTGTTTCCCGCCCTCACGGCGATCAGATGCGCGGACAGCGAGCAGCGCTACACGGTCGACGACGTGAAGGCGAAGCTGCCCGAGTTCCGCAAGGCCTCCCCAGTCTTCGGTGAGTCCGCGGCCTGGGGCCTGATCGGCTGTACCGACTGGCCGGTCAAGGGCGAGGCCAGGGATCCTCAGGTCGCCGCCGAGGGCTCCCCGCCGATCCTCCTCGTCGGTACCACCGGCGATCCGGCCACCCCGTACGAGGGAACCCGGCGGATGGCCGACGAGCTCGGCGGAGACGTCGGCGTGGAACTCGTCTACCAGGGGCAGGGGCACGCAGCGTACGGCACCAGCAGCTGTGTGACGAACACGGTGAACGCCTATCTGCTCGACGGCAAGGTGCCGAAGGACGGCACGGTCTGCGAGTAGCGGCAGACCGGCGGGCCGCTCACCCGTCGCGGGCCGGGGAAGCCCCTCCGAACCCTTGGCGGTGGGGGACGGCCCCAGGTCAGTAGACCGGCTTCTCCGGCTCGATCTGGTTGACCCAGCCGATCACGCCGCCGCCGACGTGCACCGCGTCCGCGAAGCCCGCGGACTTCCGCACTGCGGACACCGGTCTTGCAATGCAAGACGATCTTCTTGTTCTGCGGGAGGTCGCCTGAGCACGGTCAGCGGGGTGCGTTGATGTCACCCGTTGATGTCAGAGGCCCCCTGGGATTCTCCCAGGGGGCCTCTGACTTGTGCGCACTCGGCAGGATTCGAACCTGCAACCTTCTGATCCGTAGCTCTATGTGGACCGGTCACTGGAGGTCATACCGGTCGGGCTACGGCTGTACAGGGACGCTGTCAGACGGCGCCGGTTGCCGCGGTTGCTGTACTTCGCTGCTGTACCGCAGCGAGTCGGCGTGCAGGTCCACGTGACTCGTGGTCGCCTTGCCCGAGGGCCACGTCTGCAGGCCGGAACGAACGGCAGGCTGCGCAGGTCCCAACCAACACGCTTTCCAGCCCAGCGCCACCAGACATGCCGACCGGTACACCTCCACAGCTTCCGGCAAACTCGCGGGCCATCGTCCTCCCGCTCATGAGGTCTGCAGCGCTGATCGCCCGTTTGATCCTGGGAGTCCCGCTGTCGTGATCGACGCGATCACGGGCTGGGAGCCCGGGGGTGCGGCGCGGAGGCGTCCCCCCTGGCGCGCCTGTCGAACGGGCGCGCCAGGGGAGGAAGGGTGCTGCCTGTTCGGTCGCAATTGCGGGCTGGGAACCCCCGCAGATTTCCGACGGGCTTCAGGATCGCGGTGACCCTTGTTACATCACGCCGATACCATTCGGGGGCGTCGGCATCTGCGTGAACGTGCACGGGACTGTGAGCGGCAGCGTAGTGGTGCACGACCCCTGCCACACCGTTCCTGACGAAGTCAGCACGGTGACCAGGAGGCGTGAATCAAATACCGACAGCGTGGCGTCGAATACGTTGGTCGGGCCTCCGACCAACTGCCAGCCGCCAACGGGAGTGGGAGGGTTCGCGCCCGCCTCGTTGACGGACAGGACGCGCACCCGTCCGTTGCAGACTACCGAGACGTACTTGGTCATGCCTTGAACTGCTGAGTCGATGTTGTTACAGCCAGAGGCCGGCGGCGGCGTCGGCTTGCACTTGTCCTTGTCCTTGCCTTCTTTGCACTTGGGGTCGCCGGCAGCAGTGACACCACCGTGCGTGGTCACGCTGTGCGCGATGGCTGCGGCTGGGGTGATCAGTCCGATCGCCACCAGCAGTGCGACCGAGGCTAGGCCGCCAACCCTGCGCTTTCCTTTGGCTGGCGGTTTGCCTTCCATAGTTGTCCTGTGCTCAGGACTCATGTGTGCTCCTTGTTCCAAGCGTTTCGGATGACTTCTGCATCCGATGTGAGCTTGAACCGCACACACTTGTTCATTACGAATTTTCCGTCGAAACACTCTCTTACATCAACAAATTGGACCATTCGCATAACGGTAACCATGGCGCTGGCGAACAATGTCACTGGCCGGTGAAGACACCCGTGACCGGTGCCGTCTGCCTTCGTCCGCAGATGTTGATCTCAGTATCGGATGCGGTTGAAGGATCGGGAAGTTGATCGTGACAGCCTCTACCCACCACCCTCCCCAGCTTTCATCCCGTCTGCCGTCGACCCACACTCCGTAGAGCGGGCGTGGTTCAGGGCGTCAAGGTGGAGCGCGCCACTGTACGTACGACCTTGACGCCCTGAACCGCGACTGCTCGGCTTTGCCTGGGTCGATGGCGGACGGGATGAAAGCTCCCCGCGCCCGCCACCACGCGGCCGGCACTCGTCAACGGTGCCCCGTCCATCTCGGAGCCTGAGCGCCCCCGCCGGAGGCTCGTTCTGACCATAACCGCTACTTGCGGAGCTCGACTCGTGGCCTCGGGGTCCTATCCACACCTGGGCGCGCGTCGGCGCAGCGTGCGCGGAGCGGGCCGAAGGCAGGAGCGCAGCGCGCAGCGGAGCCGGGAGCGCGCCCGGCGGAGCGGAGCGCAGCCGGGGCTTGATGAAGTAGGGAAAGTTCTATCCCGCTGGGATGAGGCGCTTGCCGTCGTGGCTCCGGACGTGCGGGCCGTTGCCGTCCAAGGCGTCCAGGAGACGGATCGCGTAGACCTCGGCCATGCGCTCGCTGACCTCCTCGGGCGTGAGCCAGGAAACGGCCGTCGATTCGCTCGACGTGCGCTCGGTGCCGCCGGAGGGCTTGCAGCGGAAGACCAGGGCCACGATGCCCCGCGTCGTGTTCTTGTAGACCCCGGTGAGTTCGTCCACCTCGATGTGGATGCCGGTTTCTTCCAGGACTTCGCGGGCGACGCCTGCCTCGGGGGTCTCGTCGAGTTCGAGTACCCCGCCGGGGAGTTCCCAAGTTCCGTTGTCGGCGCGGCGGATGGCAAGGAGCCGACCGTCTTCGCGCACTACGGCTCCGGCTACGGATACCGAGTGCAGCGATGGTGTTGGCCTTGCCTCCCGTGATGTACTCATACACAGGAGCATAGGAGGAAGTGAAGGACTATGGGAACCGCGGTAGGAGGTGAGCGGTCCGTACCTCGGTACGTGCAGATCGCTGACGAGATCGTGCAGCAGATCCGGGCGGGCGTCCTCAAGCCTGGTGACATGGTGCCGAGTGAGTCGGAGCTCGTCGAGCGGTACGGCGTCTCCGGCGGCACGATCCGCAAGGCCATGGTCGAGGTGCGTGCGAGCGGCCTCGTCGAGACCCGGCACGGCAAGGGCTCGATCGTGAAGGATCGGCCGCCGGTACGGCACCGTTCCTCCGATCGCTTCCGGCGCTCACTCCGGCAGGGCGGCAAGGCCGCGTACCTCGCCGAGTCGGCGCAGTCCGGCGCCACGGCCAAGGTGAGCGTCCTCTACATCGGGCCCATGGAGGCTCCGGAGGATGCCGCCCAGCGATTGGGCGTCCCCGCCGGCGCTCAGGTGCTCGCCCGGCGGCGCCTCTACTTCCGCAACGGCACCCCCGTCGAGACCGCCACGTCCTACCTCCCGTGGGACGTCGTCAAGGAGATCCCGGAGCTGTTCGCCGAGAACCCCGGTGGCGGTGGCATCTACGCCCGACTCGAAGACCACGGGCACGAGTTCGCCGAGTTCGTCGAGACGCTGCAAGCGCGTCCGGCCTCCAAGGCGGAGGCGTCCGAGTTGGCGCTGAGCCCCGGTGCGCCGGTGGTTCACCTGATCCGTGAGGCCCGTACGACTGAGGGGCTCGTCGTCGAGGTCTGCGACACGCTCATGGCCGCTGACCAGTTCGTTTTCGAGTACCGGATCCCTGCCGCCGACTGACGCGCGCTCAACTCCCCGCAGCCCGTCGCGAGTTCTTCATCGCGGCGGGTTGACTCATGTACAGGAGTCATGCACTCTTCTTCATATCACTCATATACATGAGTGACAGAGTCCAGCCTCTATAGAGGAGTGATCTGCTGTGCGTCAGATTCCCGTCGACACGAACGGCGCGACCCTGATGGTCGCTCAGCCCCCGCAGACGAAGATGCGCGACAAGCGCAACGGCGTGATCGCCACCGACACCGACACCGGCCACACACTCGTCACGGTCGACGTGCTGTTCGTCATGAATGGCAGCGCAGAGGTCGTGACCATCACCGTGACCGAGCCGGACATCTCCGGGGAGCTGACCATGGGCACCCCCGTCGCGGTAACCGGCCTGGTCGCCCGGCCGTGGGAGAACGAGTTCAACGGTCAGAAGCGGCACGGCATCAGCTTCCGCGCGGTCGCCATCACTTCGCTCGCCGCCGGTGCCACAAAGCCCAAGGCGGCCTGATCATGACCGGGTTCACGGTCGCGCTGCTGCTGGTCGCCGCCGCTGCAGGTCTCCTGCGGTGGCGGCGCCCCGCCTGGTACTGGCTGACCTTCGGGGTCACCCTCGCCGCATTCCGGGTCCTGGTCCGCTACGCATCGGTCATGGACGCCTGCGGGCTGACCGTTCCGCCCTCTCGCTGGCGCCTCGTCCTTGCCCGGATCGCCAACCGGCCCGCGCCGGAGTCCCGTCCGCCTCGCATCCTGCGGCTGCGCCCGACCCGTACCGGGCTCGTCCTGCGCCTGAAGCTCCAGCCGGGCCAAGACGCGTTCGACATCGCCGCCGCGTCCGACCGGCTGCGGCACTCCTTCTCGATGTACGGCGTCACCTCGCGTGAAGTGCGTTCCGGCGTGGTCGAGGTGCGGATGACCGGCTACGACGTGCTCAAGCGGGTGCAGATGCCCGCCAAGACCGACACCCGCCCGATGCGCGTTCCGGTCGCCCTGCGCGAGGACGGCGCCGTCCACTACCGCGACTACCGGGCGATACCCCACGCGCTCACCCTCGGCGCCACCGAGTCCGGCAAGTCCGTCTACCAGCGGAACCTCGTGGCCGGACTCGCCCCGATGGACGTCGCCCTCGTCGGCATCGACTGCAAGCAGGGCGTCGAGTTGTTCCCGCTCGCCCGCCGGTTCTCCGCGCTCGCCGATAACCCCGACACCGCCGCCGAACTCCTTGATGCGCTCGTCGCGCACATGGAGGGCGTCTACCAGCTCATCCGCACCGAACAGCGCATCACCGCCGACGTCCCCGACGCCGAGATCGCCGCCGACATCTGGGATCTGCCCGCCAACCTGCGCCCGGTGCCGATCGTGGTCCTGGTCGACGAGGTGGCCGAACTCGCCCTGTTCGCCAACAAGGAAGAGGAGAAGCGCCGGGACCGGATCATCACCGCGCTCGCCCGCCTGGCCCAGCTCGGCCGGGCTGCCGGGATCTACCTGGAGATCTGCGGGCAGCGCTTCGGCTCCGAACTCGGCAAGGGCATCACCATGCTCCGTGCCCAGCTCACCGGCCGCACCGCCCACCGCGTCAACGACGAATCCAGCGCGAACATGGCCTTCGGCGACATCTCCCCGGACGCCGTGCTGGCCGCGATCCAGATCCCCGCCGACATGCGCGGCGTCGCCATCACCGGCGACTCCACCGGCGGCTGGTCCCGCATCCGCGCCCCGCACACGTCCCTGCGGCAGGCCGTGAACACCTGCAACCGGTACGCCGACCTGACCCCGGACCTGCCCGCCCTGGCCCCGTTCCGGCCTGCGCTCGGCATCCCGGAGCCTGCGGATGCCCCGGCCGTCGAGTCCATCCCGGCCACCACCTGATCACTCCCTGTTCCACGGTCGGCGCGACCGCCATCGCGCCAGGTCCCTACCCGAGCCATGCCTCAAACAAGGAGATCACCCGCCATGTGCCCCGACTGCGAGGACTTCGCCCGCACTGTGGTGATGCTCGGCCAACTCGCCCTCTACGCCGACACCACCGGCGCGGACCAGGACTTCATCGACACCGTGGGCCCGTGCCTGGCGGCCTCGCTGCCGGAGCCTCCGCCCGGCACCTTCCCGCCCGGCTACGACCCCAACGAGGGCCCGGAGTACCCCGGCGAGGGGTGGTGACCGTGGCCGCGCGCTTCCAGCTCCGCCGTTCCGCCGGATGGCGCAAGCCGCACGGTGGCGTGGTCGTCGCCCGCCCCAGCCGGTGGGGCAACCTCTACCCGGTCGCCGAGCACGGTCGGACCCGAGCCGTCCAGCTCTACCACGCGCACCTGGCCGATCACCCCGACCTGATCGCCACGGTCCGCCGTGAGCTGGCCGGGCGGGATCTGGGCTGCTGGTGCCCGCTGGACCAGCCGTGCCACGCCGACGTGCTGCTCTACCTCGCCAACGCGGAGCCGGTCGCCTGCCCGGATTGCGACGGCACCGGCGAGATCACTGAGTCCGTCCGGGTCGGCGCCCGCAAGTACCGCGCCACTGCCGACCAGCAGACCGCCGTCTGCCTCACCTGCTGGGGCACCGGCCACAACCCCGAAGCGAGGTGACGACCGTGCCCCGCAAGATTCGCGTGGACGTCGTCGTACTCGTCCTGGCCGTGATCGCCGGTGCGCTGTCCTTCGCCCACCTGCACGACCTTGCCGCCGCCGCCGGACAGACCGGCTGGAAGGCCTGGGCCTACCCCGTCAGCGTCGACCTGCTCCTGGTCGCCGTGTTGCGCCGTCTGCGCACCGATCGATCCGCAATGGCCTGGCTCTGGTTCCTGGTCGCCCTGGTCGCCTCGCTCGGCGCCAACATCGCCACCGCCGGACTCCTCGACCTGGACCACGTCCCGGCCTGGCTGCGCATCCTCGTCGCCGGATGGCCCGCACTGGCCTTCCTCGGCGGCACCCTGCTCGCCCACTCGGCCTCACCCAACCCGGCCGGGGACCGGGTGCCGGTTCCGCCGGCACCCGCAGCCCCGGCCCCTGCACCCGACCTCGAGACCGCCGAACCCATGCCCGCTCGTGAGCCGGAACCTGCGCCGGTCGCGGCTGCTGAGGAAACCGCGGCTCTCCCCGCCGCCCCGGCTCCACCGGTCCCGGCCGCCCTGGTCGACCACGCCCGCAAGGTCGCCGCCGACCACCAAACCCGCACCGGAACCCCGATCGACACCAACACCCTGCGCACCCGCCTCGGCGTCCCACCCCACCTCGCCGACGCCATCGCCGCCCAACTCGCCTGACCAGAGAGGAGAACCACCCGCCATGTCTGCCCGCGACCACTTCCACTCGCTGATGCAGATCGGCCCCGTGCAGATCGGCACCCACCGCGACCGCAACGGCCAGACCAAGCACGCCGCCGTATGCACCGCCGACCGCTGCGGCTGGTCCGCCGACTACACCAGCCAGACCGCCGCCCAGCTCGCCGCCCGCACCCACCGCTGCCGCGTCCGCTAGGAGGCCACCGCCATGGAAGTCCCGCTCTGGCTCGCCCTGCTCGTCGTCGGTTACCTCGGCGTCAAGCTCATCCGCCCGCCCGCCTGGCTCATCGCCGTCCTGCTGCTCGGCGGCTACCTCCTCGCCGACAGCGTCCTTGCCCCCGCCATCAACACCTTCGTCAAGTAGCCCATCCCAGAGGGGAGATCACCGATGCTCCGCCCGAAGATCCCGACCATGCCCACCCCAACCGGCCACGTCACCCCGCCCGCCGTCATCGAGCCGACCGCCGTCGTCCCGAGTGTCCAGACCCCGCCGCCTGCCCCGGCGTCCGCTGCGCAGTCCGGGCCGGTGGTCCAGCTCACCCCCGGCACCGTGATCGCCCTCGTCGGCGGCGGCACCGCCGTGGTCCTGATCGTCGGCGCCGTACTGGTCTCGCTGCTCCTCGCGGTCGCCATCACCGGCGCCTCGCTCGCCATCTGCGCCCTGGTGATCCGCTCGCTGGTCAACACCGACGCCAAGCAACGCTGACCGGCCCCCGGGCGGCCTCGATACCGCCAAGCATCCGCCGCCCGGGAGCCGTGCCCCTGTCCGATCCCGTGGAACCGGAAGGAACCTCCAGCATGACCGCCCACCCCACACCGCCGCCCCGCATCTGCCCGAACTGCGACGGCTTCGCCTCCGCCGCCATCACCCTCGGGGGCCGCGACCGGCACGGCCACCTGCGCACCCTCACCGCGCACTGCCCGGCCTGCCACGGCACCGGCCTCGCCCGCACCCGCCGCAACCGGGAGAGCGCCCGTGCCTGACACCCTCCTCGACCCGACCACCCTCGGCGACCTGCTGAGGGTGGCCTCGGCCCCCGACTACCACCGCTGGCACGAGCAGATCCGCCGCACCGGCGGCTGCGCCGACCCGATCCACCTGACCGGCTGGACCCTCCACAAGGACAAGACCACCGGCGAGACCCTGCACCACTACACCACCGAGAACGAGCCGGGCGGCCGTCTCCGCGTCGCCTGCGGCAACCGCCGCGCCTCCCGCTGCCCGTCCTGCGCCTGGACCTACGCAGGCGACACCTACCACCTCATCCGCGCTGGCCTGGCCGGAGACGACCGCCGCGACATCCCCGCCACCGTGCGCGACCATCCTCGCGTCTTCGCCACACTGACCGCACCGTCGTTCGGCCCGGTCCACAACCGGCCCGACCACGGCGCCTGCCGCTGCGGCACCCGCCACACCGCCGACGATCCCGCCCTCGGCACGGCCCTCGACCCGGCAACGTACGACTACGCGGGCGCCGTTCTGTTCAACAACCACGCAGGCGACCTCTGGCAGCGCTTCACCACCCGCCTACGCCGTGAGATCGCCGCCCGCGCCGGACTCACCCGCCGCGAACTCGCCGACCACGTACGCGTCTCGTACGGCAAGGTCGCCGAGTTCCAGAAGCGGGGCGCCCTGCACTTCCACGCCGTCATCCGCCTCGACGGCCCAGACGGACCCGACATCCCGCCCCCGGCTTGGGCGACCGTCGATCTGCTCGCCGACGCCATCCGCGCCGCCGCCGGCCATTCGTACACCTCGGTCTCGGTCCCGGCCGCCGACGACCAACCGGCCCGCACCTTCCGCTGGGGCACCCAACTCGACGTGCGGCCGGTCAAGGCCTTCGGTGACGGCTCCGACATCACCGAACAGGCCGTCGCCTCCTACGTCGCCAAGTACGCCACCAAAGCGGCCGAGAACACCGGCACCCTCGACCGCCGCATCGGCGAACTCGCCGAACTCGACCGCCACCAGGTCCCCGACCACACCCGCCGCCTCATCGAGGCATGCAAGCAGCTCGACCCGCTCTACCCCGACCGGCGCCTATGGGCCTGGGCTCACATGCTCGGCTTCCGGGGTCACTTCAGTTCCAAGTCCCGCCGCTACTCGACCACCCTCGGCGCCCTCCGTCAGGCCCGCGCCGACTACCGCGCCGTCCAGGAACGCGAAGCCCTCGGCCTCGACGAGATCGAGCCGGACACCGTCCTCGTCCTCGCCGAGTGGCAGTACGCCGGACATGGCCACACCCCCGGCGAATCCGCCCTCGCCGCCACCATCGCCCGCGATCTCCAGCTCAACCGCGAAACCGCCCGTGAAGCCCTGCACGACCAGCTCGTCCTGGAAGGAGCCGCAGCATGACCACGGCAGTGATCGAAAGGAAGTGGTACAGCACGCGCGAGGTCGCCGAGATGCTCGGCTTCAGCCTCTCCAAGACCAAGATGCTGATCCTTACCGGGGAGATCCGCTCCATCAAGGACGGCCGTAACCGCCGCATCCTGCCCCGATACGTCGACGAGTACATCGAACGCCGCGCCCAGGAGACAGAAGCGGGGTGGTCGGCGTGAGCGGCAAGCGCGGTAACGGCGAAGGCTCGATCTACCCGTACAAGAACGGCTACGCCGCCTACGTCTGGGTGACCAAGCCGGACGGCAAGCGAGCCCGGAAATACGCCTACGGCAAGACCCGTGAGGAGGTCCATGAGAAGTGGCTCAACCTCCACGCAGAAGCGAAAAAGGGGCCGGTCGCCACTCGGCACCGGACAGTGGCCGCGTTCCTCACGTACTGGCTGGACTCGGTCGTGAAGCCGAACCTGGCGCCCCTCACGTACGTCTCGTACGAAGGTTGCGTCCGGCTCTACATCGCTCCGCATCTCGGCCCCAAGCGGCTGGACCGGCTCACGGTCCGTGACATCCGCGAGTGGCTGACCAAGCTGGCGACCGTCTGCCAGTGCTGCGCTCAGGGTAAGGACGCCAAGCGAGACGTTGCTCACCGGAAGTGCTGTGCCATCGGGGAGTGCTGCGAGTCGTACCCGTCCCGCCGCGTGATCCAAGCCGCACGCGATGCCCTCCGGGCGGCTCTGACCCACGCGGTCACCGAGGAGGAGATCAGCAAGAACGTCGCCTCCCTCGTGAAGGTGCCCAAGCCTCGGCGTCGCCGGATCAAGCCGTGGTCCGTCGCTGAGGCGAGCCAGTTCCTCACCGATGCTGCCGCGCGGGATGACCATCTCTTCGCCGCCTGGGTCCTGGTGCTCTGCCTCGGCCTGCGCCGTGGTGAGGTCCTGGGCCTCACGTGGAAATCCGTCGACTTCGAGCAGGGGGAGCTGTACGTCGACCATCAGATCCAGCGGGCCGGTCGGCAGATCCTGCACCGCGAGACCAAGACCGAGGACTCCGACGACTTCCTGCCTCTGCCGGCACTCTGCCTCAAGGCGCTGCGGATGCGCCGTGCTCAGCAGAGCGGCGACCGGAAAGCCGCCGGGGAGCTCTGGCAGGACAGCCATGACCTGATCTTCACGACGAAGTACGGCACGCCCATCGAGCCGGGCAACATGACCCGCATGTTCGCCCTCCGGGCTCGTCGCGCCGGGCTCCGGGTCATCCCGCTCCGGAACACGCGGCATACGTGCAGCTCGCTCCTGGTCGCGCTGAAGGTGCACCCGAAGGTGGCGCAACGCATCCTCCGGCACTCGCAGATCGCCATGACGATGGAGGTCTACGCCGAAGCGAGCGAGGAGGAGGTGCGCGCCGCGATCGGCAAGCTGTCCGACGTCATGGGCGGTACCGGTTGACGCGGTTGCTGTACTTCGCTGCTGTACACCCCTGAAACGCCAAAGGCCCCGGAGTGATCCGGGGCCCTTGACCTGTGCGCACTCGGCAGGATTCGAACCTGCAACCTTCTGATCCGTAGTCAGATGCTCTATCCGTTAAGCTACGAGTGCTTGTCTTTGTTCTGTTTTCCCGCCGCTTCCGGCCCTTCCGGCCCGCTCGCGGCGACAGGAAGAACATTACATGACTGCCGCCGCCATGTGAAATCCGTTAGCCGTACCCCTTGTGACCTGCGGAAACGCGCTCTGAGGGGGTGAAACGGCGAAGCCCCGGTCGGGGTGGACCGGGGCTTCGATGATCGCGCGGAGGCGGAGGGATTTGAACCCTCGATGGGCTTTAAGACCCAAACCGCATTAGCAGTGCGGCGCCATAGACCGGACTAGGCGACGCCTCCAGCACAACCGCCCGCGCGAGCGCGAGTGGTTCGTGCAGATGATGACACAGTCGAGCGTGCTGTCACCAATCGCCCCCCACGGTACTAGGCAGGCGGGTCGCAGAGCAAAGGGCTTGGCCGCGCGTCCGGCGGGCAACGGCGGGCGCGCAACATCCAGGGGCGTACAGCGTTAGTCAGGTCATGTTGCAGGTCACCCCCCTCACCCCTACCGGCCCGGCGCTCCGGCGGCTCGCAATCGCCGCCGGTGCCTCCCTCGCCGCGCTCACCGCCCTCGCCGCGGCCCCGGCAGCCGCAGCCGCGTCCGTCGGCGCCCCGTTGGGCACACCGGCCGCTCCTTCCCCTGCAGCACCTCCGCCCGTCCCTGACCGCGGCCGGGACGGTGATCGCCTCACCGTCACCGTCCGGGATGCCGGCGGGCGGGCGGACGGGACGTATGAGCTGCGGTGTCATCCGGAGGGCGGCGGTCATCCGGATGTGAGCGGGGCGTGTCGTGTCCTCGACCGGGAGACGCGGTGGGGCGTGGGCGCCTTCGCGCCCGTGCCGTCGGACAGCGTGTGCACCATGCAGTACGGCGGGCCCGCCACCGCGCACGTCACCGGGACGTGGGCCGGACGCCCCGTCGACGCCACGTTCGACCGCCGCAACGGGTGCGAGATCGCCCGCTGGGACCGGCTCGTGCCGCTGCTGCCGGAGGTGCCGTCGGAGGCGGGGCCTGGCGGCACTGCGTAGCGGCTGGTTCCGGCAGCAGGGGCGGTCTGCGGAAGCAGTGGGAACCGGCGGAAACGACAGTGCTGTAAAGGTCTCGCGGAGGGTGCGTGCCGTGGGCGTGCGTGGGCGGGGGATCCGCGCTGGTTCGTCGTCCGTTGGACGTCGCCCCGTCGTGCGAGCTCTCTCTCATCCGGCGTCGCGAGCGCAACCCCAGCCCTTAGACTCCCTCGCGTGACACGTCGCGGGCAGGTTGGCAAGATGGCCCGAGCGGTCGGCAAGGTGCGGTAACAGGGAGGAAGCGTCTCGTGAGCAGCAGGCCATCCCGAGGCGCTGCTCGCCTCGCAGCCATACTCGACGCGCTGCCCGACGCGTTGGTACTGGTCAACGCCAACGGAACCGTCGTCAACGCGAACACCATCGCGCTCGAGGCCTTCGAGGCGCCGGGCACCGCGCTCGTCGGGCGCGGGCTGCTCGATCTGTTGCCGCAGTTCGACTCGAAGCTCATCCCGGGTTCGATGCGGCGGCCCGATCACATCGATCCCCGTGGGCGTACCAAGCCGACCCGGATGATCGCCCGGCGGACGGACGGGAGCGAGTTCCCCGTCGAGGTCACCAGCGCGAATCTGGAAAACGGCCAGCAGGCCTACGACAGTTACGGCTACAGCAGCGACGAGCTGCTCATGCTCGTCGTGCGGGATCTTTCCGGGACCGTCGACACGGAGGCGGAGCTCGCCCGCTCGCAGCGGCAGACCGAGATGATCCTGCGGGCGGCCTCCGAGGGCGTCGTGGGGACCGACACCGACGGGCGGATCGTGCTCGTCAATCCGGCCGCCGCGCAGATACTGGGCTACCGCGCCGGCGAACTCGGCGGCAAGGAACTGCACCCGCTCTTCCTGCACTCGCGGGCCGACGGCTCGCCCTTCCCGTACGAGGAGTCCCCGCTCGCCGACACCCTGCGTTCCGGGCGCAAGCACCGGGTGCGCGGGCAGGCGCTGTGGTCCAAGAACGGCGACAAGGTGGCCGTCGACCTGACGACCGCACCCGTTCGCGACGGTGACCAGCTGGTCGGTGCCGTGATGACGTTCACCGACCGGCGGCCGTACGACACGCTCGCCGAGGAGAAGGCGGCCGCGGAGAAGCAGCACGCGGAAGAGCTCGAGCGGCTCTCCGAGGAGCATGCCTCCGACCTCACCGCCCTGCGCCAGCAGCACGTCACCGAGCTCGAGGAGCTGCGCGAGCGGCACGAGGAGGAGCTGGCGGCCGGCGAGGACCGGTACGCCGCGCTCGCCGAGCGGGAGAAGGACCGGTACGAGGCGCTGGCCGGGCGACATGAACAGTTGCTGACGCTGCTCGGGGGTTCGCTGCGCGGGCCGCTCGACGAGCTGCGCCGCGAGCTGGCGGCGCTGGCCGCGGACGACGCCGGGCAGCTGTGGCCCGAGGCCAACCAGGTGCTGCATCACCTCTCGGCCGGGTACTCGCGGATCACCCAGCTCATCGACAACGTCCTCGGCTATCAGCGGCTGGACGCCGGGACCGAGGACATCACCCGTACGAAGGTCATGCTCGACAGCGTCGTGGCGGCCGGTGTCGACGGGGCGGTCGAGCTCATCGGGCCGGGGCGGATGCAGTTCGCCGTGCACGCGCCGCCCATCGAGGCCGAGGTCGACCCGAAGCTTCTCGCCACCGCCCTCGCGCACCTCGTCGCCGATGTCGCCGGGGTCGACTCGACCGGCAACTCGCCCGTCTCGGCGGGCGGTTACATGGACAACACCGTCGTGGTGGCGGCGGCGCAGCGCGGTGAGGTCGTACGGATCGAGGTGCGCGGCCCATACGCCGGGGGAGACCCGGTGCACGAGCCGATCGTGCGCGGGATCGTGCGGGCGCACGGTGGTGTGCTGCAGACGCACGAGGTGCCGGGGATGAGCGGCAGTGCGTACGTCCTGGAGGTTCCGCTCGGGGGTGGGGCGGGGGCCGTTCCCGCGCCGGCCGCGCCCGAGGCCGCCGGTGACGAGACCGGTGCCGACTCGTCCGAGCAGACCTCGGGCGGGCGGCGGCGGGCCCGGCGGGCCTCCGTGGACGCCTTCCTTGAGAGCGACCTACCGGGAGCCGGGCCCGAGACGGAGGCGGCCGCGCCCACCGGGCGGCGGCGCAGGCGTGCTGCCGCACCCCAGGCCCTGGAAGCGCCGGTCGAGGCGAGCGAGGTCGCCGGCGGTACGGGGCGCAGGCGCGGGCGGCCGGCCGAGGACGCCGGCGTGGTGGACGGTGCGCCGGAGGCTGGGGCGGGCGGTGTAGCCGAGGGTGCCGTCGTCACGGCTGCCGAGCACGCCGCGGGCGCCGCGGCCGTGGGCACGGGGCTGGGCGGGACCGTTCCGCCGCAGGGCGTGCCCGCGTCCGGTGGCGGACGGCGGGCCCGGCGCGCGGCGGGGGAACAGCACGCCCTGCCGCCGGCGCTGCCCGCGGCAGCGGCATCACCGGCCCCGGCCGGCTCGGGTGTCGAGGACCAGCAGCCGACCGGGCGGCGTCGGCGTGCCCTCGCCGCCGCCCAGGAACGTGCCGCCGCGCAGGCAGCGGAGCCGCGTACGGTCTTCGCGCTGCCGCCGGCGGAGGCGGACCGGTCGTCCGACGAGCCGCAGCCGGCTGCCGTCGCCCAGGTGCCGGGTCAGCCGCAGGCGCAGGCCATGCAGACGGCGGGTCAGCCGCAGGCGCAGGCCGCGCAGGTGCCGGGGCAGGGCGCCCCGGGTGCCGGGCACGCCGATGACCACGGCCGGCACGACGCTGTGCCGCACGACCAGTCCGAGGACCACACTCCGCCCCAGCCGCACCCGGCGAGCGCACCGACGGGCCGACGCCGACGGGCCGTTGCCCAGCCGGCGGAGGCGGCGACCGTGGCGTCTCCGCAGGCCATTCCGGCCCAGGTGACCCCGGCTCAGGGGACTCCGGGCCAGGCGGCCCAGGTGACGCAGGCAGCCCAGGCGGCACCTGCAGCCCAGGGTGCTCAAGCGACCCGGCCCGCACCCGCCGGCCTGCGCCAAGCCGTGCCCGCACAGCACGCGCCCGCTCAGGCCCCGGTCCAGCCCGTTGCCACGCCGGGCGCCCAGCCCGTCGCGCAGCCCCTCCCGGGCCAGGCCACTCCTGCGCAGAACGGCACGGCGCAGGGCCGGCCCCTCCCCGCCGAGGCGACCCCCGGTCACGGCACCCCGGCCCCGCAGCAGTGGCCCGGCACGGCCGACTCCGACGACACCGCCGGCACGGGCGCCCCGGTACCTCCGCAGGGCGCGGGCGCCGCCGTACCGCCGAACGCCGCCGGAAACCCCGTCCCCCCGGCCCCCGCCCCCGCTCCGCAGCCGACCCCTCAGCCTCAGGCCGCAGCCCAGCCCCAGCCCGCGCCGCAGACTCCCGCCCCCGGCACCCCCCTCCCCCCTGAGGCAGGGCAGGCGGCTCCGGTGCAGCAGGCGCGGGTCGCGCAGCCGCTGCCCGCCGAGGCCGCCGCCGCGCCCGCGGATCCGAACTCCACGCAGGGCCGGGCGATCAGTGTGCGGACGTTGGGGCAGGGTGTGCCGTTCACGCGGCAGGCGGCGCAGGTGCAGCAGCCGTCGGGCGGCGCCACGCCTCCCCCGCAGCAGCCCACCAGCGGCGGACGACGCCGCAAGCTCGGTACGCCGCCGGACCCGGCCGGCGCGCGCCCGGAGCAGTCCGCCCGCCCGCATCCGCCGGCCGAGCAGTCCCCCGTACAGCAGCAGCCGCAGCCGTCCCTCGCGGGGCAGTCCCGGCTCGCCGCGCAGGCGGGGGCGCAGGCCAGTGAGGGTGCCGGACGCTCGTACGCGATAGGCGCACCGGACGAGAACGCCGCCGAGGGACCCGAACCGCTGGACGGTCCGGGCGGTGCCGTCGAGGTCGCCGACACCCCGCGGCCGCAGCCGATGGACGACGAGCTGCCGCCCGAGCCACTGGACAACCCGCGCCGGCTGCTGGTCTGGCCCGCCCCGGACGTGTCGACCCAGCAGGCGCTCAGCGACCGCGGCTACCGGCCGGTGATCGTGCACTCGCGCGAGGAGGTGGACGCGCAGATCGCCGCGTTCCCGGCGGCGCTGTTCGTCGACCCGCTGACCGGGCCGATCACCCGGACGGCACTGCAGTCGCTGCGGCAGGCCGCCGTGGCCGCCGAGGTGCCGGTCATGGTCACGGCCGGGCTCGGGCAGGCGACGCGCGAGGCGGCGTACGGCGCCGATCCCGCCGTCCTGCTGAAGGCGCTCGCGCCGCGCGACAGCGAGCAGCACCCGCCACGGGTGCTGCTCATCGAGGAGCACGCGGAGATCGCGCTGGCGCTGACGGCGACGCTGGAGCGGCGCGGGATGCAGGTGGCGCGGGCGGCGAGCGACACGGACGCGGTGACGCTGGCGGGGCAGTTCCGGCCGAACCTGGTCGTGATGGACCTGCTCCAGGTGCACCGGCACCAGGCCGGGATCGTCGACTGGCTGCGCGCGAACGGGCAGCTCAACCGCACGCCGCTGGTCGTCTACACGGCCGCCGTCGACCAGGCCGACCTGCCGCGGCTCGCGTCGGGCGAGACGGTGCTGTTCCTCGCGGAGCGGTCCACCAGTTCCGAGGTGCAGAGCCGGATCGTGGACCTGCTGGCACGGATCGGCACGAACTGAGGCTGCGGTTCAGCGTGCCGTCAGCCGACGCGCCGCCTCCTTGATCGATGTGCGCAGGCGGTCGCGGTCGGTGTCGTCAGGTCCTACGAGGATGCGCTTCATCTGGGGGACGACGACGGCCCAGTTGGCGAGGGCGGTCAGCAGGAAGAGCAGGTCGGGGGCCGGGATGGCGTCGGTGATGACGCCGCGGTCCTGGCCGTCCCGGACCAGGGCGACCTTGCGGGCGTAGTGGTCCTGGCGCTCCGTCTCGTCGGGGAGTTCGGCACTGCCGTACTCCAGGCCCTCCCAGAAGAGCAGGCGCAGCAGCTCGGGGTGGGCGGCGTGGTAGTCGATCAGGCGGTCGATCCAGCCCTCGATGTCGTCCGGGTCGATGGGGACGGAGATGGCGAGGTCGAGCATCTTCTTCTCGAGGACGTGCGCGAACAGCTCCGCCTTGTTGCCGAAGTAGGCGTAGATCAGCTGCTTGTTCGCCCTGGCCTCGCTCGCGATGCGGTCGATGCGGGCGCCGGCGATCCCATGGCGGGCGAATTCGGCGACGGCCGCCTCGAAGATGCGGGCCTTGGTGGCCTCGGGGTCCCTGACTGCCATGGTCACAGGGTAGCGGAGGTAACCAACTATTTGGTTGACGGGAATGCCTGCACCTCGCAGACTGTTGGGCGGAAAGTCAACCAACCAGTTAGTTGCTAGAGCGGGCTCGAACGAGTCCGACTCGAAGGAGTCCTTCCGCTCATGCCCTCAGCAACCACCGCCGACCAGACGACAACCACCGCCCAACAGGCGACGCCGCCCCCCGAACGGAAGCCCGGTTCCGCCCTCTTCCTCATCCTCATCGCCGTCTGCAGCGCGGTCACGGCCGCCAACATCTACCTCGCCGCCCCGCTGCTCTCCCTCATCGCCCGCGACTTCGGCTCGGCCCCCTCGGCCGTGGCGTGGATCGCCTCGGTCGCGCAGTTCGGCTACGCGGTGGGCCTGCTGCTGTTCGCCCCGCTCGGCGACAGCGTCAACCGGCGTCGGCTGGTCACCGGCCTGACCGTGGTCACCACGGCCGCGCTCGCCGCCTCCGCCGCTGCTCCCGGCACTGCCGCCCTCGCGGCCGCCGTGTTCGTGACGTCCGCGGCGACCGTCGTGCCGCAGCTCCTCGTCCCGCTGGTCGCCGAGCGCGCCCCCGCCGATCGCCGGGCCCGTCATGTTGCGGCGGTAATAGCGGGGCTGTTCGCCGGCATCGTCGCGGCCCGCGTGGTCGGCGGACTGGCCGGTCAGGCATTCGGCTGGCGGGCGGTGTTCCTGGGCGCGGGCGTGCTCACTCTCGCCCTCGGCCTGGCCACGGCCCTGGTGCTGCCGTCGGAGCGCCGACCGCGCACCGGCGGTCTGTTCTCCGGCATCCCCGCGCTGCCCGGCCTGGTCCGCCGCTCTCCCGACCTGTGGCGGGCGTGCGTGCGGCAGGCGGGGATGTTCGGGGCGTGGAGCGCTCTGTGGACCTCGCTCGCGCTGCTGCTGACGGGGCCGGAGTACGGCCTGTCCACCGCCACCGCCGGGCTCTTCGGCCTCTTCGGGCTCGCGGCCAGCGTGGTGGCTCCGCTGGCGGGCGGTCTGGTGGACCGTTTCGGCGCCGCCAGGGTCGTACGGTCCGCGTATCTGCTCGCCGCCGTCGCTGTGCCGCTGTTCTGGCTGGGCGGGCAGGTGATGTGGGCCCTGTTCGTGGCGGCGGTCGTCATCCACGCCGCGCTGGTCGCCTCGCACGTCGCCAACCAGACCCTGGCCCTGACCACCACCTCCACCCCGGCCACCGCCAACACCGCCTACGTGGTCGCCGGCTTCGCGGGCGGCGCCGTCGCGTCCGCCCTCGCCGGCTCCGCCTTCAGCCACTGGGGCTGGGGCGGCGTGTGTGCTGTGGCGGCGGTGTGGCTGGTGCTGGGGTGGACGACGACGGCGGTACGGCGGTGACGGCTGCGGCGGTACGGTGGCCGATCTGCACCGCCGTACCGCCGTGGGCTCGTCCGTCAGAGCTGCGTGACGTCCAGCTCCCCCTCCGCGTACTGCCTGCGCAGCACCTTCTTGTCGAACTTTCCGACGCTCGTCTTCGGCACCGCCGGAACGATCGTCCAGCGTTCCGGAAGCTGCCACTTGGCGATCCCGCCCTCGTCGGCGAGGAAGGCGCGCAGTGTCTCGAAGTCGGCGGTGGCGCCCTCCCGCAACACGACGGTGGCCAGCGGGCGTTCGCCCCACTTCTCGTCGGGGACGGCGACCACGGCGGCTTCCGCCACGTCCGGGTGGGACATCAGGGCGTTCTCCAGCTCCACCGACGAGATCCACTCGCCGCCGGACTTGATGACGTCCTTGGCGCGGTCGGTGAGGGTGAGGAAGCCGTCGGGGGAGATCGTGCCGACGTCTCCCGTCTTCAGCCAGCCGTCCTCGCTGAACTTGTCGGCGGGGCGCAGGGGTTCGGCGTCAGGGCCGTTGTAGTAGGCGCTGGCGATCCACGGGCCGCGGACCTCCAGCTCGCCGGCGGACTCGCCGTCCCAGGGGAGGCGTTCGCCGCCGGGGCCGGTGAGGCGGGCCTCGACGCTGGTCGGGAAGCGGCCCTGGGTGAGCCGGTACGCGAACTCCTCCTCCGTGCCGACCGCGTGGGCCGGCGGGCGGGCGACCGTGCCGAGCGGCGAGGTCTCCGTCATGCCCCAGGCGTGGCAGACCCGCATGCCCAGCTTGTCGAACGCCTCCATCAGCGAGGGCGGACAGGCGGAGCCGCCGATGGTGACCTGGGTGAGGGAGGAGACGTCGCGGGGACGGGCGGTCAGCTCGGCGAGCAGGCCCTGCCAGATGGTGGGGACGGCGGCGGCGTGCGTCGGCTTCTCACGCTCGATCATCTCGGCGAGAGGCGCGGGCTGCAGGAAGCGGTCCGGCATCAGCAGGTTGACGCCGGTCATGAAGGTCGCGTGGGGCAGGCCCCAGGCGTTGACGTGGAACTGGGGGACCACCACCAGAGAGGTGTCCTGGTCGGTCAGGCCCATCGACTGGGTCATGTTGACCTGCATGGAGTGCAGGTAGACCGAACGGTGGCTGTAGACCACGCCCTTGGGGTCGCCCGTCGTGCCGGAGGTGTAGCACATGGCGGCGGCCTGGCGCTCGTCCAGCTCCGGCCAGTCGTACGCGGTCGGCTTGCCGGCGATCAGGTCCTCGTACTCGTGCACCTGGACGGCCGCGTCGGCGAGCAGCGAGCGGTCACCGGGGCCGGTGACGACGACGTGCTTGACGGTCTTCAGATGCGGCAGCAGCGGGGCGAACAGCGGCAGCAGGGAACCGTTGGCGATCACGACCCGGTCGGCGGCGTGGTTGACGATCCAGGCCAGCTGCTCGGGGGGCAGACGGAGGTTGAGGGTGTGCAGGATCGCACCCATGGAGGGGATCGCGAAGTAGGCCTCGACGTGCTCGGCGTTGTTCCACATCAGGGTGGCGACGCGGTCGTCGGCGGCGACGCCGAGGTCGTCGCGCAGGGCGTGCGCCAGCTGGGCCGCGCGGGTGCCGGTCTCGGCGAAGGAGCGGCGGTGTGGTTCACCCTCGCCGGTCCAGGTGATCACCTGCGACGATCCGTGGATCGTGGATCCGTGGGTCAGGATCCTTGAGATCAGCAGCGGTACGTCCTGCATGGTGCTCAGCACGGTTCCTCCCGGGGCGACATTGCCTACGCGGCGGTAAGGGTTGCGCTGATTCTGCGCACATACCGCGCGGTATGTCACTAGATCCCGGTGATCGATCACGTCACGTTGCCGCACACAACAGCGCGCTGCTACCGGACACGACGCTGCGCTATCGAACAAGCCCCAGCTCAGGGTCCTCGCGCAGCTTGCCGAGCGCCCGCGACACCGCCGACTTCACGGTCCCCACGGACACGCCGAGCACCTCGGCCGTCTGGGCCTCGCTCAGATCCTCGTAGTACCTGAGGACGACCATCGCCCGCTGCCGCGCGGGCAGCCGCATGATCGCCCGCCACATCGCGTCGTGCAGCGCCTGCTGCTCGGCGGGGTCGTCGCCGCCGGGCACCGGCTCCGGTTCGGGCAGCTCGTCGCAGGCGAACTCGTCCACCTTGCGCTTGCGCCACTGCGAGGTGCGGGTGTTCAGCAGCGCGCGGCGGACGTAGCCGTCCAGGGCGCGATGGTCCTCGATACGCTCCCAGGCGACGTACGTCTTGGTGAGCGCGGTCTGCAGCAGGTCCTCCGCGTCGCTCGGGTTCGCGGTGAGCGACCGGGCGGTACGCAGCAGCACCGGCTGCCGGGCCCGTACGTACGACGAGAACGACGGGTACGTCGCGCACGGATGGCTCTGCCTCGCTGAAGCAGCGGCGGTCGAAGCGCTGGTGCAGACGGGTGTGGTCATGGCTCAACGCTAGGTTCGCGACCGCCTCGGGCGGATCGGCCGCAGGTGCCGAAGACGAGTCCCCCTCAGGTTGTAGGGGTGGTGCCGGCTGCACCTCCTGGAGGTGGACGAGGGGAGGAGACGTACTGCGGGTTTACCCCTGGGGGCTCACCCGTCGGCCGTAAGGACCAGCCCGGAGGTCGGCACTCCCGTCCCCGCCGTCACCAGCGCCCGTGCCGCCCCCGGCACCTGGTTCACGGACGTGCCGCGCAGCTGCCGTACCGCCTCCGCGATGCCGTTCATACCGTGCAGGTACGCCTCTCCCAGCTGGCCGCCGTGCGTGTTCAGGGGCAGCCGGTCCGCGGCGACGAAGCCGGCCGCCTCCCCGGGGGCGCAGAACCCGTACTCCTCCAGCTGCATCAGCACGAACGGCGTGAAGTGGTCGTAGAGGATGCCCACGTCGATGTCGGCCGGGCCCAGGCCGGAGGTCCGCCACAGTTGCCGGGCCACCACCGCAGCCTCCGGCAGGCCGGTCAGGTCGCCCCCGTAGAAGCTCGTCATCTGCTCCTGCGCCCGGCCCGCGCCCTGGGCGGCCGCCGCGATCACGGCCGGGGGGTGCGGCAGGTCGCGGGCCCGCTCCACGGACGTGACGACGAGGGCCTGGCCGCCGTCCGTCTCCTGGCAGCAGTCCAGCAGCCGCAGCGGCTCCGCGATCCAGCGGGAGGCCGCGTGGTCGGCGAGGGTGATCGGGCGGCCGTGGAAGTACGCCGCCGGGTTGGTGGCGGCATGGCGGCGGGCGGTGACCGCCACCGGCCCGAACGCCTCCTCGGCCGTGAGCCCGTACGTGTGCAGATAGCGCTGGGCCGCCATCGCCACCCAGGAGGCCGGGGTGAGCAGCCCGAACGGCATCACCCAGCCGAGCGCCACGCCCTCCGCCGACGGCTCCCGGTGCCGTACGCCGGAACCGAAGCGCCGCCCCGAGCGTTCATTGAACGCCCGGTAGCAGACGACGACTTCCGCCACCCCCGCTGCCACCGCCAGCGCCGCCTGCTGCACGGTCGCGCACGCCGCGCCGCCCCCGTAGTGGACGCGGGAGAAGAAGGACAGCTCGCCCATGCCGCAGGCCTGGGCGATCGTGATCTCCGGACTGGTGTCCATGGTGAACGTGACCATGCCGTCCACGTCGGCCGGTGTCAGCCCGGCGTCGTCGAGGGCCGCCCGCACCGCCTCCACGGCCAGTCGCAGCTCGCTGCGCCCGGAGTCCTTGGAGAACTCGGTGGCGCCGATACCGGCGATCGCGGCGCGCCCGCTCATGCGGGGCCCCGAGCGGGAAGCGTGACCGTGACCGTGCCGGTCACATGTCTGCCGATGCCGTTGTCGCCGGTCACCCGCACCACGGCCGTGCCCGCGTCGACCGCCTCGACCCGGCCGGTCAGCACCATCGTGTCGCCGGGGTGGTTGGGCGCGCCGAGCCGGATGGCCATCTTGCGGAGGGCTGCCGTGGGGCCGAAGTGGTCGGTGATGTAGCGGCCGACCAGGCCGTTCGTCGTCAGGATGTTCATGAAGATGTCGGGGGAGCCCTTCTCCCGGGCCGACTCCGAGTCATGGTGCACGTCCTGGTAGTCGCGCGAGGCGATCGCCCCTGCCACGATCAGCGTCCGGGTGATCTCGATCTCCAGCGGCGGCAGTTCGTCGCCCACGCGCACGCTCACCCCGTCACTCCTCGGAACACGGGAAGCACCAACTCCTCGTCGTACCGCCGGAATTCGAGCCGCACCGGCATCCCGATCCGCACCTTGTCGTACGGCACCCCGATCACGTTGCTGACGATCCGCACGCCCTCCGCGAGCTCGATCAGCCCCACCGCGTACGGCGGGTCGAACGCCGGGAAGGGGGGATGGTGCATGACGACGTACGAGTGGACCGTGCCCTCTCCGCCCGCGCGGACGGTGTCCCAGTCGAGGCAGCCGCAGGTGTTGCAGCCGGGCAGCCAGGGGAAACGCAGGGTCCGGCAGTCCGTGCAGCGCTGGATCAGCAGCTCGTGCCGCTCGACGCCCGCCCAGAAGCCGGCGTTGTCGCGGTTGACGACGGGGCGGGGGCGGCGGTCCCGCGACGGGGGTTGCTTCTGCCGTGCGGGCGCGTACTTGAGGATGCGGAAGCGGTGCGTGCCGGTGAGTACGCCGGCCGTGCGGATGTCCGTGCGGGTCGTGACGAAGTATCCGGCGCCCAGTTTTGTCGTCTTCCGGTCGGAGACCGACTCGATGACCGTGTCGAAGGTGAGCTCGTCGCCGGGTCGCAGCGGCCGCAGATACTCCTGCTCGCAGTCGGTGGCGACCACCGCGGTGCAGCCCGCCGCGTCCAGCAGGCCGAGGAGTTCGTCGTACGCCGTCGTCCGCGCCGTATGCCCGGCGAGGCCGCCCATCGTCCAGGCCTGCAGCATGGTGGGCGGGGCGATGGCGTCGGGGCCGGTGTACGCCGGGTTGGTGTCGCCGAGGGCCTCGCACCAGTGGCGGATCATGGGCAGGTTGACGGGGTCCTTGCCCCTCCCGGCAACGGTGGCGGGCATGCCTTCGTAGGCCTTGAGGCGCGCGGACAGGCCGGCGGCGTCGTCCTCCACGGTCGTACCCCTCCCGTACGTCCGGTCCTTGCCGGCGCTTCTCGGTGCTTCCCACGACGGGTTTCTGACTGTCCGTCAGATAAGGCCCGGTGTCAAGGTCGGCGCACACGCCTGCGCGGCGGTGCCGAAGCACCGCCGCGCGGACGGACCTTGCTCACCCCACAGAGCACACCCCACACAGAAGTCGAGGGGGCCGGCGCCGGCCCCCTCGGGTCACCACCAGAGGGGGGTGAAGTTGACGGCCGTGTTGTCGTTGCCCTGATTGATGGACGTGAACGCGGAACCGTCGACCTGCGCGGTGTTGGACTGGTTCGAGGCGCCGGAGCCGACGGCCTGCTGCTGGGTGGTGGACGAGTTGCCGTTGTTGTCGTCGCCGACACCGCTGCCGACGACGCCCGCGACGGCGGTCGAGGCGCTCGATCCGTTGTCCGCGAACGAGCCGTTGTCCGCCGTCGCGACACCGGTGAAGAGGGCGGCTGCGAGCGGAAGGGCGGACAGTGCGGCCACAACGCGGGCGGTACGGATGTTTGCCATGTGTGTTCCTCCAGAACCAAATACGCACCGGCCGGGCGGCCGAGAGCGCTGAAGTACGGCTTTCACCAGGGCAGTTGGCCGACCACCCCGGTGCTGTGAGCACGACGTCGCGAGACCAGAGTTGCCCACCGAATCCCCGGCGAACCATCCCGGAAGCCGTGATTCGCCCTCAAGCGTGATGACAAGTCGATAAACCCCTTTCGCCACGTTGGCCCCACAGGCCAGGACGGGACAGACGGATCCGACCCAAGCACCGCAACAGGTAAAAGGTTCCGCCACGTTTCCGGCCAACCCCCCGGCGAGCGGCGCGCCGCACCCACCCCCTCTTCCCTTCTTCGAACGTACGTACGAAAATGAAGCCATGGCCACCACCGACCGGCAGGCCACGACGCTGGCCCTCGCACACGCCCTGTCAGCCGCCGAACGCGGACTGGCCGTCATCCCCCTGACCCGGACCAAACTCCCGGCCCTGCGCTCCCCGCACCGGGACGACCCCACCGCTCCCGTGTGCCACGGCGAATGCGGCCGCTTCGGGCACGGTGTGTACGACGCCTCGACCGACCCGCGCCGCATCCGCGAACTCTTCGCCGCCGCCCCCTGGGCCACCGGCTACGGCATCGCCTGCGGCCTGCCCCCGCACCACCTGATCGGCATCGACCTGGACACCAAGTCGGGCACCGACTCCTCCGCCGCCCTGCGCGAACTGGCCCTGCGCCACCTGTTCACGATCCCCGCGACGGTGGTCGTCCTGACACCCAGCGGCGGCCGCCACCTGTGGCTGACCGGACCGCCCGACGTGGCCGTCCCCAACTCGGCCGGCCGCCTCGCCCCCGGCATCGACGTCCGGGGCGCCGGCGGCTACCTCGTCGGCCCCGGCTCACGCACCGACCACGGTGTGTACGGCACCGCACCGGGCACCGCCCACCTGGCGCCGGCCCCGTGCCCGCCGGCCCTCCTGCGCCTCCTGCTCCCACCGCCCCGCCCGCCTCACCGCACAGCGGGCCCATCGACCGCCGGACACGGCCAGGGCCTGGTCCAGTTCGTCCTCGCAGCACACGAGGGCCAGCGCAACACCCGCCTCTTCTGGGCAGCCTGCCGCGCCTACGAGAACGGCCTGGGCCCCGACCTGGTCCCGGCCCTGATCGAGGCGGCCCGGGGGACGGGCCTCAGCGAACGCGAGGCACGCGCGACGATCGCGTCCGCGGCACGGTTGACGCAGCAGCGGCAGTGAGAGCGGGCGCCGATCACCAGCGCGTGAAGCGGAACAGCCCCTGACCGATTCTCCCTGGTCAGAGGCCGTTTCGACGGGCGGTGGGTGTGGGATTTGAACCCACGGTGGCTCGCGCCACGACGGTTTTCAAGACCGTTCCCTTAGGCCGCTCGGGCAACCCACCTCCGTCCCGCCTACCAGCGGCGGAACGGCTACAGAGTACCGGGCTCGTGCGCCGCGCGGGCTCCGTGGTCCACACGGGGTCCACTGGCACCGTTGCCGGGCACTTCGTGACCTGGAGAACTCCACACGCGGCACGCGGCCTGGGTACCGTCAAGGGTAGAAGCCCCGACGGATGGAGCACGATGCCTCGCCGCCCTCTGGACCGCCGGCGCCTCACCGATAGGGGGGCGCGCTGATGCTGGAAGAAGCCGAAGAGATCGGCCGTCGCGCACGCCGCGCACGGCTCCGCCTCGGCATGACGCAAGCTGACCTCGCTGCCGCCCTGGGCAAGACTCAGGGGTGGGTCTCCAAAATGGAACGCGGGCACATCGAGCTGGACCGCGTCGGCCTGCTTAACCTGCTCGCCTCGGAGCTGCACGTACACCCGAACGACCTGATCGGACGCCCGTACAACAGCTCTCCGGCCGAGAATCAGTGGCAGGTCTCTGCCGCAGCGATCATGCGTGAGCTGCGCCGCTACGACCTCGCCCCCGTCTTCGACGGCACGCCCCGACCCGCCAGTCAGCTCTGGCAGGAAACCACCCGCCTTCACCGCCTGCGTGACGCCGCTGCCAACGTGGCGATCATGGAAGTCCTCCCCGACCTGTTCCGGGAGGCACGCGCCCTCGCCGAAGTCTCCACGGGACACGAACGGGAAGAGGCGTTCGCCATCTACGCCGTGTGCTGCAAGTTCGCCCACACGGCCGCGCACGCCCTTGGACACCCTGAGCTGATCGCCATGGCGTGTGAGCGGGCCACCTGGTCCGCCCGGCAGTCCGGCGACCCTGTCATGCCTGCTGTCGCCGACTGGATGCGGGTCTGGGACATGTGGGCCACTGCGGACTGGGACGACGCAATTGCCCTGTCAGACAAGGCGATTCGCAGCGTGCAACAGGAATATGACCGAGGTGAGCCGCTGGCAGTGCGCGCGTGGGGGTCACTGCAACTGCGGGCGGCAGTCTCGGCTGCGCGGGGAGGTCGCAAGGCCGAAGCGAAGGACCGGATCAAGCACGCGCGGAGTGCAGGCAAGCGGATGGCAGAGGCCGCCGGGCCTCCGGTCTACGACCGCCACAGCCTGACCTTCTCGCCGGGCAACGTGCAGATCCACGCGATCAGCGTCGCTCTGGAGATGCATGAACAACGTGAGGCCCTGTCGATAAACCGGCGCACGAGTAAGGAACTGGTCGAAGCGCTCCCCAACTCCCGCCAAGGGCACCACCACATGGACCTTGCCCGCGCTTGGCTGTGGGATGGGAACCGCGACAAGGCGCTGAAGGAACTGGAGAAGGCCGAGCGCATCGCCCCCCAGCTCGTCCGCAACCACCCCATCGCCCGGTCAACCCTGCGCAGCATCGTGTACGCCGAGCGCGCGAGCACCCGCGAGAAGCTGCGCCGCATGTCAGACCGCTTCCACCTCGACGGATGAGGGTCGTATTCCTGCGGTTCATATTGGGCCCTGGAGATCTTCATAGCTTCGAGGCATGGCCGAACAGACCTCGAAGCAACTCCCGGCGCGGGGCGCCGAGTTAATCCCTGGCGCCCCGTTTCATCCTCGCCTCGGCGACCTCGCTCTCGACCTCGCCAAGGGCGGGAAGATCGGTGTGTGCGTCGCCCTGCCGAGCGACAGCTCTGCGTCGTACCAACTGCGCCCGCCTGGTGGTGGTGAGGACTGGCGGGCCAGGTCCGACGGAAAGACCCTGCGCCCCGTGCCCGTCCCGGTCACGCATGCCACCCCCCTGAAACGGGACGCCGCCTACGACCATCGCGCCCAGCAGGCCGCGCTGCCGGTCACCGTGCACTACGAGGACGGTGGCGCCTGCGAGACGATGCTCGTGCTCACCCCGGCGCAAGTCGAGCTGTACTACATCCAGCTCGGTCAGCTCATCGAGGCGAGGGAATCGGCTCGGGAGCATGAGCGGTGAGCCCGGCCGTGCTGATGCTCGCTCCGCCGGCCTCTGCACGTCCCCTGATGCGGTCGCCCATCGCCTTCCGCTGTGAGGCGACCGCCCACGACCTCAGTGGCACTCGCGAGGTTCTGCTCGCCACCTACCGCGGCCGGTCTCCGCGTCTCGCCACGCGCTGGCTACGCGCCCAGGCACTTCACCTCGCCCGACTGCTGTCCCCGGATCCCGGGGCCGTGTTCTTCCGGGATGCGCCGCTCATCACCGCCCGGCCGGACGTTCCTCGCCCTGATGCGGAACTGCGGGGCTGGGCCGCCAGTGACCAGGCGTACGAGCACGCAATACGCGCTCTCGCCGCAGGCCGCGCGTTCGTGTTCGAGGTGACGGACTACGACGCCCGGTACTCCCTCCGGGTGTATCCGCTGCCCACACGCCGCCCGGCACCCCCGCAAGCCCCCGTCCCCGCCCGGTGCCCACCCCACTCCCCGGCGGGGACGGGTCGCCACCGGCGGCCACGGGGACGGCGCACGCCCCGATGACCCCCGCCCCCGCGTCTTTCCCGGTTCCCCCCCGGCGCGGGGGCGGGCTCACCACCCACCGGAGCTCTACCGCTGAACGCACACCCGCCGCTCTGCGGCGCAGTCCTGCCCATCTACCGAGGGGAAGACGCGGTGACCACCTATCCCGTATCGCCGAACACCGTGCTCGCCAACGCGCTGACGCACGCTGATGACCTGCTCAGGCCGCACATCGTCCACGCGGCCCCGAAGCGGATCGTGTTCGTGGTGGGAACGCAGATCAACGGAGCGCCGCACATCGGAACGTCCCTCGTCCAGTCGCTCACGTTTGCCACTGCGGCGCGCATCCGCGACAAGTTCGGCGTACCGGCCGAAGTCCAGTTCGGTGCCCTCGACAACGCGCCGTACGCCATCGTCACCGACAAGGAGACCGGTCACCGCTACCAGCGGGCTTACGCGCACGCCCTGGGCGCGGCCGGCATCGCGGAACAGGTCGACAAGCTGTACCGCCCGATGTTCACGGCCCTGTCCGAGCGCCTACATGTGTCGTACTCGGTCGAGACCTACAGCCAGCAGCAGGCGGGCGACCACTTCCGCCGTACCTGGCTGCGCGTGCTGCCCCGCATGGATGCCGCCCGCTGGTACCTGTCCCCGTCGTCCGGCGTCCCGCACGTCCGTGTCCCCTGCCCGCGACCCGGTTGCGGGTGGGCCGAGAAGTACGCGGAGCGAACCCGCGTCCGTGACGACGGCTTCGAGCGGGCAACCGTCTCGGCCGTGTGCCTGCACCATGGCGAATACGAGGTCGTCATCGAACCAGCCAACGGCGGCTACCTGGACCTGGCCACGCTGTACAGGAACCTGGTCAAGGAGCTGGCCATCACCGGAGCGGTCGGCACGCTATACGTCATGGTCAAGGGCAGCGACTGGATGCCCGGCTGCATCCTCGTCGACGGTGCCCTACAGGCGGTCGGCCTCACCCGCGGGCAGTTGCCCGCCCGTCTCTTCTGCCCCCAGGTGGTCACGGACACGGGCGCGAAGCTGTCCAAGTCCCTCATCCGAGAGGGACGCGCAGCCTTGCCCGACGGTGCCGCCCCGTGGATGCTCGACACCCGAGAGTGGCCGGGCTCGTTGGCTGAGTACGTTGACCGCTTGCTCGGTCTGACGGACGTATTACTCGCCGATCCACGCCACTTCTTCCGCTCGTACTCGGCCGGTGAGCTCGGCCGACTCATGACCGCTGCAACAGCTAGGAGCGTTCCCGCCCCATGACGGAGACTGCCGCCGCGCGCGTCCGCGAACTGAACCTCTACCGCCGGTACTTCGACCTGGTCGCCGCTGGCCAAAAGACGATCGAGGTGCGGGTGAAGTACCCCCACCTTGAAGACCTGGCGGCCGGAGACGTCATCCGCTTCCGCATCAAGGGCACGGCCGAGACGTGTGACGTCCTGGTGAAGCGGGTCACGGAGTACAAGACGTTCGAGGAACTGCTCGACGGGGAGGGTCCAGCGAACGTCAACCCGGCCTCCACCCGTGAGCAGCAGCTCGCCAACATCCGCGAGATCTACCCAGCGGAGAAGGAAGCGCTCGGCGCGCTCGCCATCGAAATCGAGTTGCTGCCGCAGTAGCCCGCCGCGTGGCCCCCGCTCCCCCGAAGGGGACAGCGCGGCTTCCTCGGCGCCCGCCGCTCGTCGCCCGTGCTACGAGCGGCGGGCGCCAACAAGAGACCGGACCACCCCTCAGCCTGGACAGCGATCCGGGGTGGTCCGGTCCTGGAATCCCTGGTCAGGACCCCGGTGCCGATGGTACCGGGGCGGTCGGCGTGCTCGAATGCGGGTGCGGCTGCAACCCCCTTTCGCTGTTGCCGAGTTAGAGAGGGTCACTGTTGCGGTCTGGTCGACCGAATCCACGTTCTGACCTGCGCCACCGAAAGTCAGCCACGACGGTGGGTGCGCCGAACGAGCACCCGTCACGTGTGTTTCCAGCAACCCCCCGCCGGCCTCAGCCACGCCTCTTCCACTCGTCACGGCCCTCGCCCCCGTCCCGCCCTGGGCGTTGTCGACGCAGGCACGTGGCACATGGGCCTGCCTGCGGCTTTGGATTCCAGCGGCTGCGAAGCGTGGACTGGTCGGGTTGCTTCCTGGTCTGGCTGTCCGCCTTGGCGGTGCTGCGCGCTGAGCGGGTGGGGGCCGCCGGAGCGGGGCGGTAGACAGGAGCGGCGGCGGCCCGTGGCCGCCCGCGCGCGCGGCCCGCCGTAGGCGGGCCGCCTTGATCCAGTAAAGAAACTCTGCACAGCTCCGGCGCTCTGGATCCAGTAAAGAAACTCTGCACAGCTCCGGCGCTCTGGGCCCGTGGCCGGTCGCAGGGCCATGCGCCGCCCCCGCCTTCCCATCCGTTCCACGACTTCACTGGCGCTATGACCTCGTATTGCCGCATTGCTGCCTATTTTTTCTGACGGTCTGCGGAATTTATCCACAGGCTGGGGGCCGCATAGTTCTCGCGATGGCCAAGCAGTGAGCAAGCCACTTCAGGGCGAGTGACCTAGATCACAGAAGGAGGTGTCACACCAATACGGGTTCTCGGCACCTGTAGCAGACGAATACGGGGTTCCCAGTGGGCCCGGAGCCAGAGGCTAAGGAGTGGCGTGGATCACAGAATTGGGGGTCACACCGATGCGGATTTCTACACCCCTATAGGCGATCCGCGATGGAGCGAGCGGCGAAACATAGCAGCACATCGCCGGTTAGCCAAACCGGTGATTCTCCGGACTATTGATGCTCCTGGCCGACGACCGGAAGGACGAGTGACGTGAGCGCAGGGAGGCTCGGATTCCCGCCTTGCGGGATGCGCGGGAATCCGAGGGACGGTTTCTGCCCGCCCTGCGGGAGCGCAGCGCTGCACCCCTCGTACGTGTCCGGTCTGGCAGGTAGACCTATCTCAACAGCCGCGATGACGGCTTGCCGGGCGGTACGGGCAAGCCCTGATCCGTCGATGGATGGCCCCTGGGCAAGCCTTCGGGCAAGCCCTCGACGGTTGGCTGAACGCAGTACGCAAGAACGGCACGGCAGCGAACGGGGAGACATGACCGAGCAGATACGCGACTCACGAGAGGGGATGGTCAGCATTCACAGCCGGGAGGCGGCAGAGGTGGCTGCATTGGTCCGCGAAATGAGGGCCACGGTGGCGAGGCTCGGCCGTGAAGTGAGGGAAATGCGTCAGGAGGTCGTGCAACTCAAGAGCGCGGTTCCTGCTGCTGAGCCTTCTTCAACTCCTCGACCTCGCGGCGCAATTCCTGATGCTCGGCGCTGAGCGCTCGGATCTCGTCACGCAACGCGGTGAGCATTTCGGTAAGGGAGGGTTCGGCAGTCTTAGGGCTGCCAGCCTTTCCCTCATCGGAGTCACCGAAGGGAATCTTCTCGCTACCAGGCGGCTGCCACCATCCGTGGGAGGTGCCGGCGGCGGCCTCGTCGGCAGGGGCCTCGGTCGAGTTCCCGAGGTACCAGGCGGGTGCGGTGTAGCCGATACCCGTGCCTTCGAAGTCCGCGACGAAGCTGCCCCGGCCCTGGATGGTGTAGATCAGCCCTTCGTCCCGGAGCACCCCGAGTGCGGAGCGGGCGGTCATGTTGGCCACCCCGAAGCGCTCTTGCAGCTCGCGGTAGGAGGGAAGCTGTTCGCCCGGCTTGTAGCGGCCTGCCTTGATCTCACGCCGAAGCTCGTCGGCTGCGTGCTGGTAGGGCGGCCGGCGGTCGGGCTTAGCAGAGCTAGCAGGCGTCATGTCCCTCAGGGTAGCGAGATCTAGCTGCCCTAGCACACCCCTCTGACAAAGGCACACCCATATATCCGCCCACCTAGCACTCGTCGTTCGCTTGACATTGCTAGCTGGGCTAGGTTCTATTGATCACGCCCCGCCACCCGGCGGAGCACCTACCGAAAGGACGTAACACCCATGGCCCGTATCCGTGTTGGCCTGCTCCCCACCGCGTCGTTCATGGTCGGCACCCTGCCGGTGCCGAAGTACGCGGACGCCGAGAAGACCCAGTTCGCCGTGGATCGAGAGACCGGCGCGAAGCTGATGACGATCACCCTCTTCTTCATGGAGGAGGACCGCGCCGAGGCGCTGAAGATCACCGTTCCGGAGACCGGTCTTCCCAACGGCCTCAAGCCGGGTCTGCCGGTGATGCCGGTGGAGCTGTTCGCCACCCCGTGGGCGCGGATCTTCAACGGCCAGCTCTCGGACGGCATCGCCTACCGCGCCGACCGCCTGGACCTGGTCGGCGGCTCTGCCCCGGCCGCTGAAGCCGCGTGAGCGGCACCGCTTTCCGGTTCGGCGCTGAGCGCAGCTACCCGCTGGCTCACGCCGGACCGGACCCCCGGTTCACCGAATCCCTCGTCAACTCGGTGGCGGCCGTGCTCGTCGGCTACGGCTACCCCCGCTTCGCCGCCCTGGAGGACTGGGCGGCCCTCGAATCGGCCCTCGCGGCCTTCCTCTACAACCCCAAGGAGCAGTAGATGTCCGTGCAGGAGGTGTTCGGCCTCGCCCCTTTCGTCGCGCTGATCGGCCTCGCCGTGTTCGTCATATGGGGCGTGGTGTGGGTGGTCCGCTACCTGCTGGCCGACTCCATGATGCGGGCCAGCATCCGGCAGGCCGTACGAGTGCGCCGCACCTGGAAGCGGTTCGCCGCGATGGTGGGGCTGTCCGTGACGGACAAGACGCCCACTGCCATGGCGTCGCTGTCGAACACGGACGGCAAGCCGCCCAAGCCCCGGGTCCTGACGCCGACTCTGAAGGTAACGCCGGACCCGTTCGGCGTGGTCGTGCGGGCCAACTGCCTGCCGAAGGTGGGCCTGGAGGAGTTCCAGAAGGCCGCGCCCTATATCGCGGACGCCTGGCGGTGCACGCGGGTGTCCGTCGCCCAGGACAAGCCCGGTCAGGTCCTCATCCGCGGCGTGCGCGTAGACCCGCTCATCACCAAGACCTCGCACACCCCTACCGGCAAGGTCCCGGAGAAGCTCGCCGTGTGGAACCTGGGCGTGGACGAGTACGCCCAGGCGGTGAGTGTCGACCTGGCGGAGGTGCCCGGCGTGACCGTGGCCGGCCTGCCCGGCTTCGGCAAGACCTCGCTGGTCAACCGGTTCATCTGTGATTGCGCGCCCTCACCCGCCGTTCAGATCGCGGTCGCGGACGGCAAGGTGTCGGAAGCACACGAGGGGGACTACGCCGACCTGATCGACCGGTTGTTCGCGTTCGTCGGCGACGATCTGGACCAGGCTAACGCGCTGTTCAAGCGCCTCGTACAGCTGCGCAGGGCCCGGCACTCGGCGATCAAGTCGGTCCTGGGCAAGAAGGACATGTGGCACATCGGGCCGTCCGCACAGTGGCCGTGGGTGGTGCTGATCATCGATGAAGCGCACACCTACTTCCGCGACTACAAGGGCTCCGACCGTGAAACCAAGCGACTCGCAGCCCTGACGGCGGAGAACGCCCGGCTCGTGGAAGACCTGGTCAAGAAGGGCCGCAGCGTCGGCATCCTCGTCATCCTCGCCACCCAGAAGAGCACGGGCGACGCCATCCCCACCTTCATCCGCGACGTGTGCCCCGTCGGCCTGTCCTTCGCCCAGAAGACCGCTGACGCGGCCGTGGCCGCCCTCGGCGACGACATCCGCGAGTGGCCCGACGCCAGCCCGACCCTGTTGCAGGAACCGGCGTACGTCGGCGTCGCGGTAATGAAGACCAGCGGGCAGAAAGGCTTCACCCGCCTGCGCACCCCGTACGTCAGCGAGACAGACTCCGCCGACATCGCCGCCCGAACGGCCCACCTCACCGCCGACCCGGCCGACCTGCTTGCCGCTCAGCTCCCCGGCATCGACCTCACCAAGGACGACCTGGACGACGACTCCACGCCGCCGCTGGCGGCCTGACGCCGACACAGCCAACGATCCCCGCGTCATCGAAAGGAGGTGAACACCCTATGTCTGAGGACCGGATCACCCAGCGCACCGTCACCGTGGTCATGGGCATCATCGCCCTCCTGGCCTTCGTCTTCTCCTTCGGCAACGTCTGGGCCCTAGCCCTGCGCCTGGGCGTCCCCGCCCCCATCGCGCCACTGATCGCCCCGATGGTGGACCTGTCCTTGGTCGGGCTCCTGGTCGCCCTGCGCTACCTCTCCCTGCGCGGCGTCCCGCCCGAGCAGATGAAGGCAGCAACCCGCCTCATGCACGTCTCCGGCCTGCTGACCCTGGCCCTCAACATCGCCGAACCCATCGCCGCCGGGCACTACGGCCGCGCCGCTGTCGACGCTGTGGCTCCCCTGCTCCTCCTCGGATGGGGAGCGGTCGGCCCCCAGCTCCTCCGCTCCTTCCACGCGGTCACCATCAGCGCCACCGCCCCGGCTGTGGCCACGGCTACCGAACCGGCCGAGCACCCAGCCCCGGCCTCCGCCGATCCGGAACCCGTCTCGACGCCCGCTCCGGCCACACTCAGCACGGTTTCCGACCCGGCCCCAGTCGCTTCGGTCACCGCCCCGGCCCCCGTCGCTCCCGCGCCTGCGGTCAAGGTGCCTGAGCCGCTGCTCGCCGAAGCTCGCTCCATCGCCGCATCGCACCACGCCGAGCACGGCGAACCCATCACTGCGGCCCAGCTCAAGAGGCGGCTCGGCATCGGCCTGCCCATGGCCACCGCGCTCCACGCCGCCCTGTAGGGCCGCACCCTCCGCCGGCCTTTCCGGCACCTCCCGCCCTCGCCCGCCCCTGGGACCGACCCGTCATGCCCTGCGGGCAGCAGCCCGAGCGCACTGAATCGCTGCTGCCCGCAGGTCCCACCCTCGCGCCAGAAGGGAGACCCCGCCACCCATGCGCCGCCCCCTCGACCTACGGCACGTGCTCAGCCCCAGCCTGCGGGACCTGATCGAACTGGCCAACACCCACGACTTCGACCGCGTCACCGAACAGGTCCGCAACCTGCGCGGCTGCACCAGTCCCGTCAACCTCCACGGCTGGACGGTCACCACCGACCCGGCCACCAAGGAAGTGGTCCGCTCCTACCGCTCCGAAGACGAACCCTCCGGACGCCTGCTGACCACCTGCGGCAACCGCCGCTTCTCCCGCTGCCCCGCCTGCTCCCGCGTCTACGCCGCCGACACCTACCACCTCATCAAGGCGGGACTGTCCGGCGGCAAGAACGTCGCCGAAGCGGTCCGCGACCACCCCCGCGCCTTCGTCACCCTCACCGCCCCTTCCTTCGGCCCCGTCCACAACCGCCCCACCACCGACGCAGGAAAGCCCCGCCCCTGCGCCTGCGGTGAATCCCACGGCGAGGACGCCCCCGAACTCGGCACCCCGCTCGACCCGGCCACCTACGACTACACGGGCGCCGTGCTGTGGAACGCGCACGCCGGTCAGCTGTGGGCGCGCTTCACCACCTACCTCCGCCGTGCCCTGGCCGAACACCTCGGCATGACGCAGAAGGCGCTGAACGCCGCCCTGCGCATCTCCTTCGCCAAGGTCGCCGAGTACCAAAAGCGCGGCCTGGTCCACTTCCACGCCGTGATCCGCTTCGACGGACCCGACGGCCACACCACCCCGCCCCCGCCCTGGGCCACCTTCGACGCCCTGAGCGCCGCCGTGGGCCTGGCCGTCAAGCGTGCCCGGCTCACCATCGAGTCCGACGCCATCGGCGAACGCGTCATCGCCTGGGGCCGCCGGTTCAAGGTGGACCCCATCACCGCCCTGGGCGACGGCGAACTCACCGACGCCAGGGTTGCCGAGTACACAGACGCCAAGGTCGCCGGATACGTCGCCAAGTACGCCACGAAGAACGCCGAAGGCGCAGGCACCGTAGACCGCACCCTGATGTGCCGCCCCTGCTCCGGACGCGGCTACGTACGCGGCCCCGACGGCTTCCACGACCGGTGCGCCGACTGCGACGGCACCGGACAGGCCGAACCCATCAAGGCCCTGCCCATCCAGCAGCACGTACGGCAGATGATCCGCACCGCATGGGACCTCGGCCACCTGCCGGAGTTCGCCCACCTCAAGCTCTGGAAGTGGGCCCACATGCTCGGCTTCCGCGGCCACTTCTCCACCAAGTCCCGCGCCTACTCCACCGCCCTCGGCGCACTCCGCGACGTACGCCGTGCCTGGCGCCTCGCCCAGGCTGAAGCCGCCCGCGCCCGCGCCGGCCTCCCCGCCACCGGCGAGACCACCCTCGTCACCGCCTCCTCGTGGACCTACCTCAGCAGCGGCTACCGCCCCGGCGAAGAACTCCTCGCCGCCCAGGTCCGACACGACATAGCCCAAGCCGAACGCACCAAGTACGAAGGAGAGCCCTGGCTGTGACCGCTCCGACCAAGGCCGACAGGCAGACGCTGAAGCTGGGGGAGGTGCTGGACGAGATCGGGGTGTCCCGCGCCGCCTTCTACCGGATGCGCGCTCGGGGCCAGGCTCCCAGGCACCTGAAGCTCCCCAACGGTCAGATCCGCATACGCCGCGCCGACCTCGACGCCTGGTTCGAGTCCTGCGAGGTGCGGGAAGCGTGCTGACCTACGACGTACAGATCTGGGGCATCCGCAAGCGGCCCAACCGTGTGGCGGCCTATCAGCTCCGCTGGCGGGTCGGCCCCCGGCCCTTCTCCAAGAGCTACAAGATCAAGGCTCAGGCCGACGGTCGGCGCTCGGAGCTGCTGGCCGCTCTGCGTAACCGCGAGCCGTTCGACACGGAAACCGGCCTGCCTGCCTCGGAAATGCAAGCGCTCAACTCCACCACCTGGTACGCCCACACGCGCGCCTATGCGGAGATGAAGTGGCCCGGCGCTTCGGCCAAGCACCGCGCGAGCATCGCTGACACGCTGGCCACCATCACGCCGAAGCTGGTCAAGGACGACCGCGGGGCCCCTGCTCCCAAGGTGCTCCGCATCGCCCTCTACTCGTGGGTCTACCGCTTTGTCCTCGGCGACGACGGGACGCTGAAGCCCCGTATCGACGACGAGGAACCTCCCGCCGACATCGTGGCGGCGCTGGACTGGATCAGCCGAAAGTCCGTCGACATCACCGCGCTCAACACGCCCTCGGTGGTGCGTACGGCGCTCGACGCTCTGAAGCTGAAGCAAGACGGCACGGCTGCTGCCGAGAACACGGTGAATCGCAAACGAACGGTCTTCAGCAACTGCCTGCGGTACGCGGTCGAACGGGAGCTGCTGACGACCCTGCCCCTCGACAAGGTCGACTGGACCCCGCCCGAAACTGACGACGAGATCGACTTCCGGTTCGTACCCGGCCCGAAGCTGGCAAAGGCGCTGATCGACGCTGTAGGCGAACAAGGGGCACGCGGACGCAACCTGATGGCGTTCTTCGGCTGCCTCTACTACGCGGCCAACCGTCCTGGGGAGGCGGCCAATCTCCGGGAAGAAGACTTCACCTTGCCCGAAGAGGGCTGGGGCGAAGTGCTGCTGTCCACGAGCACGCCGCGCGTCGGCTCCGGGTGGACCGACACGGGCGAGTCGTTCGATACGCGCGGTCTCAAGAAGCGAGCCCGCAAGGCGACTCGGCCTGTACCGATTCCCCCCGTCCTCGTGCGCCTGGTCCGCGAGCACATCAAGGAGTTCGGTACCGCTGAAGACGGCCGGCTGTTCCGCGCGGCCCAGGGCGGCGGCCTGCTTTCCAAGGAGTACGGGGAGGCTTGGAAAGCGGCTCGCCTCGCAGTGCTGACCGAAGCTGAAGCGGCTTCCCCCCTGGCTGACGTGCCGTACTCCCTGCGTCACGCGGGCGTCTCGCTCTGGCTTGAGTCCGGGGTTTCTCCGGCGGAAGTCGCGCGCCGGGCGGGCCACAGCATCGCGGTCCTGTTCCGCTTTTACGCCAAGGCCATCCACCGCAACCAGCAGCGCGCGAACCAACAGATCGAGCGGGCTTTGGACTCCGCCGACAGCGAGTAGGCCAGGCGGTCCGGCTGACGACAGGCGCCACCCCACCAATGTTGGAGGGGTGGCGCCTTCGTCATTCCCGCCGTGAGGTTCCAGCAGTCGCCCCGGTCTGGAAACCCCCGCATCGGCGGTTCACATCAGTCGGCCTGCTGGATGCCCGCCTGGGTCGTCGGCCAACACGATGGCGGCCTTGACGCGCTTACCCACGGACTCGCGCCGGATCTCGAAGCTGCGGCAAACGGCCATCACGATCTCTAGCCCGTGCTGCCCGCCCCGGCCCGGATCAGCCGCACAAGCGGCCGGCAGGGTCGGATCGGTGTCCCACACGCTGATCTCCACGGCCCCGTCGCTGATCTCCAGGTCCAGCAGGCACGGTCCAGGGGCGTACTTGTAGGCGTTGGTTACCAACTCGCTGACGACCAGTTCCACCGTGCCCATCGCTCCGTTGCAGGCTCAGGATCGCTCTCGTTCAGTTTCTTCTTCGAGGGGTTACTGCGAGGCTTGCCGAGCTTCGTAGCGGTCTACCAGGCGGGTCGGGCACGGGATCTCTCTTCCTTTCGGTCGTCTGGGGCCGCACGATGTCACTCGTAGCATTCGGGTGATAATCACAGAAATCGGCCCCGACTGGCGAAGTATGAGACTGCCAAGCCTTCGCCGAAGTCAGTCGGCGTCCAACCACGTCAAGGAGACAGAAAAATGCGTCGAATCGCTAGCGTGCTGATCGGATCGGCGGCTCTTGTCGCCGCCCTCGGCTCTCCGGCAAGCGCCGACGATAAACTCCTCGGCCTCATCCCCGTCAAAGCAGACAACGCTAGCGTCCTGAACAACGCTAACGTTCTGGGCAACCCCACCATCATGCTTCTGAACCAGGATTGACAGTCGGTGCCCTCGACTTCGCCGGGGGCACCACAGTAATGAACGTGCTGTACCGCAGCTGACTCCTCCCGCCTATTGGCGCTCGGGACCGCCCATTGGCCGGGATGCACTGCCCGTGTGGTTCGAGGGCGTGCCATGAATCGGCGACCGGGGGATCTGCACGGCGGTCCAAGGCTGGTTGGATGACTGAACGACCCGCCGAACAGGTGGCTCTGCAGCGCGATCTTCGCCTGGGTCGCCGTCATCGGGGGCTGGGCAGCCCTCCCCGCCTTCCAGTCTTGCGGGCCCTATGTGCGGGCGGTGCTGGAGTCTTACGTGATGCCGCGCCGACGGCTGCCACAACGACTACGCCGTCTAGACGCCGGAGCCGCCCTTTCCGTGACTCGCACGTAAGAGTGCTCCGACCCACAAGCAGCATTACCGCGTTGGCGGCTCGGACCTGTTCCGACGGTTTCATCAGCCGCTCTCCGATCCGCGATCACCCAATCACCCACCAGGCAAGTACGGGCAACTGCTGGGCCCTCTTCACGAATTCCGAGATCGTGAAGCAGCTTCTCCCCGTCACGGCCCGTCCGTTCGGAGTAAACCAGTTGGCACCATCCGGGCCATTAAGCATTTTTATGCATCGGTTTGATTGGTTGGTCAATTCTAGCGAAGGCTCTCGAATCAACCGTATATCGATCCCTTCCTCGAATAATATGCCGTCGTCAGACCGCCGATCAGGCACCACCACTCACAGGAGTTGGCCCCCGATGACGCTGAATATCCCTGGGTGTGCACCACGGCGCACCCTGTCGCTTTGGATCGCAGCGGTAGTAACCGCAGTGATCGCCGCTGCCGTACTTGCGATGTCACCGACACGCGCAAGTGCCATTGCCACAGCTGTACCTCTGGGTACGGCAGCAGATTTCGGAGTACTGGCTGGTTCGACGGTCACCAACACCGGCCCCACGACGGTCGAGCGCAGCGTCGGGGTGAGTCCGGGTAACGCGGTCGTGGGGTTCCCTCCGGGCGCAGTTCTGCCGCCCGGCACCATCCACGCTGGTGACGCCGTCGCTGCCCAGGCTCAGAACGATCTGACCACGGCGTACAACCAGGCCGCCGGGCAGGCAGCGGACGTCACGTACACCGGAGATCCCGTCGAGCTCGGTGGCCAGACGCTGACTCCGGGCGTCTACAAGGTGCCCGTCAGCGCCCAGATCACCGGCACCCTCACCCTGAACGGCCAGGGCGACCCCAATGCCGTCTGGGTGTTCCAGGTCGGTTCGACGCTGACGACGGCATCCGCCAGCCGGGTACTTTTCACCAATGGCGCCAACCCATGCAATGTGTACTGGCAGATCGGCAGTTCGGCCACTCTCGGTACCGGCTCCACGTTCGTGGGCAACGTCCTGGCCTTGACCTCGATCAGCGCCACCACGAATACGACGGTCAACGGCCGGCTGCTGGCCCGCAACGGCGCTGTGACGCTGGACTCCAACACGATCTTCCAGGGTGAGTGCGGGACCACTCCCACCGGCACCCCCACTCCCACCGGCACCCCCACCCCCACTGGCACCCCCACCCCCACTGGCACCCCCACTCCCACCGGCACCCCCACCCCCACCGGCACCCCCACTCCCACCGGCACCCCCACCCCCACCGGCACCCCCACCCCCACTGGCACCCCCACCCCCACTGGCACCCCCACCCCCACCGGCACCCCCACCCCCACCGGCACCCCCACCCCCACCGGCACCCCCACCCCCACCGGCACCCCCACCCCCACCGGCACCCCCACCAAGCCCGGCGATCACGGCCACCACGAGCACGGCCACGACGAGCACGGCCACGACGACAAGAAGCAGGATGAGCACGGCCACCACGAGCACGGCCACGACGAGCACGGCCACGACGACAAGAAGCAGGATGAGCACGGCCACCACGAGCACGGCGACGACGAGCACGGCGACGACGACAAGTGGCCCGATTGGCACTGAGTTCACAGCTTGATGGCTGGTCAGTTGATCGGATGTACCTGTCCGGTTGTTGATCACTGATGCCATGCAGAACCGGATCGAGCCGCTGATGGCGGCCGATCCGGTCCGTGTGACAACGGTGAGCCGACCACGGCGGACATGGGCGGTCATCGCGTGGAAGTACCGGACCTGTATCTGGTCCACGCCTGGTCCACACGCACTGATCAACAACGCGACACCGCCGGATCAAGGTGAGACAGACCCCATGCAGAAGGGGTGCCCCTCCCGGAGGGACACCCCTTCTGACCTGCACTGTCTATGACCTGCGCGGAGGCGGTGGGATTTGAACCCACGGTGACATCGCTGCCACGACGGTTTTCAAGACCGTTCCCTTAGGCCGCTCGGGCAACCCACCCGGCGCCGCCGATCACGGGCGGCGCGGGACAAGAGTAACCGGTTGGCACGCGCGCCGTGTGGGTCAGTTGTCGCCGACTCGGGAGCCCAGGGTGAGTTCGACGGTGTTGGTCCTGCCGTCGCGCTCGTAGGTGATCGTGACCTTGTCGCCGGGCTTGTGCGTCCAGATCTCGCCGATCAGGGTGGGGCCGCTGTCGATCACCGTGTCGTCGAGCTTGGTGATGACGTCGCCGGGCCGCAGGCCCGCCTCGTCCGCGGGGCCGCCCGCCTCGACGGGGTCGGAGCCGCCGGCGCCCGTGTCGGTGATCTTCGCGCCGTTGCCCGAGTCCTCCAGGGAGACGGACGCGCCGATCTTCGCGTACACCGGCTTGCCGTTCTTGATCAGCTCCTGGGCGACGTATTTGGCCTGGTTGATGGGGATGGCGAAGCCCAGGCCTATGGAGCCGGACTGGCCGGTGCCGAACCCGCCGTTGCTGCTGGACTGGATCGCGGAGTTGATGCCGATGACATTGCCCTGCGCGTCCAGCAGCGGGCCGCCGGAGTTGCCGGGGTTGATCGAGGCGTCGGTCTGCAGCGCGCTCATGTACGACGCCTGGCTGCCGGTGCCGTCGCTGGAGGCCACCGGGCGGTTCTTGGCGCTGATGATGCCCGTGGTCACCGTGTTGGACAGGCCGAAGGGGGCGCCGATGGCGATCGTCGAGTCGCCGACGGCCACCTTGTCGGAGTCGCCCAGGGTGAGCGGCTTGAGGCCCGAGGGGGCGTCCTCGAGCTTGATGACCGCCACGTCGTAGCCCTGTGCGTTGCCGACGACCTGGGCGTCGTACTTCTTGCCGTTCGGGAAGGTGGCGGTGAGCTTGCCGCCGTCGACCGCGTCCGCCACCACGTGGTTGTTGGTGACGATGTGGCCCTCGGTGTCGAAGACGAAGCCGGTGCCCGTGCCGCCCTCGCCGCTGCTGCTCTCGGCTTCTATGGTGACCGTGCTCGGCAGCGCCTTCGCGGTCACGGCCGCGACCGTACCGGCGTCCCGCTTGAGGTCGCCGCCGCTGTCGGACGCGGAGACGGTGGTGGAGCTGGTGTCGTCCTCGTTCTTGGCGAGCGTGTAGCCGAGTCCGCCGCCCAGACCGCCCGCGACCAGCGCGGCCACCAGGACCGCGGCGAGCAGACCGCCGCGCCGGCGGCCGGGCTTCGGCGCGGGCTGCTGGTACGAGGATCCCCAGCCGGAGCCGTCGCCCGCCCCGCCGCTGCCGGCGGCGTACGCCGGGGTGGGCGGCGGCGGGGGCGGCCAGCCGCCCTCGGGTGCCGAGCCGGAGGCCGCGGGTCCGGGGTGCGGGTTCGAGGAGCCGCCCTCGGGGGTCGCCGACGCGTATGCGGGCGCCCCTTGGGCCGGGGCTCCGGGAGCCGGGGCCCCAGGTGCCGGCGGCGCGGCCGGGATCGGGGTCGTCGGCGCGTCGGCGGCGGGCGGGGCCGGCTGGGGGGAGGCTGCGGGAGTGTCCACCGGCACGGGGGGTGCAGACGGGGCCGGGGGTACCGCAGTGCCCTCGTTCTCGGTGCTCACAGCTTTTCTCCTCGGTCCACGGCTGTTGTTCTGGCGATGCAGCTGTGCATGTGCTCGCTTGTGCTTTTGTATGCCGTCAGCTTTTCCCACAGGCTGTCAGGGCACCATAAGCGGTTGCTGTGGGTGTCCGATTCTCCTTTATATAGGACCTCTCCGACTAAAGGGATGCCTTCCCGCCGCCACGGGGACGCCTCCGAGCCGACGGCCACCCCTTCCCGGTGGCACCATGACGCGGTGACCCACGTACGACAGCACCGGATCCAGGTCGTCGCCCACCGTGGTGCCTCCGAGGACGCCCCCGAGCACACCCTGGCCGCGTACAAGAAGGCGATCGAGGACGGGGCGGACGCCCTCGAGTGCGATGTCCGCCTGACCGCGGACGGCCATCTCGTCTGCGTCCACGACCGCCGCGTCGACCGTACGTCCAACGGTCGCGGTGCGGTCTCCGCGCTGGAGCTCGCCGACCTCGCCGCCCTGGACTTCGGTTCCTGGAAGCACCGCGGCTCCCCGCGCCACCGGGACGAGGAGCCCGACTGGGAGCACCGTCCGGAGGACCCGGCCGAGACCTCCGTCCTCACCCTGGAGCGGCTGTTGGAGCTGGTCGCCGACGCCGGACGGCGGGTGGAGCTGGCCATCGAGACGAAACATCCCACGCGCTGGGCGGGGCAGGTCGAGGAGCGGCTGCTGCTGCTCCTGAAGCGGTTCGGGCTCGACGCCCCGGCAGCCCCCGAGAAGTCGCAGGTACGGGTCATGAGCTTCTCGGCGCGTTCGCTGCACCGCGTCCGGGCGGCCTCGCCGACGCTGCCGACGGTCTATCTGATGCAGTTCGTCTCACCCCGGCTGCGCGACGGACGGCTCCCCGCGGGTGTCCGGATCGCGGGCCCCTCGATCCGGATCGTGCGCAATCACCCGACGTACATCGAGCGCCTGAAGCGGGCCGGTCACGAGGTGCACGTGTGGACCGTGAACGAGCCTGGGGACGTGGATCTCTGCGTCGGCCTGGGCGTTGACGCCATCATCACCAACCGCCCCCGCGCGGTACTGGGGCGGCTGGGTCGCTGACCCATGAAACCAACCTTGACCCGATCGTTCACCTGCACCATTCTCCCGTCTCGGCCACACCGTCGAAATCCAGCCACACACCGACCGGCTCATCACGGGGAGTGCACCGGCGCGTTCGGTCCGTGTTCGATCGTTGCGAATGCGTCACCGGACGTGGATTGGCCGGTTTCCGGTACAGGCCATTGGGGCATCCACACCGTGGCGTGGGGCGAAGGAGGTCTCGGGGGTGGCGTTGGTGGTGGCACAGGAGGTGCCCACGTCGTCGAGCATGGCCGTACCCCATGGCCCTGCGGGCGTGGGGGAAGCAAGACACCGGATGCGCGATCAGTTGCGCAGGGGTGGCGTTGCGGAATCGGTCATCGACGATGCCGTACTGATCCTTTCCGAACTTTTGAGCAATGCGTGCAAACACGGCCGACCACTGGGCGACGCCTTGGCCGGTGACGGCGACGTCCGGGCCGCATGGCGCGTGGACCCGGGCGGCCGGCTGGTCGTCGAGGTGACGGACGGCGGCGGACCGACGCGGCCGGCCCCGGCGACCCCTTCGGTCACCGCACACGGGGGCCGCGGGCTGAACATCATCACGGCACTGGCCGACGACTGGGGCGTCCGGGACGACACCCGGGGCGAGGTCACGGTGTGGGTCGTGGTCCACGACGACGTACACGATCCCGACGCGGCGCACCGACGCGACGACTTCGCTACGCGTGTCACGGCCCCGTCGGTCACGGCCATCCCGGACCTGGACTTCGCGGACGCGTTCGACGACCTGGACTGAACGCTCCGCCGACGGGGGGCGACCCGGGCCGCACCTCGCACCGGGCACCCGCCGACAGCTACCGTTGTCCACAACGCCCCCCTCATCCACAGGTTCCCGTCACCCCGCGTACGAACGGCTAGGCTCCCGCCAGTACGAGACGAGCCGTAACCGGGAGACACCCACCATGGCCAAGAAGCGACCCCAGACGAAGGCCGCGCGCCCGCAGCTCACGGACGGAGAGATCCCGGTCGTCGGCGCCCGTGAGCCCTGTCCCTGCGGCAGCGGACGCCGGTACAAGGCCTGCCACGGCCGGGCCGCCGCACAGGCCTCGACCGAGCTGGTGCACCGCCCGTTCGAGGGCCTGCCCGGCGAGTGCGACTGGGTGGCCCTGCGCGAGCTGGTCCCGGCGGCCACGGCCGAGCTGACCCTGAAGAGCGGCCTCCCCGAGGGCGTCCCGTCGGTCACGCTGGCCACCGTTCTGCCGATGGCCTGGCCCGCCCTGCGCCGCGACGACGGCTCGGTCCTGCTCGGCCTGCAGAACGACACGGCGTCCGGTGACATCAGCCGTGACCTCGCCGACACCCTGCAGCGCGCCCTGGAGGCCAAGCCGGGCACGCCGGTACAGGGCCGCCGCGCCCCGGCCGAGGGCCCGCGACTGCAGGACCTGCTCGACCCGAAGGGCGCCTTCGAGCCGGTCGTGCACCCGGGCTTCGAGTTCTGGGTCCCGGACCCGGAGAACGCCACGCCGGAGGTGACCGCCTCCCTGGAGCGGGCCAACGCCGCCGCCATCCCGACAGTGAAGCTCCAGGGCGTCGACGCCGCCTACTGGTGCGAGACCCCGGAGAAGAACCACCTGCGCTGGGTCATGCCGCACCCGGAGGAGCAACTTCTGGACGCCCTCGCGCGACTGCACGCGGCCGGCCGGTCGAACCTCGGAGAGGGCACCCGGCTCGTCGGCTCCTTCCGGGCGCACGGTCTCACCGTCCCGGTCTGGGACCTGCCGAGCGGTGTCACCGCCGAGGCCATCGAGAAGCCGGCGGTCGAGTTCGCCGAGCGTCTCGCCGCCGCCCTGGCCACGGACGCGCCGCTCACGGCGGACGAGCGCCGCGCGCGCGGCGGCCTGACCAACCGACAGGTCACTCTCAGCTGACGCACAGCGACGTCACAGGGTTCGGCTGACCGGTCGGTCAGCCGAACCACCCGGCGAAACGGTGCATCGGCCCACAACTCCCGTTCCTAACAGGCCAGTCGGTGTCCGGATTGCCGAGGAAAACCGGAGATCGAATTTGCGAACAGCCGATCTCTTGTTACCGTTCCAGTAGCCCGGTTGCTGGTGCATCCCCCGTCGCCAGCAACCGGGTCCTTCCATGTGTGACGTCGTTCACGGAACGCCGCCACGCGTCAACTGCCCGTAGGCGCACCGAAGTTGCTGCCCGAGCGCAGCAGCAGCGAACCCCGTCCGCCACGCGCCGCGTACTCCGCGACCGCCGAGTAGTCCCCGGGGTCCCCCTGCGTCCGCTCGCGGGGCGTCTCGCAGCTGGCCGGCTCGTCCTCCGCGCCCACCGCGCACCGCATCTGCACCGTGCGGCCACCCGGTCCCATCAGGCTCAGTACGGCATCCAGGACGTCGCCGGTCGCATTGCGGTAGTAGGTGCGCGCCCAGGTCTGCCCGCCCTGTGTCAGGACACAGGTCTGCGCCTCGATGCCGTCGGGGGAGGTGAGTTCGGGGCCGCAGCGGGCGGCGGTCGCCAGGCCCAGGCCGAGCAGGAACGGGGAGCGCCTCGGCGCGGGCCGGTCGGCGGGCGCCGCCGCGCCTTCGCCGACGGCGGCGGCGTCGCGGGAAGCCAGGGCGCCGCCGCGGGAACCCGCGGCGCCGGAACCTTTGGCGTCGCCGCGCGGGGACAGTCGTACGGTCACGGGGTCCGGTTCGCCCACGGGGCCCGCGGACGCCACGGCCAGTGGCAGCGCGACCGCGCACGCCACGACGCCCGCGAGGGCGAGCAGGCGGACATTCATGAAGGGACGATAACGAGCCGGCTGGCGCGCCCGGTTCCGCGCGCGCCCGACACCCCTAGAACTCGGGCGCGCTCACACCCGTACGAGTGAGAGCCTCGACCACCGCGTCCACCACGGCCTCCACGTCGGGCACCCAGGGAGCGGCCGAGCCGGGCAGCGGAGCCCGCTCCCAGCGAATCTGACCCTGGCCGGTCTCGGACGGGGGCAGCGCGAGATAGCCGCCCTCGCTGTGAAAGCGCAGGGAGCCGGGGACGAAGTCCTTGGCGTAGAGCAGTTCGCCCAACTGCTCCATGGAGTACGGCCGGACGAGCAGCGCCCAGCGCGTGCGGGAGGCGAGGACCGGGCCGAGGCGCATTCCCTTGTGGTCCAGCGCGTCGAGGGCACGGGCCGCTGCGGGGGCGGGGAGGCTGACCGCGCAGGGGGCCCGGCCGCCGGTGGCGAGGATGATCGGCGCCGTGGGCCGGTTGGTCCACCACCAGCGCACCATGCGCTCGTCGGTGGTGGCCGCGAGCAGGCCGGGGTCGAAGGGGTGCGCTCCGGGCACCGTGCACTCGGGGTCGGGGCAGCCGCAGCGGGCCCGTCCCTGCGGGTCCGCCGTGACGCCCGGGAGTACCGGCCACTTCCATTCCGTCGCGAAGGTCAGGGCCGCGCTGATCACCTCAGGCCTCCCGTCGTTCCGCCTGGACAGGAGCCTGCGTCGCCTTCCGAGGATCTCGCGCATGAGCGCTCGTTCCTTTCCGTTGCACGCCTGGCAACACCGTGGACCACATCACACCATGTGTCGATCACTTCACTGTGCGTACCTGTTGGCGCATCACACCCGTGCTCTTCAGGCACGGGGAACCCCTATGGCCGAGCGTTGGCTGCGTCCGCGTCCATACTGCGTCTGGCAAAAGCATGGCGTGGCGTGGGGTGGCGAAGTGTGGCGTTTGCCGTCCCGATGTATTTCTCTCCGCCGCCGCCACGGGAGGATGGGGCTCGGTCGTCGGTGGTTAAGACGCCCGGGTCCGTCGCCAGGTTCCGGGTGACCCCCAACCACCCCTGGCCTTCTCCGAGTACGTACCCATCACGACCGCTGTGACGCTCCGTCGAGCAAGCCCAGTCGACCGCAATAGACCCTTACCCGAGGCAGTTTTCAGCCAACTTCTGCTTTTCGCAAGAGTTCCCAGGAGATCCGTCCCTAGACCACGGCAGCCCCACGGACACCAGGAATCCCAGCAGGACAATGCTGGACATCTCCTCACGAGTGCGTGTACATGTGGAGACACTGCTAGCGGCGCAGAATGACATGGGGGTTCGCGATGCTTTTGCGCAAAACGCACCGGTCGGAAAGCCGGACGCCATGAACGCCCCGCACCCTTCGAAAGTGGCCGGAATCGATTCAACGGTTCCGGCGCCCGCACACACTGTCGCCCCCTCCGCCCCCACCACGTCCGCCGTCACCACCGGCCCGGGAGCCCTTCTCCAGGACCGGCTCGCCGGCTGGGTCTCGGACCTCACGACCCTCCACGAACTGACCGAACGCCTGGCCCGCACGGACGCACTGCCCGCAGCGCTCCAGGAACTGCTGCGCGCCGGAGCCGCCCTGGTGGGCGCCTCGCGCGGGCTGGTCGTTCTGGAACCGGCCGACGGACTCGGCCCCCGCACGACCCTCGGGCTCGGCCTCGGCCAGGCCGACCTCGGTCACCTCGAAACCGTGCCACGCGCCTCGATGCCGTACGGCGAACTGCTCGACACGCCGCCCGGGCCGCCCGCCGAGGTACGCGAGATCGTCCGGCCCGACCTGTTCGCCGAGGACGGGCTCGACCCCCGCCACCGCGAAGTGGCCGCCCGCCTCGGCTACGCCGCCAGCTACGCACTCCCCCTGTCCGCCGAGACCGCCGGTCGGGTCGGCGCCGCCATGTGGGTCTACGACGAGCCCGCCGAACCGGTCGAGCGGCAACGGCACCTCATCGGCCTGTACGCCCGCTACGCAGCCGAACACCTCGCGCGGCTCCTCGAAGTCGAGCGCACGCGCGCGTGCATGGCGACGATCTCCGAGGAACTGCTCCCCTCCCGGCTGCCCCGCGTCTCCGGCGTCCAGCTCGCCGCCCGGCACCGCACCGGTCCGCGCGGCGGTGGCGACTGGTACGACGCGCTGCCGCTGCCCGACGCGGCCCTCAGTCTCGCCGTCGGCTCGGTCACCGGGTCGGGGCCCAGCGCCGTCGCCGCGATGGGACGGCTGCGGGCGTCGCTGCGGGCGTACGCCGTGATGGAGGGCGAGGATCCGGTCGCCGTCCTGTCCGACCTGGAGCTGCTGCTGCGGCTGACCGAGCCCGCCCGCTCGGCCACCGCGCTGTTCGCCTACTGCGAGCCCGACCTTCACAAGATCACGCTGGCCGGTGCCGGGCACACCCCGCCGCTGCTGATCGGGGAGCGTCGCACGGAGTTCGTGGAGACCTCCGTCTCGGCCCCGCTGGGCATGCTCGCCTGCTGGGAGGCGCCGAGCGTGGAGGTGCAGGCGACGGCGGGAGAGACGGTTCTGCTCTACACCGACGGGCTGCTGCAGCGCACCGGCGATCCTGTCGACCGCGCCTTCGCCCGGCTCCATGCGGCCGCGGCCGGACTGTCCCGGGCCAAGCGGCGCGACCCGGAGGCGATCGTCGACCACATTCTGCGGACCGTCCTGCCGGACGGGCTGGACGCGGGGGACAGCGAGGAGGACGTCGTCCTGCTGGCGGCGCGTTTCGAGTGAGGCGGTAAGAGGTCTTTCGGCCCTGGGCCCCCTTCCGTGCGACCGTACGATGGAGGGGGTCCAGTGCCGTATCTAGGAGGATGACCGTGGCCGAAGAGCTCCCGGAGACCCCGGACGCAGCTTCTGAGGAAGAGCCGATCAAGCAGCGGAAGAACGGCCTGTACCCGGGCGTTTCCGACGAGCTGGCGGAGAACATGAAGTCCGGCTGGGCCGACACCGAGCTGCACGACCTGCAGCCGATCGCCCAGGCCGCCGAGACCGCCGCCCGACGTGCCGCGCTGTCCGCGCGCTTCCCCGGCGAGCGTCTGGTGATCCCCGCGGGCAACCTGAAGACCCGCTCGAACGACACCGAGTACCCCTTCCGGGCCTCGGTCGAGTACGCGTACCTCACCGGCAACCAGACCGAGGACGGCGTCCTGGTCATGGAGCCCAAGGGCGAGGGCCACCAGGCGACGATCTACCTCCTGCCCCGCTCGGACCGCGAGAACGGCGAGTTCTGGCTCTCCGGCCAGGGCGAGCTGTGGGTCGGCCGCCGGCACTCGCTCACCGAGGCGGAGAAGCTGTACGGCATCCCGGCCTCCGACGTGCGCGAGCTGGCGGACAAGCTCCGCGAGGCGACGGGGCCCGTGCGCGTCGTCCGGGGCTACGACGCCGGCATCGAGACCGCGCTGACCGACAAGGTCACCGCCGAGCGGGACGAGGAGCTGCGCGTCTTCCTGTCCGAGGCGCGGCTGGTCAAGGACGACTTCGAGATCGGCGAGCTGCAGAAGGCGGTCGACTCGACCGTGCGCGGCTTCGAGGACGTGGTGAAGGTCCTCGACAAGGCCGAGGCGACCTCCGAGCGCTACATCGAGGGCACGTTTTTCCTCCGCGCGCGCGTGGAGGGCAACGACGTCGGCTACGGCTCCATTTGCGCGGCCGGCCCGCACGCCTGCACGCTGCACTGGGTGCGCAACGACGGACCCGTGCGCTCCGGTGACCTGCTGCTGCTGGACGCGGGCGTGGAGACGCACACGTACTACACCGCCGACGTCACGCGCACGCTGCCGATCAACGGGCGCTTCAGCGAGATCCAGAAGAAGATCTACGACGCGGTGTACGAGGCCCAGGAGGCCGGGATCGCGGCGGTGAAGCCGGGCGCGAAGTACCGGGACTTCCACGACGCCGCACAGCGCGTGCTCGCCGAGAAGCTGGTCGAGTGGGGGCTCGTCGAGGGGCCGGTCGAGCGGGTGCTGGAGCTGGGACTTCAGCGGCGGTGGACGCTGCACGGGACCGGGCACATGCTCGGCATGGACGTCCACGACTGCGCTGCCGCGCGGACCGAGACGTATGTGGAGGGCGTCCTGGAGCCCGGGATGTGCCTGACGGTGGAGCCGGGCCTGTACTTCCAGGCCGACGACCTGACGGTGCCGGAGGAGTACCGCGGCATCGGTGTCCGCATCGAGGACGACATCCTGGTGACCGCGGACGGGAACCGGAACCTGTCGGCCGCGCTGCCTCGTCGCTCCGCCGAGGTCGAGGCGTGGATGGCCTCGTTGAAGGGCTGACGTCGGACTGACGGCCGGGTACCCACGGGGTGCCCGGCCGGAGGTCCGCTTCCCCGCGGGGTTCAGGACGCCGTCATCAGGGGGGAGTTGTCACGCCACTTGAGGATCTTGTCGAAGCTCACCACCGCCCCGCCCGGTCCCGGCTTGTTGCCGATGTGGACGTGGTCGGCGAGCTCCTCGATCAGGCACAGGCCACGGCCGTGCTCGGCCTCTGGGTGGGCGGGCGCCGGACGGGCCTGGGGACGGGCGAATCCCGGCCCCGAGTCGGCGACCTCGATACGGCACTTCTCGCCGTCCAGGTAGGCGGTGACCCGGTACGCCTCCGAGGTGCAGCCGTGCACGGTGTCCCCGCCGTGCTCCACGGCGTTCGCACAGGCCTCGGTGAGCGCGACGGAGAGGTCGTACGAGACGTCGGGGTCGACACCCGCCGTCTCCATCGTGCCGAGCAGCAGGCGGCGGGCGAGCGGAACGCTTGCGGCCTCGCGCCGAAGATGGAGTGACCACCAGATGCTCATGCTCCAGCCTCCTGGCCGCGGCTCGACATACCGATACGTATTACCGCGCGTACCCGTGTGTAAGCACGAAACCGACGTGATGCCGCCCATATGGTGGATGCGCCAGGGGTGGCAGGCGGTGTATGTGGGGCCTGCATACACCAGTCGGGCCGGTCCGGGGCATCGGGTGACCTTCCGGACGGTACGGAATCTTGCGGACCTGCCGTACGGCGGCGACCCGGCCAGTGCGATGATGAGCCCGCCATGACTGCCCCCCAGCCGCGCACGGTGCGCTCCGGAACCGACCTCCGGATCCTGCGGGCCGCGGTGTTCGCCGCGGTCTGCGTCGTGCTGTCCGCGGGCGGGCACGCGCTCGGGTCCGGCGGGGTTCCGCTGTGGACACTGGGCGCGGGATTCCTCGCGGTGCTCGTGGTCGCCGCGCCGCTCGCCGGTCGCGAGCGCTCGCTGCCCGGGATCGCGGCGCTGCTCGCGGCCGGACAGATCGCCCTGCACACGCTGTTCGGGCTGGGACAGCACGGTTCGGCCCCGCTCACGGCCTCCGCCCCGCCGGTGTCCGACGCCTCCCTGGTCGAACAGGCCGCGCGGCTGGTGTGCGGGACCACGGCGGCGGCGATCAGCCCGGCGCAGGCCCAGCGGATCCTCACGGACGCGGGGATCTCCCCCGACGCGGGAGCGCAGGCCGCGCACCACCCGGCGGACGCCATGGCCGCCGCTGCCGGTTCGCCGGCCGCGCTCCTGCCGTCCCTGCCGATGCTGCTCGGCCACGTCCTCGCGGCGATCGCCGCCGGCTGGCTGCTGCGCCGCGGGGATCTCGCCCTGCTGCGCCTGGCGGAACTCTCGGCGTACTCGGTCACGGAGGGGGCCCTCGTACGGTCCCTGCGCGGGGCGCTCGCGCTGGTGCGCGCCCTGTGCGCGGGGCTCCCGGCGGCGCCCGAGGCCGGCCCGCGCTTCCGGCGCGCCGCCGCGCCCACCTGCCCCCAGCCCCGTACGACCGCACTCCAGCACACGGTGATCCGGCGCGGCCCGCCGTCCGCCGCGCTCGCTCTCGCCGCCTGACGCGACGCGACCGCCACTTCGTTCGGAATCCGGCCGAAGGGTGAGTGCCGCCGTCACGCGGCACACGCGCGTGCAGCCCTGTCCAGGGTCGTCGAGGAATCAACCCGCACGCACGCGTACCCCTCTTCACCACCATCGGATCCTCACTCGAAGTGGAGTGCTCACCGCCCATGAAGGTTTCCCGTATCGCCGCCGTCGGCGCCGTCGCCGCCTCGGCCGTCGTCGTTCTGTCCTCCCCCTGCTTCGCGCACGTCTCCGTGCAGCCCGAGGGCACGGCCGCCAAGGGCGGCTACGCGGTCGTCGACTTCAAGGTCCCCAACGAGCGCGACAACGCCTCGACCACGAAGCTCGAGATCAACTTCCCGACCGACCACCCGCTGGCCTCCGTGATGCCGGAGCCGGTGCAGGGCTGGGACGTCAAGGTCACCAAGTCCAAGCTGGACAAGCCGATCGACTCGCACGGCCGGCAGATCACCGAGGCCGTCAGCAAGGTCACCTGGACCGCCGACGGCAAGGGCATCGAGCCCGGTTTCTTCCAGAAGTTCCCGGTCTCCGTCGGCGCGCTGCCCGAGGACACCGACGAGCTGGTCTTCAAGGCGATCCAGACGTACTCCAACGACGAGGTCGTCCGCTGGATCGAGGTCCCGCAGGAAGGCCAGGAGGAGCCGGAGAACCCGGCGCCGGTGCTCGCACTGTCCGAGGCCGAGGAGGACGGCCACAGCCACGGCTCCTCGGAGGCGGAGAAGAGCTCCGAGGAGACCACCGACGACGCCTCGGCCGCCGCCGCGAACACCGCGTCCGACACCGCCGAGCCCGCCGACAGCACCGACACCACGGCCCGTGTCCTCGCCGTCGTCGGCATCGTCGTCGGCGCGGCCGGTGTGGCGTACGGCGTGCTGGCCGGCCGTCGGCGCAGCAACGCCTGAAGCCTTCCGCTCCGTCGGTGCGCGCCGGGTCCGGACGACGCGTGAGGCGTCGTCCTGCACCCCGGTGCGCACCGGAGACCTCACATCTGGGACTTTTCCATGCGCAAGAAGACGTTCACCGCGGCTGCGCTGCTCGCCGCCGCCACCCTGACCCTGTCCGCCTGCAGCAGCGGTGACGACGGCGGATCGCCCGTCACCATGGTGTCCGAGGAGGCCGGCTCCGACCGGGCCGCCACCGTCCTCGACCAGCCCTTCGAGAAGCCGGACCTGGTCCTGACCGACACCCGGGGCAAGCAGTACGACCTCCGCAAGGAGACCGCGGGCAAGCCGACACTGATCTACTTCGGCTACACCAACTGCCCCGACGTCTGCCCCCTGACGATGAACAACATCGCCGTCGCCAAGAAGCAGCTGCCCAAGGCGGAACAGGACGAGCTGCAGGTCGTCTTCGTCACCACCGACCCGGAGCGGGACACCCCGTCCGCGCTCGGCAAGTGGCTCAAGGGCATCGACCCCCAGGTCGTCGGCCTGTCCGGCGACTTCGACACCATCCAGGCCGGCGCCCGCACCCTCGGCATCTCGATCGACCCGCCGAAGAAGGAGAAGGGCAAGATCGTCTCCACGCACGGCACCCAGGTCGTCGCCTTCTCCCCGAAGAACGACGCGGGTTACGTCCTCTACGGCGAGGACGCCACCGTCGACGACTACACCAAGGACCTCCCCAAGCTCGTCAAGGGAGAGACCCCGTGAGGCGTCTCGCTGTCGCGGCAGCGGTGACGGCCGGGGCGCTGGCTCTCACCGGCTGCGGCGCGGACTCCGACGACGCCGAGGGTGCCCTCTCCGTCAGCTCCGCCTACATGCCGCAGCCCGTCTCCGACTCCATGGCGGCGGGCTTCCTGACGATCGCCAACACGAGCGGCAAGGCAGCCGAGTTGACCTCGGTCACCAGCGACATCGGTGAGGTGACCGTGCACGAGACCGTCGGGCAGGCGATGCACGAGGCCCAGGAGGTCGCGGTGCCCGCACACGGTCGACTCGTCTTCAGGAGCGGGGGAAGTCACCTGATGTTCGAGAAGCTGAAGCGCAAGCCGAAGCAGGGTGAGACGGTCTCCGTCGAGCTGCACTTCGCCGCGGCCGATCCGGTCACCGTGGACATGCCGGTGAAGTCGGCGACGTACACCCCGAAGACCGGGCACTGAGGGAGGGACCCCCTTGACGCAGACCATCGCCCCCCGCGTCCGAAGCCTGGTGCTGCTGCTCCTGGCCGCCGTCGGCCTGTTCCTCTCCGGCGCCGCACCGGCCTCCGCGCACGCCGCGCTGACCGGCAGCGACCCCCAGCAGGGAGCGGTGGTCGACAAGGCCCCGGCACAGGTCTCGCTCACCTTCTCCGAGCCCGTCTCGCTCTCCGACGGCTCGCTGCGTGTGCTCGACCCCAAGGGCAAGCGGGCCGACACCGGCGCGGCGAGCAACGTCAGCGGAACGACGTACGCCGTGAAACTGCACTCGGGCCTGCCCGACGGCACCTACACCGTCACCTACCAGGTGGTGTCGGCCGACAGCCACCCCGTCTCCGGCGCCTACACCTTCTCCATCGGCGCCCCGTCCTCGACCTCCGTCACGGTGTCGGACCAGACGGCCGGGGGCGGGGTCGTCGGCTGGCTGTACGGGTTCGGGCGGTATGTGTCGTACGCCGGCTTCACCGTGCTGGCCGGCGGCGCAGCCTTCGTCCTCGCCTGCTGGCCGCGCGGCTCGGGCGTACGGGCCGTGCAGCGGCTCGTCGTCTCGGGGTGGGTCGCGCTCACCGCGGCCACTCTCGGCCTGCTCCTCCTGCGCGGCTCCTACACCAGCTCCGGGAAGTTCGGCGACGTCTTCGACCTGGACCTGCTCGGGCAGGTGCTGCAGACCAAGACGGGCGCGGCCCTGGTGTCCCGGCTGCTGCTGCTCGCCGCGGCGGCGCTGTTCATCGCCGTGCTCTTCGGTGCGTATGACAAACGCGAGGAGGAGGAGAAGCGGGACCTGACGTTCGGACTGGCCGTCGGCGGAGGTGTCGTGGCCGCCGGGATCGCCGCGACCTGGGCGATGGCCGAGCACGCCTCGACCGGCCTCCAGGCCGGGATCGCGATGCCCGTCGACGTCGTCCACCTGCTCGCCGTGGCGGCCTGGCTCGGTGGGCTGTGTGCGCTGCTGGTCTCGCTGTACTGGGCGCCGGCGGAGGCTGCGCTCGATGCGGGTGCCGTACGGCGGTTCTCGCAGATCGCGTTCGGCAGCGTGGCAGCGCTGGTCGCGACCGGCCTCTACCAGTCCTGGCGGCAGGTCGGCTCCTGGACGGCACTCACCGGCACCCGGTACGGGCAGCTGCTGCTCGTCAAGGTCGGGCTCGTGGTGCTGCTGGTCGGCATCGCATGGATCTCTCGGCGGTGGACCGCCCAGCTGACGGACACGGTGACCGCGAGTGGCGGGAAACAGCGGGAGCGCACGAAGGAACGGGTCACGGCACGTGCCGCTTCCGGTGACGGCAAGCAGGCGGCCTCCGGCTCCAAGCGGACGGATGCAGCAGATCCGAAGCGTGCCGCCCAGCTCGCCCGGCAGCGGGCCGCCATGGACACCGCACGCCAGAAGCGCGTCCGGGACGCCGACCCGATCCGCCACGGACTGCGCCGCTCGGTGCTGGCCGAGGCGGGCGTCGCGGTCGTCCTGCTCACGGTGACCACCCTGCTGACGTCCACCGAACCGGGGCGCACGGTGGAGGAGGCCGAGGCGGCCACGTCGGCGTCGTCGTCCTCGTCCTCCGACGCCGGGGCCGTGACCCTCGACATGACCTTCGACACCGGTGGCACGGACGGCAAGGGCGTCGTACGGCTCGACATCGACCCCGCGCGGGTCGGCGGCAACGAGATGCACGTCTATGTGCAGCGGCCCAATGGCCGCGCCTTCGACATCGCCGAGGTGAAGGTCGCCTTCACCCTGGAGTCCAAGGACATCGGACCGCTGCCCGTCGTCCCGGACCACATCACCACCGGACACTGGTCGGCGAACGGAGTGCAGATCCCCATGGCGGGCGAGTGGAACATCGCCGTCACCGTACGGACCTCCGACATCGACCAGACCACCGTCTCCAAGAACGCGCAGATCGGCTGACCCCACCATGGCTGACCAGTCCATTCCGGAGGCCCGTACTCCCGAGGCGAGCCCCGAGGGGGTGGTTTCCCCGGAAGCCGCCCAGAAGGAAGGCATCTCGCGGCGCACGCTGCTCGGTACCGCCGGCGCCACCGGGCTCGTGCTCGGCGCGGCGGGCGGTGCCGTCGGATATGCCGCCGCGCCCGCGCAGGCGACGCCGCTCACCTCGCTGGGCGCCGATCAGGTGATGTTTCACGGGAAACATCAGCCCGGCATCACCACCGCCCTGCAGGCCCGCGGCCACCTCGTCGCCTTCGACCTGGCCGCGGGCGCGGGCCGCAAGGAGGCGACCGCGCTGCTGCGCCGCTGGTCCGAGACGGCCCAGCGGCTGATGGCGGGCGAGCCGGCGACACAGGACGACACGGATGTGGCACGTGATGCGGGGCCTTCGTCGCTGACCATCACCTTCGGCTTCGGGCACAGCTTCTTCGACCGTACGGGCCTTCAGAAGCAGCGCCCCGTCGCCCTCGACCCCCTGCCCGACTTCTCCTCCGACCAGCTCGACAAGGCGCGCAGCAACGGCGACCTGTGGGTGCAGATCGGCGCCAACGACGCCCTGGTCGCCTTCCACGCACTGCGCGCGATCCAGAAGGACGCGGGCAGCGCGGCCCGGGTCCGCTGGCAGATGAACGGCTTCAACCGCTCGCCCGGCGCCACCGCCCACCCCATGACGGCACGCAACCTGATGGGCCAGATCGACGGCACGCGCAATCCGAAGCCGGCCGACTCCGACTTCGACCAGCGGATCTTCGTGCCGGCGTCCGGCTCGAACGACCCGGCCTGGATGGCGAACGGCTCCTACGCCGTCGTACGACGCATCCGCATGCTTCTCGACGACTGGGAGCAGCTCTCGCTGAAGGAGCAGGAGAACGTCATCGGGCGCCGCAAGTCCGACGGGGCGCCGCTGTCGGGCGGCACCGAGACGACCGAGATGGACCTGGAGAAGACGGACGCCGAGGGCAACCTGGTCGTCCCGATCAACGCGCACGCGCGGATCACCCGGCCCGACCAGAACGGCGGTGCGGCGATGCTGCGGCGCCCGTTCTCGTACCACGACGGCTTCGGCACCGACGGGGTGCCGGACGCCGGTCTGCTGTTCATCTGCTGGCAGGCGGATCCGCTGCGCGGGTTCGTGACGGTGCAGCGCAAGCTGGACCGGGGGGATGCCTTGTCGCAGTTCATCAGGCACGAGGCGAGCGGGCTGTTCGCGGTGCCGGGCGGTGCGGCGGAGGGGCAGTATGTGGGGCAGGAGTTGCTGGAGGGGTGAGGGTCATCCGGTGGAGCGGCGCTCGTGGGACACGTGAGCCGGTTTTCCGGGTGACCATTAGGGTGAGGACATGCCAGCGAGCTATGCGTATCTCGGCCCCGAGGGCACCTTCACCGAAGTCGCTCTGCGCACACTCCCGGAGGCGGCGACCCGGGAACTGATCCCGTACGTCTCCGTGCAGTCCGCGCTCGACGCGGTGCGCGCCGGCGAGGCCGAAGCCGCGTTCGTGCCGATCGAGAACTCCGTCGAGGGCGGCATCACCACCACGCTCGACGAACTGGTCGCGGGCCAGCCGCTGATGATCTACCGCGAGGTGCTGCTGTCGATCACCTTCGCGCTGCTGGTCAGGCCGGGTACCAAGCTGTCGGACATCAAGACGGTCACCGCCCACCCGGCCGCGCAGCCGCAGGTGCGCAACTGGCTGAAGGCGAATCTGCCCGACGCGGTCTGGGAGTCGGCGGCCTCGAACGCGGACGGCGCCCGTCTGGTGCAGGAGGGCCGGTACGACGCGGCCTTCGCAGGTGAGTTCGCAGCCGCCCGGTACGGCCTCGAGGCCCTGGAGGCCGGGATCCATGACGCGGAGAACGCCCAGACGCGGTTCGTGCTGGTCGGCCGCCCCGCCCGGCCCGCGGCGCCCACCGGCGCGGACAAGACGTCCGTCGTGCTGTGGCAGCGCGACGATCACCCCGGCGCGCTGCGCGACCTGCTCGGCGAGTTCGCCACCCGGGGCATCAACCTGATGCTGCTGCAGTCCCGGCCGACCGGCGCCGGCATCGGCAACTACTGCTTCTGCATCGATGCCGAGGGCCATATCTCCGACCGGCGGGTCGCCGAGGCCCTGATGGGGCTCAAGCGGATCTGCCTCCAGGTGCGCTTCCTCGGCTCGTACCCGCGCGCGGACGCGACCACGGCGGACGTACGGCCGCTGCTGCCGGGCACGTCGGACGGGGAGTTCTCGTCGGCGGCCGATTGGGTGGCTCGGTGCCAGGACGGCCGGTTCTAGCGCTCTTTCGGCCAGGCCTGTCCAACCCCTCTTCCGGCCAGTGCTACCAGCGTATTTTCGTTATCCACAGGAGTTATCCACAGGTCCGCATCTCAACCTGGGGACAAGTCGACAGAGGAGTGCCACTCAGTCGACAAATCGGCCGACATGCCCTCACCGTGTCCACCGGGGTGCAGGTCACCCTTCGCCCACGCTTTCCCCTCGGTCAACCCTTCGGAGTGAAGCATTTCCACCCAAAAGTGGGCATAAGTAATTTTTACCCCGGGAATCCTGGGGTCCATCCACGAGTTTCGGAATGATCAATTCCGACATCCACAGATCTTCACACAGCCTGTGGATAACTCATCGGAGGGTGTGGATTCCTGTGGACAACCAGACCCCCAAGTCCCGTACTGCACAAGAAAATCCAGTCAACCAGCCATCCCTTGCATGCTCCGATCAAGGGAACCCGAAGATCATCACTGACAGCATGGCAATTAACTCACACCTGCACGTAAGCCGCATCTCGGAATAGTGAGTCGTGGGCCCTCACCCCGCACCGGTAGCCTTGACCGCGTGATTGACCTTCGCCTGCTCCGTGAGGACCCCGACCGTGTGCGCGCCTCCCAGCGCGCCCGTGGAGAGGACGTCGCGCTCGTCGACGCTCTCCTGTCTGCCGACGAGCGGCGCAGGTCGTCCGGCGTCCGCTTCGACGAACTGCGCGCCGAGCAGAAGGCGCTCGGCAAGCTGATCCCCAAGGCCACCGGGGACGAGAAGGCCGAGCTGCTGAAGAAGGCGAGCCAGCTCGCCGCCGACGTCAAGGCGGCCGACGCCGAGCGCGACGCGGCCGACGCCGAGACCCAGGAGCTCCTCCTCCGGCTGGGCAACCTCGTCCACCCGGACGTCCCCGTGGGCGGCGAGGAGGACTTCGTCACCCTGGAGACGCACGGCACGATCCGTGACTTCGGCGCCGAGGGCTTCGAGCCCAAGGACCACCTGGAGCTCGGCCAACTGCTCGGCGCCATCGACGTCGAGCGCGGCGCGAAAGTCTCGGGCTCGCGTTTCTACTTCCTGACGGGCGTCGGCGCGCTGCTGGAGCTGGCCCTGGTGAACGCCGCGTTGGCACAGGCCACGGCGGCCGGCTTCACGCCGATGCTGACGCCGGCGCTGGTCCGCCCGCAGGCCATGGGCGGTACGGGCTTCCTCGGCCAGGCCTCGCAGGACGTCTACCACCTCGACAGCGACGACCTGTACCTGGTCGGCACCTCCGAGGTGGCGCTCGCCGGCTACCACATGGACGAAATCCTCGACGCCGACCGCCTCCCGCTGCGCTACGCGGGCTTCTCGCCCTGCTTCCGCCGCGAGGCCGGCTCGCACGGCAAGGACACGCGGGGCATCTTCCGCGTCCACCAGTTCGACAAGGTCGAGATGTTCTCGTACGTCGCCCCCGAGGACTCGCAGGCCGAGCACCAGCGCCTGCTGGAGTGGGAGAAGCAGTGGCTGACGTCGCTGGAGCTTCCGTTCCGCGTCATCGACGTCGCCTCCGGTGACCTCGGCGCCTCCGCCTCGCGCAAGTTCGACTGCGAGGCGTGGATCCCGACGCAGGGCAAGTACCGCGAGCTGACCTCGACCTCGGACTGCACCGAGTTCCAGTCCCGCCGTCTGTCGATCCGGGTCCGCGAGGACAAGAAGGTGCGGCCGCTGGCCACGCTCAACGGCACGCTGTGCGCCGTACCGCGCACGATCGTGGCGATCCTGGAGAACCACCAGCAGGCCGACGGCTCGGTCCGTGTGCCCGAGGTGCTGCGTCCGTATCTGGGCGGCCGGGAGGTCCTGGAGCCGGTGGCCAAGTGACCACCGGTTTCCCCTACCGCCTCATCGCGACCGACCTCGACGGAACGCTGCTGCGCTCCGACGAGTCGGTCTCGCAGCGCACCCGTGACGCGCTCGCCGCGGCCACCGCGGCGGGCGCCGCGCACATCGTCGTCACCGGCCGTGCGGTCCCGTGGACCCGGCACATCCTCGACGACCTCGGCTATCACGGGCTCGCGGTCTGCGGGCAGGGCGCGCAGGTCTACGACGCCGGCGAACACCGTCTGCTGACGTCGGTGACCCTGGACCGGCAACTGGCCGGGGTGGCCCTGGCCAAGATCGAGGCGGAGGTCGGTCCGCTGTATCTGGCGGCCAGCCGCGACGGGCTGGACGGCGAGGTGCTGATCGGGCCCGGCTACTCGGTCACGGGCGCCCTTCCGGCCACTCCGTTCACCGACGTGTCCGATCTGTGGGCCGCCCCGCTGAACAAGATCTACATCCAGCATCCGACGCTGACGGACGACGAACTCGCCGAGGCGGCCCGCCGGGCTGCGGGCGGCTTCGTCACCGTCGCCATGGCCGGCCAGGGCATCGTCGAACTCCTCCCCCTCGGCCTCTCGAAGGCCACGGGGCTGTCACTGGCCGCCCGCCGCCTGGGCATGAAGGCCGCAGACACCATCGCCTTCGGCGACATGCCCAACGACATCCCGATGTTCGCCTGGGCGGCCCGGGGAGTGGCGATGGCCAACGCCCATGAGGAACTGAGGGCGGTGGCAGACGAGGTGACGTCCTCGAACGAGGAGGACGGCATCGCGGTGGTGCTGGAGCGGTTGCTGGGTCAGTGGATGGCGTAGCTGCGGGCAGTCGTGCCTCCCCCAGTGACTTAAGGGCCTGGGGGGGACCCCAGGGCGGCACGGGTGGGCGCAGCGGCACCCCGTAGTGCCGAGCTGCGCATCCCGCCCCGCCCGCCCCAGCGCAGGGTGCCTCTCAAAGAGGCGACACCTGGGAAGGCGGCCCACGCGAGCGCAGCGCCCACGTGCTCGAAGCGGCCGCCCCGGGCGCCCCCCGTGCGGGACGGGCTCGACGGAGCGTTGGGGCTACTCCGGAGCCCGCCGCGGGCTGCCCTGTCGGGAGCTGGGCGCACTGCCGTGCATGGGCATCGCCCAACTCCTCTCCCAGAACGTGGCGCCGGCTCGATCCGGCGTCGCGGACACAACCACTGTGCCGGTACGACGAGTTGGGCGCCACTGATTAAGGGCGGGCCGCACGGTGGCTACCGTCGGCGCCACCTGCGCCGACGCACCTTGCTGAAGAACCACCCCGCGGGCGGCTCGTCGGAGCGCCACGGCTGCGGCTCGGGCTCCTCACGACGCCAGCGTTCGGCAAGCATCCTGGCCCGCGCGGACGGCTCGGACGTCTCGGCGGCGCGTATGAAGTCCTCGTCCAGGACGAGGTCGTCCCAGGTCTCGGACCCGGCGCCATCCCCGGCCTCGTTCCCGGACCGACCGCGACCCTCGCCCTGCGGCGTCTGCCCTGCCATCCCGGTTCCTCCCAGCCGTACTTCCCCCGTACATTCCGCTTTGCCCAGTGTGCGCGGACAGAGGTGAAGCCCACGTCAAGGCCGAGCCGCCGGCCGTGCGGCCCCGGTCACTCCTCCCCGGCCAGCGTCAGCGACCGCAGCTTCTGGCCGGCGTACCAGGTGGCGAGCACCGTGACCGCCACCAGCAGCACCGTCGCGGTCGGCAGCCCGACGTCCGAGGTCACCAGGTCACCCTCGCCGACCCGGTGGGCCACCGCCAGCGACCACTGCTGGACGCTCAGCGTGCGCGCCCCGGCCACGAGGGAGCCGAACAGGGCCTCCCAGACCAGCGCGTAGACGAGGCCGAAGACGACCGCGTGCCGGGACACCGTGCCGAGCAGCAGGAACAGCGCCGCGTAGGCGATGGAGGCGACCAGCGCGGCGACCGTGTAGGCGACGGCGATCTGCTGGCCGTTGCCGTTCAGGATCAGGCCCGCGATGAGCGTGGGCACCGCCGAGAACACCATGGTCACGGCGATCGCGACGATCAGCTTGGTGAAGATGATCGTCGGCCGTTTCACCGGCTTGGACAGCAGGTACACCACCGAGCCGTCGTCGATCTCCGGCCCGATGGCGCCCGTGCCCGCGATGACGCCGATGATCGGCACCATCGTGGCGAGCGCCAGCCCGCCGAGCAGGTCGGCGGCGGTCTGGTCGTCCGCGCCGGCAAGGCCGCGCACCACCACGGAGATGGCGATCAGCAGCAGCGGCAGCGCGCCGAGGATCAGGGCCCGGCGTCGGCCGAGCAGGGCCCGGTAGGTGAGCCGGGCGACTGTGGGGTCGTACATTTTCGGCCTCCTACGCCGCGACCAGATACGAGAACACGGACTCGAGGGACTCGTCGGACGGCGAGACCGTCAGCAGACGGATGCCGTGGTCCCGGGCCACCCGCGGCAGCAGGGCGGTGAAACGGCCGAAGTCGACGGCCTGGATACGCAACGCGCCCTCCGCCAGGTCGACTTCGATGCCGGACGTCGACGGGTCGGCGATCAGCGCGGCCGCGAGGGCGCGGTCGTCGCTGGAACGCACCAGGTAGCGGTGCGGCCGGTCGGTCATCAGCCGGCGGATCTTGCGGAAGTCGCCGCTGGCCGCGTGCCGTCCGGCGACGACGACCTCGATATGCCAGGCGAGTTGCTCGACCTCTTCGAGGATGTGGGACGAGAACAGCACGGTGCGGCCCTCGTCACCCATGCGCCGCAGCAGGTCCATCAGCTGCATGCGCTGGCGTGGGTCCATGCCGTTGAACGGCTCGTCGAGCAGGAGCAGCGACGGGTCGTGGACCAGTGCGGACGCCATCTTCACGCGCTGCCGCATGCCCTTGGAGTACGTGGAGATCTTGCGGTCCTGCGCGTACTCCATCTCGACCGTGGCGAGCGCCTTCTGGGCCGCCCTGGCGCCGAGGCCGTGCAACTCGGCGTTGGCGACGACGAATTCGCGGCCGGTGAGGAAGTCGTACATCGCCTCGCGCTCGGGGACGATGCCGATGTGCTTGTAGATCGCCTCGTTGCGCCACACCTGCTGGCCGTCGAGGGTGACCGTGCCGGTGGAGGGGGCCAGGAAGCCGCCCATCATGTTGATGAGGGTGGACTTTCCGGCTCCGTTGGGGCCCAGGAGGCCGGTGACTCCGGGGCCGATCGTCATGGTGATGTCGTTGACGGCGACCACGTTGCCGAACCAGCGGGAGACGTGGTCGATGGTGAGCGTGGTCACAGTCCGACCTTTCGGTAGCGGCGCATCAGGAGGCCGTAGGAGGCGGCGATCAGGCCGAGGGCGACGAGGACGTACACCGCGCCTTCCCCGTTGGTCGGGCCGACTCCACCAGGGAAGGCGGACGTGGCGCCCAGGAAGGCGGACTGCACACCGTCGATGAGCGTGATCGGCGAGAACAGGCCGATCCAGGCGATGGATCCGGTGCTGTTCTGCGCCTCGGCGATGGCCTGGAGGGTGGAGACCGCGCCGTAGGAGATGGTCAGGACGGCGATCACGGCCGCGATGCCGAAGCCGCGGCGCGGAGTGACCGCCGCGATGACCAGGCCGAGGCCGGCGAAGAGCAGCGAGAGCAGTGCCACGGAGACGAGTCCCTGTGCGAATCCCTTGGTCTGGTCGGCGAAGTCGAGCTTGGCCAGCAGAGCGCCCACATAGAGGACGAGCAGTGGGGCGGCGGTCAGGATGAACATCGCCGAGGCCAGCGCCGCGTACTTCGCGCGGACGTAGTCGGCCGTCTCGATCGGCCGTGAGAAGTACAGCGGCACGGTCTTGAAGCGCAGGTCGCGCGAGACGGACTGGGGTGCCTGCGAGGCGACGTACAGGCTGATGACGGCCTGCATGATGATCGCGTAGCGGGTGTAGTCGACGGGCAGGTCGTTCGCCTTGGTGGCGACGGCGACGGCGACCATGATGGCCGCGGGCACGCACATCACGACGAACAGCAGCATCGGCAGCACCTTGGACTTCACCGAGCGGCCGAGGCCGTAGGCGCCGCGCAGGGACTGCGAGTAGAGGGAGCGGCGGGCGTAGGAGCGGCCCAGGCGGGGGCCGTCGTAGTTGCGGTAGCCGATGTTGTGGATGCGGGTCTGGTCACCCGGCGGGGACGCTACGGGATGCTCAACTGCCATGGCCGACCGCCTCCTTCCGCTGCTCGTCGGTGTCGGTGTCGGTCGTGAAGACCTCCGAGATGTGGTGCCGGCGCTGCTCCATGCGGACCAGGCCGAGACCGAGGTCGGCGACGGTGTCCCGGACCAGGTCGTAGGTCTCCTCGCCCTGCGCGGTGAGCAACAGGACGTGTCCGGCGCCGGGCAGGCCGCTGCCGGCGTCGACGGTCACCCCGCGCGCGTGGAGCGCTTCGCGCACCGCGCGGGTGCCGTCCGGGTGCTCGTCGGTGTCGGTGACCTCGATCGCGAGGGTCGTCGTGGTCTGGGTGAAGTCGGTGGTGGAGCTGGAGCGCAGGAGCTTGCCGCCGTCGATGACGACGACGTGGTCGCAGGTGCGTTCCAGTTCGCCCAGGAGGTGGGAGGTCACCAGGACCGAGATGCCGAAGTCGGTGTGGATGCGGCGGATCAGGCCGAGCATCTCGTCGCGGCCGACCGGGTCAAGGCCGTTGGTCGGCTCGTCCAGGAAGACCAGCTGCGGGTCGTGGACCAGGGCCTGCGCAAGCTTCACGCGCTGCTTCATGCCGGTCGAGTAGCCGCCGATGGGGCGGTACCGCTCCTCGTACAGGCCGACATGGCGCAGGGTGTCCGCGGTGCGCTCACGCGCGGCGGTGGGCGGCAGGCCGGACATGCGCGCCATGTGGACGACGAACTCGGTGGCCGAGACGTCGGGCGGCAGACAGTCGTGCTCCGGCATGTACCCCACGCGCTCACGGATGGCGGCGCCCTTGGTGGCGACGTCGAGGCCGAGCACTTCGGCACGGCCCTCGGTGGCAGGGGACAGACCCAGCAGGATCTTGATCAGTGTGGACTTGCCGGCCCCGTTGGCTCCGACGAGTCCGGTCACACCGGGCCCGACGTCCACGGAGAGCCGGTCAAGCGCGGTCACCCTGGGGAACCGCTTGCTCAGGCTTTCGGTCGCGATCACAGTCACGTCCTAGACGGTAGTGACGCGGGCCACGCCAGTCGTCAGACCGCAGAGCCGTCTTGGAGTCACTCTCGAGTAGTACGGGACCCTGAGGGTCCCCCTGAGGTCGAACGGCCACGCCTGTTGACGCAGCCTCTAACAACTGTCAGATTCGCCGATGTCTCGTGACGAGCTGCGTGATTGGACCACCGCTGCAACTGGACGACGATGTGCCGCACGTCAGGCGCTGGGCGGAGGAGAAGTGACGGTGCTGAAGGGCGCGCGGGAGCGCCGGGTGCATACGGGCGGGGTCGAGCTGTGCGTGGCCGAGCTGGGGGACCCGCAGCGGCCGACGGTCGTGCTCGTGCACGGCTACCCGGACAGCAAGGAGGTCTGGTCCGAGGTGGCCGTCCGCCTCGCCGACCACTTCCACGTCGTGCTGTACGACGTGCGGGGCCATGGCCGGTCCACGGCGCCGCAGCCCCTGCGCGGCGGATTCACTCTGGAGAAACTGACGGACGACTTCCTCGCCGTCGCGGACGCGGTCAGCCCGGACCGTCCGGTGCACCTCGTGGGGCACGACTGGGGCTCGGTGCAGTCCTGGGAGTTCGTCACCGTCCGGCGCACCGAGGGCCGGATCGCGTCCTTCACCTCGATGTCCGGTCCTTCGCTGGACCACTACGGCCACTGGATCCAGCGGCGCGTCAAGCGCCCGACCCCGCGCCGCGTCGGCCAGCTCCTGAGCCAGGGCACCAAGTCCTGGTACGTGTACCTGCTGCACACGCCCGTGCTGCCCGAACTGGCTTGGCGAGGCTCCCTCGGCAAGCACTGGCCGCGCATCCTGGAACGCGTCGAGAAGTTCCCCGGCGGCGACTACCCGACCTCGTCGCTGCCCACCGACGCGGCGCACGGGGCGTGGCTGTACCGGGACAATGTACGGCCCCGGCTGCGCAGGCCCCGTCCGGACGCGTACGCGCACGCGCCCGTGCAGCTCATCACGCCCCTTAGGGACGCGTTCCTGTCCGAGAAGCTCTACGACGAACTGGAACGGTGGGCCCCTCAGTTGACCCGCCGCACGCTCCCGGCCAAGCACTGGATCCCGCGCACGCGCCCCGATCAGCTGGCCGCCTGGATCGAGGAGTTCGTGCTGGCGAACGAGTCGGGCAGGCCGGTGATCGAGGCACCCGGACGGTACGCCGACCGCTTCGGCGGTCAGCTCGTCCTGGTCACGGGCGCGGGCAGCGGCATCGGGCGGGCCACGGCGTTGGCGTTCGCCCAGTCCGGCGCGCGCGTGATCGCCGTCGACCGGGACGCGGAGGGCGCGGCCCGCACGGCGGAGATGTCCCGGCGGATCGGGGCTCCGGCGGCCCGGGCGGAGACCGTCGACGTCTCCGACGAGCAGGCCATGGAGAAGCTCGCGGAGAAGGTCGCAACCGAGTACGGCGTGGTGGACGTCCTGGTGAACAACGCCGGAATCGGGCTGGCCGGCTCCTTCCTCGACACCACGCCGGAGGACTGGCGCAAGGTCCTCGACGTCAATCTGTGGGGCGTGATCCACGGCTGCCGGCTGTTCGGCCGGCAGATGGCCGCGCGCGGGCAGGGCGGCCACATCGTCAACGTCGCCTCGGCGGCGGCGTACCAGCCCTCCAGGGCGCTGCCCGCGTACAGCACCTCCAAGGCCGCCGTGCTGATGCTGAGCGAGTGCCTGCGCGCCGAACTCGCCGGGCAGGGAATCGGCGTCACGGCGATATGCCCCGGCTTCGTCAACACCAACATCACGTCCACGGCTCGGTTCGCGGGCGTGGACGCGGAGGAGGAGAAGCGGCGCCAGAAGAGGTCCGCGCGCCTGTACGGGCTGCGGAACTACCCGCCGGAGAAGGTCGCCGACGCCATCCTGCGGGCGGTGGTCCGCAACGAGGCGGTCGTTCCGGTGACGCCCGAGGCCCGCGGCGCCTATCTGCTCGCCCGGTTCATGCCTCGGGCGTTGCGGAGGATCGCACGGGTGGAACCGCCGTTGTGAGCGGGAGCCGGGCACGAGGCGCCTACACCCTGTGAGTTTCCGGGCCGGTTGTCCACAGGAGCGCCCCTCTCCCTGTGGAAAACTCACCATGCTTGTGGATCAAACATCCCGAGCAAAACAATGTGCGTGATCCACGTCTCGCCCGGCACGCTGGTGAGATGGATGAAAGACGCACCGTGAAGGTGTCGAAGTACCTCTCGAAGCATCTGCGCCACCAGCCCGAGCGGATCGGGCTCACGCTCGACGAGGGCGGCTGGGTCGAGATCGACACGCTGATCGCGGCGGCCGCCGCGCACGGCTTCCGGTTCACCCGGGAGGAACTCGACCACGTGGTCGCCACCAACGACAAGAAGCGCTTCGCGATCGAGGGCACGCGGATCCGCGCCAGCCAGGGGCACAGCGTCGAGGTGGACCTCGGACTGCCCCCGGCGACCCCGCCGTCGTACCTCTACCACGGCACGGTGGCCGGCAACCTGGACGCGATCCGCGCCGACGGACTCAGGCCCATGAACCGCCACGACGTGCACCTCTCGGCCGACCGCGAGACCGCGACCCGGGTCGGCGCCCGCCGCGGCCGTCCCGTCGTACTGTCGGTGGACACCGGCGCGATGCACCGAGACGGCCACATCTTCCGGGTCAGCGCGAACGGGGTGTGGCTGACGAAGGCCGTCCCACCGCAGTACCTGCGCTTTCCCGAGCCGCACTGAACCGCGCTGGTCGTACCGATGGCCGGCGACCGCACGCACAACGAATGGATCCCGATGATCACGCTCACCCCGTGGCTGAGCAGCCGCGTACGGTGAGCGTTTCACGTGAAACAGCTCGGGCCGCTAGGGCCTGGCCGGCGGATCAGGTCGCAGGAAATCGGCGACGCCCTATCAGCGCTGGTGAGCGGGGTCTGGTGCGTCCAGCTGCAAGGCGGAGGAGGGCGGCGACGCGATGGGGGCCCCTCCCGCGCGAGCGAAGCCGAGCGTGGGGAGTCGGCAACCGACGACAACGCCGCAGATGGGCGTGCCAGCCCCGGCGTCTGCGGCATGCTCCGCCGGACAGGCCCTAGGCTCGGTGGCATGACCTTGCGCCTGAGCACCGTGATCCTCCCGTACCGCCGCTGGCACGAGGGAGGCCGTACGACGTGGCAGCGCGCGGAGCAGCTCGGTTTCCACGGCGCCTTCACCTACGACCACCTGTCCTGGCGCAGCTTCCGGGACGGTCCGTGGTTCGGTGCCGTGCCGACGCTGACCGCCGCCGCAGCCGTCACCGACCGGCTGCGTCTGGGCACCCTGGTCACCTCACCGAACTTCCGCCACCCGGTGACCCTCGCCAAGGAGCTGATCTCCCTCGACGACATCTCCGGCGGGCGGATCACGCTCGGCATCGGCGCGGGCGGCACCGGCTACGACGCCACGGCCCTGGGGCAGGATCCCTGGACCCCGCGGGAGCGTGCCGACCGGTTCGGCGAGTTCGTGCCGCTGCTGGACCGGCTGCTGACCGAGGACGCGGTGTCGTACGAGGGCGGCTTCTACTCGGCGCACGAGGCGCGCAACATCCCGGGCTGTGTGCAGCGCCCCCGGCTGCCCTTCGCGGTGGCCGCCACCGGCCCGCGCGGGCTGCGGCTGGCGGCGCGCTACGGGCAGGCGTGGGTGACCACCGGCGATCCCAAGCTGTACGAGAACGGCACCCCCGAGCAGTCGGTTCAGGCCATTCGCAGGCAGGCCGAGAAGCTCGCCGCCGCGTGCGCCGAGATCGGCCGCGACGCCTCGGCGATGGACAAGATCCTGCTCACCGGTTTCACCCCGGACCGTGGCCGGCCGTTGCAGTCCCTCGACGCGTTCGTGGACTTCGCGGGACGGCATCAGGAACTGGGCTTCACCGAGATCGTGATCCACTGGCCCATCCCCGATTCGGACTTCGCCGCGGAGGACAAGGTCTTCGAGCAGATCGCCATGGAGGCACCGGCTCAGCTGAGCTGAGCCCGCCGACCGCAACGGCACAGGTGAGGGCGGTATCCACTCACCTGTGCGGACTCCTGCACGTCAGTGCGGGCATATGCGCGAGAATGGCGCGGTGACCTCAGCGACTCGACAGCCCGAGACCCCGGCCTCCCCCATGGTTCCGCCCCGGCTGATCGCCACCGACCTCGACGGCACGCTGCTGCGGGACGACAAGTCGGTGTCGCCGCGCACGGTCGCCGCCCTCGCGGCCGCCGAGGAGGCGGGCATCGAGGTCTTCTTCGTCACCGGCCGCCCGGCCCGCTGGATGGACGTCGTCAGCGACCATGTCCATGGTCATGGCCTGGCGATCTGCGGCAACGGTGCCGCGGTGGTCGACCTGCACGGCGGCCCCGGCACCCATCGGTTCGTGAAGGTCCGGGAGCTTGCACGGGAGAATGCCCTGGACGCCGTACGGCTGCTGCGCGACGCGGCCCCGGGCACGGTGTACGCCGTCGAGCAGACGTACGGCTTCTACCAGGAGCCCGCCTATCCGAAGCTGCACATGGAGACGCCGGACATGCTCGCTCCGGCCGAGCAGCTCCTGGCGACCGACGCGCCCGGCGCCGACGAGCCGGTGCTCAAGATCCTCGCCTATCACCCCGAGATCGACCCGGACGCCTTCCTCACCCTCGCCCGGCTCGCCATCGGCGACCGCGCCAACGTCACCCGCTCCAGCCCCAGCGCCCTGCTGGAGATCAGTGGGCCGGGTGTCTCCAAGGCCAGCACACTCGCCTTGTGCTGTGCCGAGCGCGGCATCTCGCACGAGGAGGTCGTCGCCTTCGGTGACATGCCCAACGACGTCGAGATGCTCACCTGGGCGGGCCAGTCGTACGCCATGGGCAACGCGCACCCGGACGTGATTGCCGCGGCCTCGGGGCGGACGGTCGCGAACAACGAGGACGGGGTCGCGGTCGTGATCGAGCAGCTGCTGGCGGGGCGGGTGCAGTAGCCGTCCTGCACGCGGACGAGCGGCACCACCAGGTCACAGATCCACACCCCGTGCGGCCAGCCACCGCACCGGATCCACCCCTGAACCCAGCTCGGGGGCGACCCGCACCTCGAAGTGCAGGTGCGGGCCGGTCGAATTGCCGGTGTCGCCCGACTGCCCGATCCACTGCCCCGGCAGCACACGATCCCCCTGGTCGACGGCGACCGAGGCGAGATGCGCGTACTGCGTGTAGTAGCCGCCCGGATGCTCGATCACGATCTCGATCCCGAAGGCGCCCCCGCACGACACCCTCACCACCCTGCCCTCACCGACCGCCCGCACCGGCGTACCGATCGGCACCGCGAAATCCTGCCCCGTGTGCCGGTTCGCCCATCGCGCACCACCGGTGCCGAACCCGGCGGACAGCACGTACGTCTCCACCGGCGCGACCCAGGTGCGTGAGAAGGAACCCTTCGGCTGGTCGAGCCGGACCGCACCACGACAGGCGCCCGCCATGGCCGAGGCGTTCGCCTGCCGCTGCAACCGCCAACGCGCCTCTTCGAGCTTCTGCTCGATGTCCTTCTTCATCCTGGCGAGTTCGGCGTTCCGTTTCTCCAGGTCCCGCCACGCCGCCGCGGCCCTCGCCTCGTTCGCCGCGAGCCGGGTCTCCGCGCGGCGGCTCTTGTCGATCGCGTTGTTGACGACGAGGTCCGCCTGCCACACGGCATGCTGACCTCGCATCAACTCCTCGGGGTTGTCCGAGAGGATCATGCGCGCGGTGAGGGGAAGGTCCCCGCCGGTGCGGTACTGGGCGCGCGCGATCCGGCCCAGGTCCTTGCGCAGCACGGCGATCTCCTCCCGCTCACGGTCGAGGAGCCCCTCGAGCCGCTGGGCCCGGGCCCGCTGCACCTTGGCCTCGCGCCGCCCCTCCTCGTACTGTTGCGTGGCCACGGCCGCGTCCTCGTACAGCTGCGCCACCTCGGTGCCGACGCCGACATCCCCGCTGCCGTTGTCCGGGCTGCGCCGGGACTCCTCGGCGGGCCGGGCCGCGAGCACGGCGAGCGCGCAGAGCAGCACCGAAACGAGCAGCGGACGGCGGCGAGGTGAGCGCATGTCAGCGATCGTGGCCCGCGCGGGCGGCCCCGTCCTGTTTCAGTCGTACGCATGGGGGACCAACGGGCCACGGATGGAGCAGCGCTACGGCCGAACAGGTAGGCCGGTTACCGGATTGACGCCCCGTCGGTCAGTGCGGGACGTGCTGCGGGGCGGCGCTGCTACCGCACCCCCACCAGCAGCTCCGACTGCGCCTCCCGCGTCGCCATCGCCCGCAGCGGCCCGTCCACGGCGACCAGCTCCGCGTAGGCACCGCGCTGCACCACCCGCCCCTCGTCGAGCACGATCACCTCGTCCACGGTCTCCAGCCCGGCCAGCCGGTGCGTGATGAGCAGCGTCGTACGGCCCTCGGTGGCGGCCAGCAGATCGGCGGTGAGCGCGTCCGCCGTCGGCAGGTCGAGGTGCTCGGCGGGCTCGTCGAGGACGAGGACGGGGAAGTCCGCCAGCAGCGCCCGGGCCAGCGCGAGCCGCTGTCGCTGCCCGCCGGACAGCCACGCCCCGTACTCACCGACCAACGTGTCGAGCCCCTCGGGCAGTGCGTCGGCCCAGTCGAGCAGCCGGGCCCGCGCGAGCGCGTCACGCAGCTCGCCCTCGGTCGCGTCCCGCTTCGCGAGGAGCAGGTTCTCCCGCACCGAGCTGTCGAAGAGGTGGGCGTCCTGTGCGCACAGTCCGACCAGCCGCCGTACGTCGTCGCTGTCCAGGGCGTACGCGTCCACGCCGGCCAGCGTGTACGAGCCTGCGTGCGCATCCAGGAACCGCAGCAGGACCTGCGCCAGCGTCGTCTTGCCGGCCCCGGACGGGCCGACCACCGCGATGCGGCGCCCCTTGTCGAGCGTCAGGTCGAGCCCCGCGAGCGCGTCTCGGTCCTGTCCCGCGTGCCGGGCGGCCAGGCCCTTGAGGACGAGCGGGAACGGCGAAGCGGGCGCCTGCCGGGGCTGCTCCGGTTCACGTACGGGCTCGGGGGCGTCCAGCACCTCGTGGACACGCTCGGCGCTCCTGCACACCCGCTGCCGGAACTGCACGGCGAGCGGCATCCCGAGCACGGCCTCGAAGGCGGCCAGCGGGGTGAGGACGACCACGGCCAGCGCCACGCCGCTCAGCCGTCCGTCGGCGACCGCCTGGACGCCCACCAGGGCGGCTCCGGCGACGGTCAGGCCGGAGATCAGCGCGGTGAGTCCGTCGCCCAGGGCGGTGGCGGTGGCGGCGCGCGAGGCGATCCGGGTGAGTGTCGCGTCGGCCCGCCGGGTCTCGGCGGTACGGGCGGGCAGCGCCCCGGCGACGGTGAGCTCCGCGGTGCCGGTGAGCAGATCGGCCACGCGGGTCGCGAGCACCCCTCGGGCGGGAGCCAGCCTGCGCTCCGCCCGTCGCGCCACGGCGCCGGTGACCAGCGGCACGCCGGCCCCGGCCGCGAGCAGCCCGACGGCGAGCACGGCCCCGGCCTCGGGCAGCAGCCAGGCGGTGAAGCCGACGGTGGCCGCGGAAACGGCGACCGCGGCGCCGGCCGGGAGCAGCCACCGCAGCCAGTAGTCCTGCAGGGCGTCCACATCGGACACGAGCCGCGACAGCAGGTCGCCCCGTCGGGCCCGGCGCAGCCCGGCGGGCGCGAGCCGCTCCAGTCGGCGGTACACGGCGACCCGGGTGTCGGCCAGCATCCGCAGCACGGCGTCGTGCGACACGAGCCGCTCCGCGTACCGGAACACCGCCCGACCGATCCCGAAGGCCCGCGTGGCCGTCACGGCAACCATCAGATACAGCACGGGCGGCTGCTGCGAGGCCCGGGAGATGAGCCATCCTGACGTGGCCATCAGCCCGACGGCGCTGCCCAGCGCGAGGCTGCCGAGCAGCAGGGCGAGTCCGAGCCGGCCGCGCCGGGCCCCGGACATGGCCCGGACGCGGGCGAGTACGCCGCCGCTGTGCGCCGCGGGTTCGGACGCGGACTCCTCCTGCGCGGCCTCGGGTGCCGGGGCGGACTCGATCGGACGCGCCGCGGACGCCCGGGGCCCGGTTTCCACGCGCGAGGCGAGGGCGGGCTCCTCGAGCCGCACCACCCGGTCCGCCACGTCCAGCAGCGCCGGCCGGTGCACCACCAGCAGAACGGTCCGGCCTGCCGCCAGTCGCCGCACCGCCTCGACCACCTCGGCCTCGGTCGCTCCGTCGAGCGCGGCGGTCGGTTCGTCGAGCAGCAGCACAGGCCGGTCGGCGAGGAAGGCCCGCGCCAGCGCGAGCCTCTGCCGCTGCCCGGCGGACAGCCCGGCCCCGTCCTCGCCCAGCACGGTCTCGACACCCTGGGGGAGGGCGTCCACGAACGTAAGCGCTCCCGCGTCCTGAAGCGCCTGCCGTACCGCTGCGTCGTCCGCGTCGGGACGGGCGAGCCGTATGTTCTCGGCGATCGTCCCGGCGTACAGGTGCGGCCGCTGCGGCACCCACGCGATGCGTGACCGCCACTGCTCCAGGTCGGCCTCGGTGAGATCGACTCCCCCGATCCGCACCCGGCCCTCGGTCGGCCGCACAAACCCCAGCAGTACGTTCAGCAGCGTCGACTTGCCCACGCCGCTCGGCCCGACGAGCGCGACGGTCTCCCCGGGCTCGACGGTGAAGGTCACATCGGACACGGCCTCGGCGGTGCGGCCCGGATAGCGGACCGTCACGCCCTCGAAGGCCGCCGCTCCCGTCGGCACGGCCCTGGTTCCCGACGCCGGTACCGGAGTCTCCAGAACCGAGAAGATCTCCTCGGCCGCGGCCAGCCCTTCGGCCGCCGCGTGGTACTGCGCGCCCACCTGCCGCAACGGCAGATACGCCTCCGGCGCGAGGATCAGGATGACCAGGCCGATGTACAGGTCCATGTCACCATGCACGAGCCGCATGCCGATGGTCACGGCGACCAGCGCGACCGAGATCGTGGCGAGCAGCTCCAGCGCGAACGACGACAGGAACGCGATCCGCAGCGTTCGCATCGTCGCCTGCCGGTACTCGCCGGTGATACGCCGGATCGACTCGGCCTGCGCCTTGGCCCTTCCGAACACCTTCAGGGTCGGAAGCCCGGCGACCACGTCCAGGAAGTGCCCCGACAACCGGGACAGCAGCCGCCACTGACGGTCCATCCGGGACTGGGTGGCCCAGCCGATCAGCATCATGAATACGGGGATGAGCGGCAGCGTGCCGACGATGATGGCGGCGGAGACCCAGTCCTCGGTGACGATCCGGGCGAGCACCGCCACGGGCACGACCACCGCGAGCCCCAACTGCGGCAGATAGCGCGAAAAGTAGTCGTCGAGGGCGTCGACTCCACGCGTGGCGAGGGCGACCAGCGATCCAGTGCGCTGCCCGCTCAGCCATCCCGGCCCCAGTTGGGCGGAGCGCTCCAGCAGCCGCCCCCGAAGCTCCGACTTCACCGCCGCGCTCGCCCGGTGCGCGGCAAGCTCCGTGAGCCAGGAGACCAGCGCGCGGCCACAGGCGACGGCCACCAACAGCAGCAGGGAAGTGCGCAGTTCGGCGACGGACATCCCGTGCTGGAACGCACCGACCACCGTCTCGGCGATCAGCATCGCCTGCGCGATGACCAACCCGGCACCGACGGCACCCAGGCCGACGACCGCCATCAGGAAGAACCGGGTGGCGCGGGCGTATCGGAGCAGTCGCGGGTCGATCGGTTTCACGTGAAACACACCCTCTTCTCAAGAGGCCTGAAGGGGTCTCAAGGGGCATGTTTCACGTGAAACACGCCCCTGTCGGACTCAGTGTGCGGAGCCGGCGGCAGCATCCGCGGCGATGTGCTGTGTTCCGATCCGCTTGCGGAACACCCAGTAGGTCCACGACTGGTACAGCACGACGATCGGCGCGGCGATGCCCGCGCACCAGGTCATGATCTTCAGGGTGTACGGGCTCGACGAGGCGTTGGTGACCGTGAGACTCCACTCCTCATTGAGCGAAGACGGCATGACGTCGGGGAAGAGCGACAGGAAGAGCATCGCGACGGCGGCCACGATGGTGACGCCGGACAGCGCGAACGCCCAGCCCTCTCGCCCGGCCTGGTTCGCCACCAGCGCCGCAACCAGGGCGGCGACCGCCACGATCATCGCGACGAGGCTCTTGCCGTCCCCGCTGTCGACCTGGGTCCAGAGCAGGAACACCACGGCCAGTCCGGCCGTGAGGAGACCGACCTGGAGCGCCAGCTTCCGTGCCCGCTCCCGAATCTCCCCGACGGTCTTGAGCGCCGTGAACACCGCGCCGTGGAAGGTGAACAGCGTCAGCGTCACGAGGCCGCCGAGAAGCGCGTACGGGTTGAGCAGGTCCCAGAGACTTCCGACGTACTCGAAGTCCTGGTCGATCTTCACGCCGTGAACGATGTTGCCGAAGGCCACGCCCCACAGGAACGCGGGGATCAGCGAGCACCAGAAGATCGCGTTCTCCCAGTTGCGCTGCCAGTTCTCCTCGGGCCGCTTGGCCCGGTACTCGAAGGCGACACCCCGGACGATCAGGCAGACCAGGATGAGCAGCAGAGGCAGGTAGAAGCCCGAGAAGAGCGTGGCGTACCACTCGGGGAAGGCCGCGAAGGTCGCGCCGCCGGCCGAGAGCAGCCACACCTCGTTGCCGTCCCAGACCGGGCCGATCGTGTTGATCAGCACCCGCTTCTCGGGCCGGTTGCGGGCGAGCAGCTTGGTGAGGACGCCGACCCCGAAGTCGAAGCCCTCGAGGAAGAAGTAGCCGATCCACAGGACGGCGATCAGGACGAACCAGACGTCGTGCAGTTCCATGACTGTGCAGCTCCCTCGGCCTAGTACGAGAAGGCCATCGGCTTGTCGGCGTCCCGGGAGTCGCCGCCGATCTTCGTGGGCGGGTTGAGGTCGGCCTCGGTCAGCTCGGGCGGGCCGGCCTTGACGTACTTCGCGAGCAGCTTGACCTCGATCACGGCGAGGATCGCGTAGAGCGTGGTGAAGACGATCATCGAGGTGAGCACTTCGCCCGTGGAGACACCGGGGGAGACCGCGTCGCGGGTCTGGAACAGGCCGTAGACGACCCAGGGCTGACGGCCCATCTCGGTGAAGATCCAGCCCCAGGCGTTGGCGATCAGCGGGAACGCCATCGTCCAGAGCGCGAGCAGCCAGTACAGCCGGGTGAGCCTCGACCCGAGCGGCTTGTTCAGCAGCACCAGATGCGGCACCTCGTCCTCGCCGGTCCGCAGGGCGGCCGGCAGCAGGAACTTCTTCCGTGTAAGCCACAGCCCCAGCAGCCCCAGGGAGAGGGACGCCATGCCGAAGCCGATCATCCACCGGAAGCCCCAGTAGGCGACGGGGACGATGGGCTTGTAGTCACCGGGCCCGAACTTCTCCTGCAGGGCCTTGTTGGTGTCGTGGATGCCGGGCACATACGACTCGAAGTCGCTGTGGGCCAGGAAGGACAGCAGCCCGGGTATCTCCAGGGCGACCTTGTTGTGCCCCTTGTCGACGTCCCCGTACGCGAAGACGGAGAACGGTGCCGGGCTCTCGCCCTCCCACAGGGCCTCGGCGGCGGCCATCTTCATCGGCTGCTGCTCGTACATGACCTTGCCGAGGGTGTCCCCGCTGACCGCGGTGAGCACACCGCCGACCGCCAGAGTGACCAGGCCGAGCCGGAGCGACGTCCGCATCACCGGGATGTGCTTCTTGCGCATCAGGTGGAAGGCGGCGATGCCCACCATGAAGGCGCCACCCGTCAAGAAGGCGGCCGAGAAGCTGTGGAAGACCTGGTTGAGTGTCGTGTTCTGGGTGAGGACCAGCCAGAAGTCGGTGAGCTCGGCGCGGCCCTTCTCCTCGTTGATCCGGTAGCCGACCGGGTGTTGCATCCAGGAGTTGGCCGCGAGGATGAAGTACGCCGACAGAAGCGTGCCGATCGAGACCATCCAGATGCAGGCCAGGTGGATCTTCTTCGGCAGCTTGTCCCAGCCGAAGATCCACAGCCCGATGAAGGTGGACTCGAAGAAGAAGGCGATCAGGGCCTCGAAGGCGAGGGGAGCACCGAAGACATCGCCGACGAAGCGCGAGTAGTCGGACCAGTTCATGCCGAACTGGAACTCCTGCACGATGCCGGTGACGACACCCATCGCGATGTTGATCAGGAAGAGCTTGCCCCAGAACTTGGTCGCCTTGAGGTACTTCTCCTTCTCCGTACGCACCCACGCGGTCTGCAGGCCGGCCGTGAGGGCAGCGAGCGAGATCGTCAGGGGGACGAACAGGAAGTGGTAGACGGTGGTGATGCCGAACTGCCAGCGCGCCAGCGTCTCCGGCGCCAAAGCCAATTCCACGTCGTCTCTCCTTACGTCGCCGTGGGGGCGCTTGTGAACGCGTTCACATTCACAAGCAATTATGGCGCACTGGCTTTCGATGCCTCGAAGGGGGGTCCCCTACGGACCTGCGCCGGGCTCGCGAAGCGGCGAGAGCCACCTCGCGAGCCCGTTCCACACCGTCGGCGACCGCCTAGAACTCCTTACGGAACCCTTCCGCCACCTTCAGGAGGATGTCGTTCGCCTCGGTCTCCCCGACCGTCACCCGCACACCCTCGCCGGGGAACGGCCGTACGACCACACCTGCCGCCTCACACGCCTCCGTGAAGGCGACCGCGCGCTCCCCCAGCGGCAGCCACACGAAATTGGCCTGGGACTCGGGCAGCGTCCAGCCCTGGCCGCGCAGCCCGTCGACCACGCGGTTGCGCTCACAGACCAGCGAACCGACCCGGCCCAGCAGTTCGTCCTCGGCGCGCAGCGAGGCGATCGCCGCCTCCTGCGCAATCCGGCTCACCCCGAACGGCACGGCCGTCTTGCGCAGCGCCGCCGCGACCGGCTCGTGGGCGATGGCGAAGCCGACGCGCAGGCCGGCCAGTCCGTACGCCTTCGAGAACGTCCGCAGGACACAGACGTTGGGCCGGTTCCGGTACAGCTCGACACCGTCCGGCACCTCGGGGTCGCGGATGAACTCGCGGTACGCCTCGTCGAGCACGACGACCACGTCGCTCGGCACCCGGTCGAGGAAGCGCTCGAGCTCGGCCCGTCGTACGACGGTGCCCGTGGGGTTGTTGGGGTTGCAGACGATGACCAGGCGGGTCCGGTCCGTGATCGCGTCCGCCATCGCGTCCAGGTCGTGCACCGCGCCCGGGGTCAGCGGCACCTGCACGGACGTCGCACCGCTGATCTGCGTGATGATCGGGTACGCCTCGAAGGAGCGCCACGCATAGATCACCTCGTCACCGGGGCCGCTGGTGGCCTGGATCAACTGCTGGGCGACGCCGACCGAGCCGGTGCCGGTGGCCAGATGCGAGACAGGGACACCGAACCGGTCGGACAGCTCGTTCATCAGGTCCGTGCAGGCCAGGTCCGGGTAGCGGTTGAAGGACGAGGCCGCCGCCGTCACCGCCTCCAGCACGCCGGGCAGCGGCGGATAGGGGTTCTCGTTGGAGGACAGCTTGTAGGCCACGGGGCCGCCGGCCGCCGCCGGCTTGCCCGGCTTGTAGGTGGGGATCCCCTCCAACTCGGCGCGCAGCTTCGGGCTCGTCTCGCTCACCGCAGTCCTCCTCGCAACCACCGGCAGCCCTGACTGCCGCCGGCTTCCAATGCTTCTCACCTTATGAGGATTCGGCGCGGCTGCGTATGGCCCGGCACCAACTGCGCGCACTCCGCGTGCGGCCTCCGGGGGCGCCGGAGGAACCCCATCCGTCCCACTGGCATCAGAGGCATCATCGTATGAAGGGTGTGAATCGGGGGGCGTGCTGCACATATATCTACGCGCCGGTGGCTCACGCCGTAGCGCGCATCACCCGTGCAGGTGAGTTGAGACCTCTTCGAAACATCGACCACTTGGCAGGCCTGTGTGCTCCGACAAGTCAAGTACTGCAACAGGATGGTTCAACTCCCTTACATTCCAAGGCATTTGACACTCGATGACCTTGCAGAAACGTGCCTGTCAACGGGTGCATATGCGTCCGCACTACCCCACCACGTGAGCCCTACTATCGGCTCGCCATGACAGCAGCAGGGAAGCACCAGGTGAGCCGCGCGGAAACCTCACGTCGAGGCAGTCGGCCGAGCCGGGCGGGCATCAGAGACGTGGCCGCCGCCGCCGGGGTCTCCATCACGACCGTCTCCGACGCCCTCAACGGCAAGGGCCGGCTCCCCGACGCCACCCGACGCCATGTCCGCGAGGTCGCCGACCGACTGGGGTACCGCCCCTCGGCCGCCGCCCGCACCCTCCGTACCGGCAAGTCCGGACTGATCGGCCTGACCGTGACGACATACGGGGATGAACCTTTCACCTTCACGGAGTTCGCGTACTTCGCCGAGATGGCCCGCGCCGCCACCTCCGCCGCGCTCGCCCGTGGTTACGCCCTCGTCATCCTGCCCGCGACCTCGCGTCACGACGTGTGGTCGAACGTCGCCCTCGACGGGACCGTCGTCATCGACCCGTCCGACCAGGACCCGGTCGTCAGCGAACTCGTCCGGCAGGGTCTCCCGGTCGTCTCCGACGGCCGGCCGGCCGGCACGCTCCCGGTCACGGCCTGGGTCGACAACGACCACGAGGCCGCCGTCCTCGGCATCCTCGACCACCTGGCCGAAGCGGGCGCCCGGCGCATCGGCCTGCTCACCGGCACCACGACCGACACGTACACACACCTGTCCACCACCGCGTATCTGCACTGGTGCGAACGCGTCGGCCAGGACCCGGTCTACGAGGCCTACCCGGCGCACGACCCGTGCGCGGGCGCCGTCGCCGCCGACCGGCTGCTGGCCCGCCCCGACCGACCGGACGCCGTCTACGGCCTGTTCGACCCGAACGGCACCGACCTGCTCGCCGCCGCCCGCCGCTACGGACTGCGCGTACCGGACGATCTGCTGCTGGTCTGCTGCAGCGAGTCCACCGTGTACGCCAACACCGAGCCGGCCATCACCACACTCTCCCTGAAGCCGCGCCGCATCGGCACGGCCGTGGTCCAGCTGCTCATCGACGCCATCGAGGGCGTGGAATCGGACCGTCCGGTCGAGCAGGTGATACCGACCGAGCTGATCGTGCGGACCTCGTCGCAGCGGCGTTCCCCGCGCACGACGGTCAGCCCGCCGCGGTCGCCCGACAACGGGTAGAGCGGGGCGGTCACCCGGGAGGGGGTCGGCGCGGGGCGGTCACCAGGCGGACAAAGCCCTGCCCAATCGGGGCGAAAGCCGCGGTGAACTGGAGTCTTGCTCCGATTCACCACCCCTGGGTCATCACACAGCGCGATCCGCATTCCTATGATGGGCCCACGGCACCGCGGGCCGCTGCGACCAGGCAGTCCGAAGCGGTGCAGCTGCGGCGCGATGGTGGAGGGGTCGATGACTCAGGGGGCCGGTCAGGGACCCGAGGTGGAGCGGACGGCGACGCTGCGCGACTTCCGGGTGCCCGCGTACGTGCACGAGACCGGTCCGTACGTCCACAGCACGCATCCCGGCGAGGCCATCAGCCCCGTCGCGGAACCGGTCGACCACCCGGAGGGGTACACCCCCACGGAGCGCGACCTGCCCGTCATCCGTCGGGGTGACACGCTTCAGGTGACCGTCGACCCCACGCCCGCGCCCACGCCGGTCCCGCAGCCCGGCACCGGCCCCGGCCCCCTCTACGTCGTGGGCGACGTGCACGGCTACCTCGAGGAGCTGGTGGCCGCCCTGCAGGAGAAGGGCCTCATCGACGCCGCCGGCCAGTGGTGCGCCGGCACCGCCCGGCTGTGGTTCCTCGGCGACTTCACCGACCGCGGTCCGGACGGCATCGGTGTCATCGACCTCGTGATGCGGCTGTCCGCCGAGGCCGCCGCGGCCGGCGGCTACTGCAAGGCCCTGATGGGCAACCACGAACTGCTGCTGCTCGGCGCCAAGCGATTCGGCGACACCCCCGTCAACTCCGGCGCGGGCACCGCCACCTTCCAGGCGGCCTGGCTGCTCAACGGCGGTCAGAAGACCGACATGGACCGCCTCCAGGACCACCATCTGCAGTGGATGGCCCGCCTCGACGCCGTCGAGGCGGTCGACGGCCATCTGCTCGTCCACTCGGACACCACCGCCTACCTCGAGTACGGCAACTCCATCGAGGAAGTCAACGACAACGTCCGCGAGACCCTCACCCGCAACGACGCGAATGAAGTCTGGGACCTGTTCCGCAAGTTCACCAAGCGCTTCTCCTTCCGCGACGAGGGCGGCGCCGACGCCGTACGCTCCCTCCTCGATACGTACGGCGGCACCCGCATCGTTCACGGCCACAGCCCCATTCCGTATCTGCTGGGCGAGGTCGGCTCCGAGGACGGCGAGGACAGCTCCGGTCCCGTGGTCGAAGGACCGCACGTCTACGCCGACGGCCTCGCCATCGCCATGGACGGCGGAGTGACCATGGCCGGAAAGCTACTGGTCCAGCAACTCCCCCTGGATATCTGAGGGTTTACCGGGCAGGCGTACCGCGACGGCGGACCGGCGCACGACGGCGCAGGCCAGGGCCCAATTTCTGGAAACCCCCTGTCACGGCGCACCGTCACCGCTCTACCATCGGCTTATCCGTAGCAGGCTCCCCTCCGTTTCTGCCCAACGGCTCGTCAGCGTGCGAGCCACCAGCCCTACGGAGCATCGGGGGATGCACATGAACAGCGTTCCGCAGCACCTGTTGAGCGAGGACCGCCAGGAATACGAGCGGATCCTCGATGAGGCGCTGCGCTCCGCACCGCAACGCCCGGAACTGGCCGCTGTCGGACAGCGGCTCAACCCTGAACAGCTGCGCACCATGGCGCTCAACGCCACCGCATTCATCACGGCGGCCGCGGCGACCGAGTACCAGCACTACGTGAAGGTCCGCGAGGAACTGCGCCGCCCGGCGCCGTCCACCCCGTCGTCCACTCGCGAGTCCGGCTCCGCGGAGCCCGGCACGGGCGCGGTGGGGCTCGCCACCACCATGGGAGAGGTCGCCGAAACCGCCGGCGCGGGTGCCGTCGCCATCGTCGCGGTCCTCGCCCCCGTCCTGGCCGGAACGGCCGCGGCGATCTTCCTGCTCGTCGGCTACATCCTGAAGATGCTGGACCCCGAGCCGGCGTTCGCCGAGACCATGCTCACCACCGGGTGGGTGTTCGGCGCCGTCACCGCGGTCGCGATCCTGGTCGCCGCCGTCGGGCTGCTGCTCACCGCGCTGCGCAACCGGCCCTCGCTGGAGGCCGGTCCGTACGGCGAGCTCAGCGGCGAGGTGGCCAAGGCCAGGGAAGCCTGGCACGAGGCCCTGCTGGAGAACGGCATCCTGCCGTTTCTGCGCGAGGCGCTCGCCGACCCCGGCCCGGCCGCACTGCACCGTACGGCCCCGTCGGCGCCGACCAGTCGCATCCCGCACCTCGGCTACGACCGCCCGGGCTTCACCAGCCCCGGCGACGGCCCGGAATCGGGCTCGCGCCCGAGCTTCACGAGCCCGGACTACACAAGCCCGGAGTTCGGGGGGCCCGAGCACCAGCCGGAGTAATCCTCGGCTTGCGCCCCCACCCAGGGGAGCGCAAGCCGAACACGCCCGGCTGTACGTACGGCTGTGCGTGGCCATGCCGACCGCGCGGGCCACCCGCCCGCCGTGGTGCTCTGCGCGTCGGACGGCGACATCCGGTCAGAGAATGCCCGCCCGGCGGGCCGCGGCCATCCAGCTCGGAAACTCCGACAGGAGCCGGTCGTACAGCTCCTGATCGGGGACCGTGCTGATGTCGTCGACCGCGAAGAAGCCCACGTTGTCGACACGACGGCCGGGCAGGGTGTCGAACTGCTCCAGCACGCCGTAGTTGGACCGTCCCAGACCCACGAACTGCCAGAAGATCGGTTCCTCCACCGCCTCCCGCAGCTCTCGCTCGATCTGGGCGTTGCGGTAGACACCTCCGTCGGAGAAGAAGAGCACGAGCGTGGGAGCCGCGGCCGGGTTCTCCCGGACGTATGTACGAACCTGGGCGATCACCTTCTGTTCCTCGTTCTGGATACCGATCATCCGCATGTCGACCTGACCTGCCTCGAGGCCCTTCTTCGCCTTCTTGCGGCCAAAAAGGCTCAGTTCACCGACCCGGACATGCAGCCGCAGCCACTCCGGCAGCTCCCCGATCCGGAGATCGGGCAGCCGGGCCGCGTTCGAGGCGAACGTCCAGGCCTGCATCTGGCCGTCGTCGTCGAGCTGTGCGGCGACAGCGGCCATGCGCTCCACCACGTCCCTCACGATGCCGCGGGAGTACAGGGACGACATGGAGCCCGAGGCGTCGAGAACCAGGATGACGCGCGCGGTGGTTCCGGCGACCCCGTGCTTGGTCAGGCTCACCGCCACCTGCTGCTTGCGCAGGGACAGCCGCTTGCGCATGTCCACGGGCAGGTGTTCCTCACCCTTGGTCAGGCGGGGGGCGGGGGGTGTGGTGGGTGAGGGTGGTGTCATCGGAGGTGCGGTGGGTGGCACCGTCGGTGGGGCTGGCGGGGCGGATGGTGTCGGCGGGGCTTGAACAGGTGCCGTCGGCTGGGTCGGTCGGTCGGGCTGGACCGGCACGGCCGGCGGAGCGTCGTCGACCGTGATGCCGAAATCGGTGGCCAGGCCCGCCAGCCCGGAGGCGTACCCCTGCCCGACCGCACGGAACTTCCACCGCCCCTGCCGTAGGTACAGCTCACCTCCGATGAACGCGGTCTCCGCCCCGGCCTCCATCTCGAACCGGGCGAGCTCGGTCCGCGTCCCGTCGTCGAGCAGCCTCAGCATCAGTCCGGGCACCTGCCCGAACGTCCCGCCGTCGGCCGACGCACACAGCACGATCCGTTCGACGGCCGGCTCCAGTGAACCGAGGTCCACCGAGATCGTGTCGGAGGTGGCCCCGGCGGCACGCTGTTTCCCCAGGTGGGTCACAGCATCGGACGCGTGGTTCGGCTGGTTGTAGAAGACGAAGTCACCGTCGTCCCGAACGCGTCCGGCCGCGGTGAGCAGCAATGCGGAGGCGTCGACGTCGGGCACGCCCGGCCCTTCGGACCAGGAGAGCTCGACGCGTACCGCCCGAGCATCGACGGGAAGGTTGGCACCCTTGCTCAGTGAAGTCGCTGCCATGAAGTCAGTCTGCCGAGCCGAGAGAGCCGAGGCGCGGCTTTCCCGAGGACCGGGCTGACCGGGGTGACACGGCGCCCCGGCGGACCGGGGCACCGCAACCTGGTCTCGGCCTGACGGTCTTCAGCCCGCGATCGGCAGATACACGTGGTTACCCGCGGCCGTGAACTCCTTCGACTTCTGCAGCATCCCTTCGGCGATCTCCTCGGCCGAGGCCCCGTCGGCACCGCCCAATCGCTCTGTGATGCTTTGGCTGATCTCCATCGAGGGGAGCCGCGGGCCTGGATACGGGGTTCACTCGGTCGGCGCCGTCTGGGCGGCGTCCGTCGCTGCCCGCACGAACTCGCGTATCCGCTCCGTGGTGTTCCCCTCCCGCCAGACCAGTCCCCGTTCGATCGGCTCCGCGTCGTGCAGTGGCACGTAGGCGATGTCCGGTCGGGGGTAGTACTGCCGGGAATGCTCACCGACCGGGAGGATGCCCTTGCCCATCGCGACCAGGGTGAGCATTTCGGAGAACGACCCGCCGGCCGGTCCCGCCGGAACGGGCCTGCCCGACGGAGTGCGGTCCGGTGTGCGGTCCCGTTTGAAGGCCGTGGAGGTCACCTGCGGATACTGCACCACGGGGTACTCCGCGAGGATTTCGACCGACACCGACTGCTCGGCGGCCAATGGATGCCCGTCCGCCACCGCGAGCACCCTGTCCTCCCTCATCAGGACCGGTCCGCAGGCCATTCCGTCGAACGGGTACGAGGCGAGGAGGATGTCGATCGAGCCGTCCATCAAGCTCGCCCGGGAGTTGTACAGCTGAACCTCCCGGACGTCCACCCGGCAGTCGGGGTGGCGTTCACCGAACAGGCCGACCGCCCTGAGCAGTACAGGTGCCGTCCACTCTCCGAGAAAGGCGACGCGGAGTTCTCCCGTGAACCCGCGACTGGCGTTGGCAGCCCTGCGCAGCGCCGCCTCCATCCCCGCGACCAGGGGCGTCAGGTCATCGGCCAACTGCCGCCCGGTCGAGGTGAGTCGGACGGTACGGCTGGTGCGTTCGAACAGCGTTCCGCCGATGCGGCGCTCCAGCTTCTTGATCACCTGACTGACCCGCCCCGTCGTGATGTGCAGGCGTTCGGCGGTCCGGCCGAAGTGCAGTTCCTCGGCGAGTGTCAGGAAGGTCTCCAGCTCCAGCCGTTCCAGCATGATCCCCCGATCGTTGAATCTGGCTCAACAATTGTATTGCGATCTTGCCTTGATGGAGGCTTCCCTCCCGGCGGATCGTAGGAGGCGTCCACCCGGTCCTCGAGGAGAACCCCGGTGCCGATCGCCGACACTCGCTCCTCCGCCCTCGAGGCGCCGGGCTGATCGATCCGCGCTCTCAGAGCGCCTGACTCCTCCACCCACGGAAGGAAGCCTCATGACCACCACTGACGTCACCGCCTACCTGGCAGGGCTCGATGACGGGCTGCGGGAGATCGGCGAGAAGCTGGTCCCCGTCATAGAGGCCGCCCTGCCGGACGGCAGCGGCGCGATGTGGCACGGCCATCCGACCTGGAGCCTCGGCGACAAGCCCGGGCGGATGCCGGTCTGCCTGCTCAAGGCGTACAGGTCCTACATCACCTTCGGTCTCTGGAGAGGCCAGGAAGTGCTCGACTCTTCCGGGCGACTCGATCCCGGTTCCCGCCAGATGGCCTCCGTGAAGCTCAGCACTGTTGACGATGTCGACGCCGCGCTGTTCACCGACTGGATCCGCCGTGCTGTCGCCCTGGAGGCGAAGTGACCACCACCCTGCGGGTGAAGGCCCTCGACCACTTGGTCTTCAACGTCGAGGACGTCGAACGGTCCCTTGATTTCTACACCGGACGCCTTGGCCTGGAACCGGTACGCGTCACCGAGTGGCGGGCCGGCCAAGTCCCGTTCCCATCGGTGCGGGTCAGCTCAGAGACACTCATTGACCTGGTCCACCACCCCCGGGGAACGTCCAACGTCGACCACGTCTGTATCACCGTTGAGCCACTGGACTGGGATGCGGTCATCGAGTCCGGCACGTTCACCGTTCTCGAAGGCCCTGTCCAACGCTTCGGCGCGCGTGGCGTTGCCACCTCGATCTACGTCCAGGACCCGGATGGCAACACGGTGGAACTTCGCTGGTATCCCCAGGACGTCACGGCGTGATCGAGTCGAGGGTTCCGGTCCGGGTGGGCAGTGGCCCGGACCGGAGCCCTCAGAACGGCTCAGTCGGCCAGCGGGAGATACACACGGTTTCCTGCCGCCGCGAACTCCCTGGATTTCTGCAGCATGCCCTCGGCGATCTCCTCGGGCGACGCCCCCTCAGCCGCCGCGCCACCGAACCGCTCTGTGATGCTTTGGCTGATCTTCATCGAGCAGAACTTCGGCCCGCACATCGAGCAGAAGTGAGCCGTCTTGGCGGGTTCGGCCGGCAGGGTCTCGTCGTGGAACTCCCGTGCCGTGTCCGGGTCGAGGGCGAGGTTGAACTGGTCCTCCCACCGGAACTCGAAGCGGGCGTCGGACAGCGCGTCGTCCCATTCCTGTGCACCGGGGTGCCCCTTGGCGAGGTCGGCTGCGTGGGCGGCGATCTTGTAGGTGATGACGCCGGTCTTGACGTCGTCACGGTTGGGTAGGCCCAAGTGCTCCTTGGGCGTGACATAGCAGAGCATGGCCGTGCCCCACCAGGCGATCATCGCGGCACCGATGCCGGAGGTGATGTGGTCGTACGCCGGCGCGACGTCCGTCGTCAGCGGGCCGAGCGTATAGAACGGAGCTTCATCACAGATCTCCTGCTGAAGGTCGATGTTCTCCTTGATCTTGTGCATCGGGACATGGCCCGGGCCCTCGATCATGGTCTGAACATTGAAACGCTTCGCGATTCGGTTGAGTTCCCCGAGAGTTCGGAGTTCCGCGAACTGCGCCTCGTCGTTGGCGTCCGCGATCGAACCGGGCCGCAGGCCGTCGCCCAGCGAGTAGGTGACGTCGTAGGCGGCGAGGATCTCGCAGAGTTCCTCGAAGTTCTCGTACAGGAACGACTCCTTGTGGTGCGCCAGGCACCACGCGGCCATGATCGAGCCGCCGCGCGAGACGATGCCGGTCTTGCGGTTCGCCGTCAGCGGCACGTACGGAAGGCGCACTCCGGCGTGCACCGTCATGTAGTCCACGCCCTGCTCGGCCTGTTCGATGACCGTGTCCTTGTAGATCTCCCAGGTCAGCTCCTCGGCCCTGCCGTCGACCTTTTCGAGGGCCTGGTAGAGCGGCACCGTGCCGATGGGGACAGGGGAGTTGCGCAGCACCCACTCGCGGGTGGTGTGGATGTTGCGACCGGTGGACAGGTCCATGACCGTGTCGGCCCCCCATCGGGTAGCCCAGGTCATCTTCTCGACCTCCTCCTCGATGGAGGACGTCACCGCAGAATTGCCGATGTTGGCGTTGACCTTCACCAGGAACCGCTTACCGATGATCATCGGCTCGATCTCCGGGTGGTTCACATTCGCGGGGAGGACCGCCCGGCCCGCCGCGATCTCCTCGCGGACCTCCTCTGGAGAAACGTTCTCCCGGAGGGCCACGAACTCCATCTCGGGCGTGATCTCGCCCCGGCGGGCATACGCCAGCTGCGTGACCGCCTTCCCACCACGGCTGCGGCGCGGCTGGCGCGGCCGGCCGGGGAAGACCGCATCGAGGTTGCGCAGGCCGCCGCGCGGCGAGGTGTGCTTGATCCCGTCGTCCTCGGGGCGGACGGGACGGCCCGCGTACTCCTCGGTATCGCCGCGGGCGATGATCCAGTTCTCCCGCAGTGGCGGCAGCCCCCGGCGGACATCGGTGTCGACGAGTGGATCGGTGTACGGGCCTGAGGTGTCGTACAAGGTCACCGACTGCCCGTTGGTGAGGTGCACCTGACGGACCGGCACGCGCAGATCGGGGCGTGAGCCTTCGACGTACGCCTTGTGCCAGCCGATGGACTTCCCGGCCTCCCCGTTGCTCGCGTCGTTGGTCGCGTTCTGCGTGGAGGCAGGCGTGCGTGCGTCCTTGTTGGTCATGAGACCGTCTCCCTACGCCGGCATTACCCGGTAACAGGTTCGGCGGTCGACGCAGCGATTTCCGTTTGCCGACGTTTCATGGGAAACATCACTCGTGCTCAGTGATGTTCCACGTGAAACATCGCGAAGACGGAGGTCAGCGCCCTCTCAGCCCGGTGCTCCGAGCTCCCGCGTGTACAAAGGTCCCCCCACGCTAGCGTCAATTCGGGCGCGGTGAACAGAGGGGCCCGGTCGTTCTTGCGATGATCGGTCGGTGACCACGAATCAGCAGCCCCCGTTCCCGCCGCCCGACCCCCCGCGCGGAACCGGCCCTGGCATGGGCCCCGGAGCCGGCTCTGGAGCGGACAACGACCGTGGCACCGGCCGTGGCACCGGTGGTGGGCACGGTTTTGGTGGCGGGCAGGACTTCGGTGACTTCGGTGCCGGATATGGGGCCGGGGCCGGTGGTGAGCACCGGTCCGGAGCCCGTGGTGAGTACAGGTCCGGAGCCTGTGGTGAGTACAGGCCCGGAGCCGGTGATGGATACGGGTCCGGGGCCGCGGGTGGACAAGAGCGCGGGCCGGCTTCCGGGGTCGACGACCGGCAATCCGGGGCCGGCGGCCACAACTCGGGGGGCGGACCGAGACAGGAATCTGGCGGAGGGCCGGAGAACGGCTCTGGAGGCTGGCCCGAACAAGGCTCCGGTAGCGGACCGGCACAGGGCTCCGGTGGCGGACCGGGGCGCGGATCCGGTGGGCCGGGACAAGGATCAGGAGCCGGATCCGGTGCCGGGCACGGACACTCCCACAGTCACGGTCATGGGCCCGCGGCTCCCGTCTCCGTGCACCTGCGCAAGGTGATCGCGGCGGTCCTCATCCCGTTCGCCGCTGCCGTGGTGGTCGGCCTCGCGGTGCTCTGGCCCGGTGGCGCCCCACCGCACGAGCGCACCGGCGTCGGCTTCGACCGGCAGACCCAGCAGGCCACGGTCACCAAGATCGAGGAGTTGCCCTGCGACTCGGTCAACGCCTCGGCGGACACGCCGAACGGCGACACTTCCACCGCCGAGGGCTCCTCCGCACAGCAGCAGGCGAACGGCCTCTGCAAGAGGGCGACGATCCGGATCGACACCGGCAAGGACGAAGGCCGTACGTTCACCGAGATCGTGCAGCCGGACCAGTCACGGCAGCTGCACGAAGGCCAGAAGGTCGTGGCCGCCTACGAGCCTTCCGCCCCTGAGGACCTGCAGTACTCCGTCACCGACGTGAACCGCAGGCTCCCGATGGCACTGCTCGCCGGCATCTTCGCGGTGGCCGTCGTGGCCGTCGGCCGGATGCGCGGCCTCATGGCGCTCATCTCGCTGGCCATCAGCTTTCTGGTGCTGAACTTCTTCATCCTGCCCGCAATCCTCCAGGGTTCGAACCCGCTGGTCGTCGCGGTGGTCGGGGCGAGCGCCATCATGCTGGTCGCCCTGTATCTGTGCCACGGCCTGTCGGCCCGAACATCTGTTGCGGTGCTCGGCACCCTGGTCTCGCTGCTGCTGATCGGGGTGCTCGGTTCGCTGTTCATCGACTGGGCCGCGCTCACCGGCAACACCGACGACAACACGGGTCTGATCCACGGCCTGTATCCGTCGATCGACATGAGCGGTCTGCTGCTGGCCGGCATCATCATCGGTTCGCTCGGTGTGCTCGACGACGTGACGGTCACGCAGACCTCGGCGGTCTGGGAGTTGCACGAGGCCAACCCGACGATGGGCTGGCGCGGGCTGTACCGGGCAGGCATCCGCATCGGCCGCGACCACATCGCCTCGGTCGTCAACACGCTCGTCCTCGCCTACGCGGGCGCCGCACTGCCGCTGCTGCTGCTCTTCTCGATCGCGCAGAGCAGCGTGGGGACGGTCGCCAACAGCGAGCTGGTCGCCGAGGAGATCGTGCGCACGCTGGTGGGGTCCATCGGTCTGGTGGCATCGGTCCCGGTCACCACGGGACTCGCGGCCCTGGTGGTCTCCGCCGACCGGCACAGGACGGAGTCGGCGACACCGGCGGCGGCCGGGGGTGGCCCAGCTGCGGCGGCACGCGGCGGGAAGGGGCGGCGGCGCAAGCACTGAAGCGGATGCGGCAGACGCCTGCCGCGCGGCAGGCGGGAAAGCACGAATCCCAGCCGCGCGGCAGGCGTGAAAGCAGGAGACACCGGCTGAGGGCCGCCCCGGCTCGCCCCTGAGGAGACCGCCTCCTGAGGCTTCCCGAGGGCCCTGGAGAGCTCAGGAAGAAGCGTTCCTGCCGCAACCTACACATGCACCTCTCAGCCCCCGCCCGTGCCACCCACGGCCTTGCAGAGCCCCAGGCGAAGCGTTACACCACCCCACCCCGTCGCGCACGCGTCAGCCAGCGCTCTGCTCCTCGGCCAGGATGCGGTCCAAGGCCTCGTCGAGATGGGCGTCGAAGTCGGCGAGCGCGCCTTCCTGGCCCAGCGGCACCAGTTTGTCCGTACGGTCGAGGAAGGCGACCAGCGGCGCGGTCGACGATCGGAACAGCGCCTGGTCGCTGCCGACCTGAAGCCGGATCAGGACGTCGCCCAGCGACTCGGGCGCGACCGGCGAGACGCGGACATCGCCCTCCCCGCACGGCCGGCCCACCCCGTCGATCAGCAGCTCCCGGCCGAATGCCCAGGTCACCGGAGCGTCTCCCGGCAAATGGAAGGTCAGCCGCACGGCGTAGGGATCGCACGTCTCGTAGCGCAGCTCCACCGGAATGCGGAAGGAGAGCTCCTCGGACACGAGAAAGCTCATCATGACCTCTGCCTGTACGGACTCGCGCATCGCCTACCCCGTCATTTGCCGTCGACTGGCCGGGAACGAACTTCGGACACTGGTGGCATCTTGCTGAACGTACACACCAGATCACAAGGAGTGAGTTTTCAGATACTGATAGAGAGGGCGAGCGACCCCAGAAGGCGTCCGATCTCGCTCTGCAGCTGCCGTGCCGCGGGCAGCAGTCGGTCGGCCTGGTGGCAGGGCAGGGAAATGGCCATCGTCCCGGCCGTGGTGCCCAGCGTGATAGGAATCGCCGCGCACACGGTGCCCAGCGCGTACTCCTGGCGCTCGATGACCGGTTGCATCCGGCCCATCTGGTCGAGGCGTTGCAGCAACGTTTGGCTGTCACGGACCGTGTACGGGGTGATGGACTGCACGGGGTAGCGGTCAAGGTGGGCGCGGCGGGCGTCCTCGTCCAGCTGGGACAGCAGGCACTGGCCGATGGCGTGCGCATGCCCGGTCTCACGGAAGTCGGCCCATTCCTCGACCGCCGGGTTGCCGGGAGTGTCAGAGACGCACACCACCTCGATCTCGCCGTCGCGGTAGATCGCGTAGTACACGGGGACGCCGATCACATCCCGCCAGTGTGCGAGTGCCTCGGCGATCGTGCTGCGACGTTTCTCCTGCGCCCCGCTGCTGCTCAGCCGCTCAGCGGCCTCGCCGAGGAAGAACAGCCCTTTGTCGCGGCGTAGATAGCCCTCGTGCACCAGGGTGCGCAGCAGGTGGTACGTCGTGGGCAGGGCCAGGCCGGTCTCGCGGGCCAGTTGCTTGGCGGGTGCGCCGTGCTCATGCTCGGCGACGCATTCCAGCAGGCGCATCGCGCGCTGCACGGATCCGATGAGGGTCGCGGACTGCTGGGGAGCGGGAGGAGTCGACGGGGAGGTCGGGCCACTCGCCGGTCGGCGCGTCGCGCATGCCGTCGGGCGCGCTGGTGGAGGGGAGTTCGTCGGGGAGTCCGAGATCGGGCGTGATCGCTCGGGCCTGGCCCGGGGTGGTGTGGGCTGTTCGGGGGGCCTGACGCGGAGCGCCGAGGCCGGGAGGGGGGTCCGGGGGGGTGTGGGGGGTGCGGGGGATTGTGCGGGTGCGGTGTCAACCGTGGGCAAGGGTCACTCCCGAAGCGCGAGAGGGCGGGCCGTGCGGGGAAGGCTGGGGGTGTACGGAGGTGTACGCCGCTCGCGGGGTCGTCGTCCCCGCGTCGAGTTCCGGACTCTAACCGTCTGCCACCGCTTGCAGACGCTCCGTACGGAAACTTCCCTCGCCCGAGGGAACCGGTGATTCCTGTTACCGGTTCCCGTCACCCACTCCTGTCACCAGTCGCTGCGCGACGTGGAGCTCGTCGTGAACTTCCGTACGACGTAGATGAGTCCACCGACCAGCGCCACGAAGACCAGTACCTTGAACAGCAGCCCGATCACGAAGCCCACGACGCTGGCTATCAGGCCACCGAACACGACCAGGGCGATGACCGGCACCGCGATCCACTTCACCCACCACGGCAGACCCGTGAAGATCTCTCGCATCGCCCTTGTCCTTCTCTCTCTCCGCCCGCAAGGCGCACCGGCTCCGCTGAGCCGGCCGGTCCTGCCGGGTCCTGTGATGTCCTGCCTCAAGGCTAGGGCCGAGAGGGTGGCCAGCGGGGGCCTTGCAGCCCTTGTCCTCCCCTGACCGATCCCCTAGGGAACCCCGAGCCGGCGCATCAGCTCTCGGGCGGAGAGAACACCACGAGCACCCGCAGGTCCTCGCTGATGTGGTGGAACTTGTGGGCCACTCCGGCGGGGACGTACACCACGCTCCCGCGGGCCACGTCGGTGGTCTCCAGGCCGACGGTGATCGAAGCGCGTCCGCTCACGATGAAGTAGACCTCGTCCTGGTTGTGGGGTTTCTGTGGATCATGCTCGCCCGCATTGAGCGCGTACAGCCCGACCGACATGTTCCGCTCCCGCAGAAACTGCAGGTAGGCCCCTTCGTTGGCGGCGCGTTCCGCCTCCAGTTCGTCCAGCCGGAATGCCTTCATCGCCACTCGTCGCCTCGCGCCCGTACTCGTAACCGATCTCGTCTGCCACGATCAGACACATGAAGAATTTCGTAGTCAAGACGATCGCCAACGCGGGCGCCCTGGCGGTCGCCGTATGGCTGCTCGACAAGATCACCCTGACGGGTGACAGCACCGGCAAGAAAGTCGGCACGCTGATCCTCGTCGCGCTGATCTTCGGCCTGGTGAACTTCCTGGTCAAGCCGATCGTGAAGCTTCTGAGCCTTCCGCTGCTCATCCTGACACTCGGCCTGTTCACCCTGGTGGTGAACGCGCTGATGCTGCTGCTGACCTCGTGGCTGGCCGACAAGCTCGACCTGAGTTTCCACGTCGAGGGCTTCTGGACGGCCGTCCTGGGCGGTCTGATCATCTCGATCGTCTCCTGGGCGCTCAACGTCGTCCTGCCCGACGGGGACTGAGCGCCGATGACGTACCGCGTCTGCTTCGTCTGCACCGGCAACATCTGCCGCTCCCCGATGGCCGAGTCCGTGTTCCGCGCGCGCGTGGTGGCGGCCGGGCTGGACGGCCTGGTCGAGGTCGAGAGCGCCGGCACGGGCGGCTGGCACGAGGGCGATCCGGCCGATCCGCGCACCGTGGCCGTGCTCCAGGAGCACGGCCACGACGGTGAGCACACCGCACGTCAGTTCCAGCCGTCGTGGTTCTCCCGGCTCGATCTGGTCATCGCGCTCGACTCGGGCCACCTCAAGGTGCTGCGCCGCCTGGCGCCGACCGAGCAGGACGCGGCGAAGGTGCGCCTGCTGCGCTCCTACGACCCCGCTGCTAGCGGCGACCTCGAGGTCCCGGACCCGTACTACGGGGGCATGGACGGCTTCGAGGAGTGCCTTGAGATGGTGGAGGCGGCGAGCGAAGGACTGCTCGCCGCGGTACATGAGCACGTGGAAGGACGGGCAGCATGAGCGGTACGGGTGGGAGCAACGGTGTCGGTGACGGCACGCGCGCGGTGCGGGCCGGTCTGCCCGAGCCGGTGAAGCACGAGCCGACGCTGCCCGGTCCGGTGTTCGCCGCCCATTACCACCTGCCGGGCGACCCCACCGGCCCGTACACCTACGGCCGCGACGAGAACCCGACCTGGACTCACCTGGAGCGCGCGATCGGCGAGCTGGAGGCGCCCGGGCAGGACGACGTGGAGACACTGGTGTTCGCGTCCGGTATGGCCGCCATCTCGTCGGTGGTCTTCTCCCAGCTGCGCGCCGGGGACGCGGTCGTCCTGCCCAGCGACGGCTACCAGGTACTGCCCCTGGTGCGCGCCCAGCTGGAGGCGTACGGCATCGAGGTGCGCACCGCCCCGACCGCCGGCGATGCCCAGCTGGACGTCCTCGACGGCGCGAAGCTCCTGTGGATCGAGACCCCGTCGAACCCCGGGCTGGACGTGTGCGACGTCCGGCGGCTCGCAGAGGCGGCACGCGCGCGTGGCGCCCTTGTCGCGGTCGACAACACGCTCGCGACACCGCTCGGACAGCGCCCGCTGGAGCTCGGCGCCGACTTCTCCGTGGCCAGCGGAACCAAGCAGCTCACCGGGCACGGCGACATCCTCCTGGGCTACGTCGCCGGCCGCGACCCTGCGGCAATGGCTGCCGTACGCCGCTGGCGCAAGATCGTCGGTGCGATTCCCGGCCCCATGGAGGCCTGGCTCGCGCACCGTTCGATCGCCACGCTCCAGCTGCGCGTGGACCGGCAGAACGCGAGCGCCCTCGCGGTCGCCGAGGCGCTGCGCGACTGGCCCGAGGATCTCGGAGTGCGCTACCCGGGACTGATGAACGACCCCTCGTACAAGATTGCCTCGCAGCAGATGCACCGCTATGGGTGCGTGGTTTCCTTCAGCCTGCCCACGCGCGCGCGTGCGGACCGTTTTCTCGACGCGCTACGGCTCGTGGACGACGCGACGAGCTTCGGCGGGGTGCGCTCCACGGCCGAGCGGCGTGGGCGCTGGGGAGGGGACGCGGTTGCGGAGGGCTTCATTCGGCTGTCGGTCGGTGCCGAGGATCCCGGGGATCTGGTGGCGGATGTGCTGGCCGCGCTGGACGAGTCGGCGAAGTGACCGCTTTCCGGACGCCCGGTGGGTGTCCGGGCTACGTAGAACGGACGGTCCGAGCCTCCCCCCTCGTGGCTCGGACCGTCCTCGGTTCTGCGCGCGAAGAACCGCGCGAACAAGGCTAGTTGACTCTGTGTCAGTGTCCAATCACAGTAGCGACAGAGACCTATCGACTTATTTATAGTTGGGCCCTGCCCGGGGGCGGGAGACAGGCAGGGAAGGGGAGGGCGTTCCATGGATCTGGCCTTGCTGCGCACGTTCGTCACCGTGCACCGGGCCGGTTCCTTCACTCGCGCCGCCGCCCTGCTGGGCCTCTCCCAGCCGGCTGTCACCTCGCAGATCCGCACGCTGGAACGACAGCTGGGCCGCCCGCTGTTCCTGCGGCAGGCCCGGGGAGTGACGCCGACGACCATCGGCGACGAGCTCGCACACAAGGCCGCTCCGCATCTGGACGCCTTGGTGGAGATAGCCGAGAGCGGGCTCGACGACGAGTCCTCGTTACGCACCCTGCATCTGGCGGGGCCCCCTGAGTTCACCGCCGAGCGGGCACTGCCCGCGCTCGTGGAACTGACCGGCGAGGACGGACAGGGCTTCGCGCTACGCGCGTCCTTCGGCAACGCCGAGGAGACCCTGGAAGGGCTGGCCGCCGGCCATCACGATCTGGCCATCTGCACAGCCCAGCCGCGCGGCGGACTGCTCACGGCGACTGCGCTGTGCGACGAGGAGCACGTCCTGGTCGCCGCCCCGCACTGGGCCGAGCAGATCGGAACCGGGACGCTGCACGACAAGGGCGCGTCCGCCCTGGAGAACCTGCCCGTCGTCGAGGTGCACGAGTCGCTGCCCTTTGTCTCCCGCTACTGGGCCTCTGTCTTCGACTCCCGCCCCGCCGCCTCCGGCACCGTCATCGTCCCGGACCTGCGTGCCGTCCTCGCCTGCACGGCCGCCGGTGCCGGGCTGTCGGTCCTGCCCCGCTACCTCTGCGAGACCGCCCTGAAGCGTGGTGACGTCGTCGCTCTGCATGATCCGGCCGTACCGCCGCTGCGGACGTACTTCCTGGTCGTGCGCACCGGCACCCTGGCCATGCCGCACATCGCACGGGCCCATGAGTGGCTGCAGCGCGCGGCCGCCGAATGGTGCTGAACCGAGCAATCGGGAGGCCTCACGCGCTGGGCTCGACCGATGACGTTTCGCGATGTTTCACGTGGAACCAGCCGGGCCACATTTCTCCCATGACCGTCCGACCCGTGGTCAAGCGCACTGCCCGCGCCGTTCTCCTGGACGGCGACGACCTGATCCTGATCAAGCGCACCAAGCCCGGCGTGGATCCCTACTGGGTCACTCCCGGTGGCGGTGTCGAACCAGGAGACCCCACCGTCGTCCATGCTCTGCATCGCGAGGTGTACGAGGAGCTGGGCGCCAAGATCACCGATGTTGTGCCGTGCTTTGTGGACACCGTCGAGCACATCGGCGAGGACGGCGGCGCGACCGGTGTGAAGGTGCAGCACTTCTTCGTCTGCCGACTCGAGTCCATGGATCCGTCCCTGCGGCACGGTCCCGAGGTGGACGAGCCCGCGGGCGAGTACGAGATCGTACGGGTGCCGTTCACCCGTGTCGGGATCGCCTCCGTCCATCTCGTACCCCTGTCGCTGCGGCACTACCTCGACGGGAACATCGAGGGCGTCCGGGCCATGCACGCTCCCGATCTGGGCTGACCCGACCGTGGCCGGCCCCGGGTCAGCTTCCGGCGGCGACGAGTTCCTCCACCGAGTCGTGGCGTATGCGCTCCGAGGGAATGCCGGCGTCCCGCAGGGCGTCCACGCCGCTGCGGATCATTCCGGGCGGGCCCGAGAGGTAGGCGTCGTACTCGTTCCAGGGGCCGTACTCCCTTATGGCATCGGGGAGCTGGAGATGTGCCTGCTGGTCGATGATCGCGCGGACCGAGAGCCAGGGGTGTGTCTGCTGGAGCCTGAGCATCGTGTCGATGTCGTACAGGTCGTGGTCGGTGCGGGCTCCGTAGAAGACCTCGACGGGGCGCCGCTCGCCGTGCTCGGCGACGTCCTCGACCAGCGCCTTGATGGGCGCTATACCCGTGCCACCGCCCAGACAGAGCAGTCCGCTGCCGGTGGAGTGGTCCACGGTCATCGAACCGGCCGGCGGGCCGAGGCGGACGACGTCACCGGGGCGGGCGCGGTGCACCAGGGCGTTGGAGACCCAGCCCGCGGGGACCGCCTTCACATGGAAGCTGAGCAGTCCGTCGGAGCGAGGTGCCGACGCGAAGGAGTAGTGCCGCCATATGCGCGGCCACCACGGCGTCTCCAGGCTCGTGTACTGCCCGGCGAGAAAGGGATACGGCTGGTCGGGGCGAACCGTGATGACCGCGACGTCCGATGTCCTCAAGTCGTGCGAGACAACCTCGGCGTACCACCAGGCCGGTGCGCGCAGCTCGTCCGCAGCCGCGGCATCGATCATGACCTGCGAGATGGTCGTGTACGCCCGCACCCACGCCGCCTCGGTCTCCCCGTCCCAGACCGACTCCGCGTACCGGCTCAGCGCGCCGATCAGACACTCGCCAACGGCCGGATAGTGCTCGGGGCGCGTGCCGTACTTGCGGTGGCCGCGGCCCAGGTTCTGCAGATACGGGACCAGGACGTCGGCGTTGTCGATGTGCTCGGCGGCAGTGAGCAGCGCCTTGAGCAGGCGGTCCCGCTGGGCGTCCATCGCGGCGGGGAAGAGGGGCCGCAGATCGGGGTGGCGGACGAAGAGCAGCGCGTAGAAGTACGAGGTGACCTTGTCGGCCACGGGGGCCACGGTGGTCATGGTCCGGCGGATGAGGACGGCGTCCGGGGAGGCGTCCTCGTGGGCGGTGGGCTGATCAGCGTGCGGAGCGGGCAGATCGGCGTTGGAGGCGGGGCCGACTGCGGGCGCCGTGCCGGCAGCGAAGAGAGACGGCTCCGTGTGTTCGGCGGCGGCGGTCCGTTGCGCGGGCACGCGGTGAGCGGAGGGCGGCGGCGCGGTGGAGGCGGGCTGCGCGGGCGGTACCTCGGTGGGGAGGGGGGCTCGCTGGGTGGTGGACCGCTCCTGTGTGGTGATGGGAGGGCCTTGAGCAGCGGACGGTGCTGCGGTGAGGGCAGTCACGTGCTGAGCGGCGGACGGCACCTCGGTAGGGAGGGGGACGCGTTGAGCAGCGGGCGGTGCGTCGGGGGCTGCGGTCAGGCGGTCGGCGGGCGGCGTCTCGGTGCGGGCCGGGGCGGGGGCAGGCGCGGATATCGCGGGTGCCGTTATTCGCTCACGATCCGTCCCGGCGTCGGCTGCGGCCGGCTGGGGGCCAGGAGCTCCGTAGCCGCGCGGCTCGGGGTGGGTGGCTGAGGTCGGCGAGCCCGCGGCCTGCGCTTGTGTGTGCGGCTCCGTCACCTGCGGTGTGGCACCCCGTGCGACCTCGTCCGGCGGCGCCTCGTGATCAGTCCCGGTGGTTGTCCTGCCTACCGGGCGCATCGCGGCCAAGCGCCGACCATCTGCCGTCTCCCGCTCGCTGCCCGGGGTCGGCATCGGCTTCTTGCGCGGCGTGAACCAGCCGCCCCCGCCGTCTGAAGTGCCGTTGTCGGCCGACGTGGTGGTCGGAGCGTCCATGGTGTGCCTCGCCTCGAACATCTTTCGGTCGGTCTGCGCACTTCCTCGGTCGGAAGATGCCTGCTTCCCCCGTAGCCGGCTGCTTTTCCCCGTTCGCTGTCGCGGTCAACGCGGCCCTATTCAACTCGTGTTCCCACTTCGTACGGACAAGTAGGGCAAGAGTGTGACATTGGCCGCAGTACTCTCCTCGCAGCGTCTCACTTCACGCGGAAACCTCAGCCGCTTAACCCAGAATGCGGGTCGTCGATCTCTCCGTCCCGTTAGGCTCCCTTGCCCCTCTTTCCGTCCGCACGGGAAGGGCGCACCACATCCCGGACGGCAACCGGAGTCGACCATACCGGCCCCCGCGCCCCACACAAGTCCCCCCTTGACCCACCACTCTTTTGACCAAGGGGCGAACCAGCAGTTCCCTCAATTACCGGGCGGCGCAGACCAATTCATAGGCATCCCACAGATCCCTCCCCGTATAGGAGTGGGTTGCGAGAGCCGCCAGATGGTGGTCCGCGTTGACCGCGACGGATACCGGAACGGCGCCGAAGAGATCCCGGTCCGACGACGAGTCCCCGTACGCGACGCAGTCCGCGCGCGTCACGCCGAACTCCTGGCACAGCCGGTCGGCGATGAGGACCTTGGCCGCGGCACTGAGGACTCCGGCGGGGTCCACAGGCTCGGTGAACGGCACCGCAGGGAAGCGGGATCCGTGTGCCGCATGCGCACCCCACGCCGTGAGCCGCTCCACGAAGAACGATGGAGACAGTGACACGACAGCGCAGTAGTCGCCCGCGCGCCTGATCTCCGCCCAGACGTCACGGATACGCCCCAGCCAGGGTGCACCGTCGAAGGCTGCGGCCACGTGCGCCTCCGTGAGATCCGCCCAAAGCGCATGTACCCGCTGCGCATATTCCGGGGGGCCGATCAGCCCGGCTGCGATCTCCTGGTCGAGCGCCACGGTCTCGGACTCCAGCCCGAGTTGCCGCGAGATCTCCACGGGCGCGGAGCTGCCGTGCAGCAACGTGCCGTCGAGATCGAAGAGATGAAGTCTCGCCATGGCATGCGAGGCTAGGGCCTCTCCGGCCGATCATGCCGCAGACGCGGGGTCTGGCACGCACATCTGCCGCGTTGCCGTCGGTTACCGACTCCCCCACGCTCGGCTTCGCTCGCGCGGAAGGGGCCCCCATCGCGTCGACTCCCTACTCCGCCTTGCAGCTGCACGCACCAGACCCCGCTCACCGGCACTACCAAGGCACCGTCACTTTCCTGCGACTTGATCGGCCGGACAGGCCCTGGCGAGAGGAGTGTTCCCGCCGCGTACTGAGCCAGATGGATGCCCGCCGTTCTCCGATGTTTCACGTGAAACACCCCGCGCCTGTCCACCCACTCCGCTGCTCGCCACGACAATGGCCAAAAGCACTTACGTCTCTCCTGAAACCAGTGGACGTCGGGGGCATCGGTCGGCCAGCCTGACCTGCGTGCCTACTCCTGCCCTCGCCGCTCTGCCGATCCGCCGTCTGACGCTCCGCGACCTCACCGCCTGCGCCGACTTGTCCGAGGACCGGGGGTGGCCGCGAGAGGAACACAGGTGGGGCTTCCTTCTCACCGCCGGCAAGGGATACGGCATCGACGACCCCGACGGAGGGCTCGTCGCCGCATGCACGGTCACCGAATACGGGCCGCAGGAACGCCCTGAGCTCGGAGCTGTCGGTATGGTCCTGGTCGCCGAGCGGCACGCCCGCCAGGGTGTCGGACGGCGACTGATGCGCCATGTGATCTCGATCATGGGCACCACACCCCTGACCCTGCACGCGACCCCGAACGGCCGCCCGCTCTACGAGGAACTCGGCTTCAAGGTCACTGGGCGTGCGGAGATGCTGCGCGGCCCCTTCATGCCGGGCGGCCCCGAGCTCACAGTGGCCACCCGCCCCGCGACAGCCGAGGACCTCACCACGCTCCTTCGGCTCGACCTGGAGGTGTTCGGCGCCGATCGCACGCACATCATCACCCGGCTGCCGGCCTTCGCCGACCAGGTCCGCGTCGCTGAGGAGGACGGCCGGATCATCGGGTACGCGGCTGCCTGGCCCAACATGCACACCCATGTCGTGGGCCCGCTCATCGCCCGGGACACCGAAACGGCGAAGGCGCTGATCGCCTCGCTCGCCGCCCACACCGACCGCCCGCTGCGCACCGACATCGACGTACGGCACGAGGAGCTGCTGGCGTGGGCGAAGGAGCGAGGGCTGGCGTCGGTCGCCTTCAACGCGGTCATGACGTACGGGGTCGCGGAGCTGCCCGGTGACTGGAGCCGGCGCTTCGCTCCGCTGACGGTGGCTGCCGGCTGATACTCCGGCACGAGTAACGCCGGTCCCTCCAGGGAACCGGCGTTACCCGCTAATCGGGGCCAGGTCAGGCGAGTGCCTCCGCGGCGGCCATGGCGAAGCCATGGTCCTGATCCGGTGCGCCTCCGCCGACACCGATCGCACCGATCAGTCGCCCGTCGCGATGGATCGGCAGACCGCCCGCGATGAACAGCAGCGGCCGGTCGAGCGCGGTGGGCAGGGAGTGGAAGGGCCCGTCGGGCTTGACCGCGTCGACGAGGTCGGCGGTTGGCGCGTTCAGTTGGAGGGCCGTGTACGCCTTGCGGGTGCTGGTCTCGCCAGATATCAGCACGGCCCGGTCGTCGCGCCGGAACGCGAGCAGGTGACCGCCGGCGTCCAGGACGGTGACGCTGACGGTCGCTGCGGCGGCCTCGGCGGCGCGACGGGCCACGGTGACGAGGATCTCGGCGTCCTGGATGGTCAGGGGCGCGACGGTGGTGGACGTGGTCATGCGGGACTTCTCCTTGCGGGTATGACTGGCGAGGGGGGTCGGCGGGTCAGTGGTGGACGGCAGCCCGCTGCTCGGTGGGCGCACCGGACGCCACCACGGCACTGGGGGCGCTCTCGCGGCGCTCCAGAGCGGCCGAGAGGAAGGCGAGGACCAGAGCGGCCGCGGCGAGGACGGCGCCGACCCAGTTGGGGGCGGTGTAGCCGAGACCGGCCGCGATGACGAGGCCGCCGAGCCAGGCGGCGAGGGCGTTGCCGAGGTTGAACGCGCCGATGTTCACCGCGGAGGCCAGGGTGGGAGCGCCGTGCGCCTGGTCGAGAACGCGCTTCTGCAGCGGCGGGACGGTGGCGAAACCCAGGGCACCGATCAGCGCGATGGTCACGGCCGAAAGGATCTTGTCGTGTGCCGTCAGCGTGAAGAGCGCGAGCACGACGGCCAGGGCGCCCAGGGAGACGTACAGCATGGGCATCAGGGCGCGGTCGGCGAACCTGCCGCCGACCAGGTTGCCGCCGACCATGCCGAGGCCGAAGAGGACCAGCAGCCAGGTGACGGAGCCGTCGGCGAAGCCGGCGACGTGGGTCATCATCGGCGCGATGTAGGTGATGGCCGCGAAGACTCCGCCGAAGCCGAGGACGGTCATCGCCATGGCGAGCAGAACCTGGACGTTCTTGAAGGCAGCCAGCTCGTGGCGCAGGTGCACGCCCTCGGGCTTGGGCATCTCCGGGACGAGCTTGGCGATGCCGGCCAGACCGACGACGCCCAGCACGGCCACGATGGCGAAGGTGACCCGCCAGCCGACGGACTGCCCGACGAGCGTGCCCAGTGGGACGCCCACGACATTGGCGACGGTCAGACCCGTGAACATCATCGCGATGGCTCCGGCCTTCTTGTCAGGGGCGACCAGTTCGGCCGCGACAACCGAGCCGATACCGAAGAAGGCACCGTGGGCGAGGGAGGCGACCACGCGGCCGACGAGCATCAGCCCGAAGACGGGAGCGATGGCGGAGAGCAGGTTGCCGACGATGAACAGGCCCATCAACACCATCAGCATCCGCTTGCGGGAGACCTTCGTGCCGAGCACGGTCATCAGCGGGGCACCGAACATCACACCGAGCGCATAGCCGGTCACGAGGAAGCCGGCGGTCGGGATGGAGACCCCGAAGTCGGCCGCGACCTCGGGCAGCAAGCCCATGATCACGAATTCGGTCGTGCCGATTCCGAAGGCCCCGATCGCGAGGGCCAGAAGCGCGAGAGGCATGGGGGTGTACACCTTCCCAGAGATTGCAGGAGCGCTTTACGTGCGTCGACAATAGTTGCATGCGCTTGTTATGTGCAACCGCAGGCTATTGCAGCCGTGCTCTATCCTGGATTCCAGCCGCTCCGGGACGGAGGAAACGCCAATGACAGCGACGGACCCCGCGCTCACCGCCCTCGCCCAGGGCTGGTGCGCCCTCTCCCTGCTGCACGGGAGGATCGAGGCGCACATCGAGCGCGCCCTGCAGGCCCAGCACGGCCTCAGCGTGCGCGAGTACTCCCTGCTCGACGTGCTCAGCCGACAGCACGACGGCGACGGCGGGCACCTGCAGATGAAGCAGGTCGCGGACGCGGTCGTCCTCAGCCAGAGCGCCACCACGCGCCTGGTCACCCGGCTCGAGGACCGCGGTCTGCTGGAGCGCTACCTGTGCCCCACCGACCGCCGGGGCATCTACACCAACGTCACCGAGGCGGGCCTGAAGCTGCTGGAGGAGGCGCGGCCGACCAACGACGCGGCCCTGCGTGAGGCGCTCGACGAGGCCGCCAAGAACCCCGAACTTGCCCCGCTGGTCCGGGTTGTGGAGTCGGTGAAGGTGCCCGCATAGGGTGCAGCCATGGGAGATCTCGAGATACGAGCCGCGGTCACCGACGACATCCCCGCAATCGTCGGCATGCTCGCGGACGACCCACTGGGCGCCCGGCGCGAGTCACCGGACGACCTGGCCCCGTACCTCGCAGCGCTGGAGCGGCTCAGCGCGGACCTGAACCAGCATCTGATGGTCGCTGTTCGCGAGGGCCGCGTGGTCGGCACGCTCCAGCTCACGATCGTTCCCGGGCTGTCCAGGCGCGGCGCCACCAGGTCGATCATCGAAGGTGTACGGATTCATGCCGATGAGCGCGGCAGTGGGCTGGGCACCCAGCTCATTCAGTGGGCTATCGATGAATCCCGGAACCAGAACTGCCAGTTGGTACAACTGACCTCCGACTCCTCACGTACGGACGCCCACCGCTTCTACGAGCGGCTCGGATTCACGGCGTCCCACGTGGGCTTCAAGCTCGCGCTCTGAACGAACGAGGGCTGTGTTTCACGTGAAACACAGCCCTCCTCATGTCGCGGGACGGTGACGCTACCTGATTCCCCGCCACCCCTCCGCGTCCACTCCGCCCGGCACTTCCGCGTTCTCGTCGTACGGCTGACGCGTGAACACGAACGAACCGAGGTCCAGATGACTCACGGACCCGTCCGGACGGCGCACGGCACGCAGAAGTTCTCCGGCGTAGTAGCCCTCCAGGCCCGTCCAGGTGCCGTCACCATTGGCCCGGAAGCGCGAACGGCGGCCGTTGCCGGACAGCGGCTCCAGCGACACACCTCCGTCGCCGGTCAGCCGCAGGGCAAACGCGTAAGTCCCCCAATACCACTGCCCCGCCAACTCCAGGACGGAAGCGTCGACGTCCGACAGCGGGCTCCATGGTTCGGGAATCCGCGGTTCTGCCTCGGCGACGATACGCACGAGGTCCGCGCCCACGGCGGCCAACAGCGGACCGGAGGTGCAGTTGGCCAGCACCACCACCGCGACGTCGTCCGCCACGCTGATGGTGAGGTTCGCCAGGAAGCCCGGCAGCGACCCGGAGTGGCCGACGAGCAGACGCCCGTCATGGTGCTGGATCTGGAGCCCGAGCCCGTAGGTGACCCCGTCCGCGACATCAGCAGCCTCTGCCGGCGCGGCGGGCATCCGCATCTCCCGCACAGTCTCCGCGCTCAGCACCCGATCGTCGCCCTGCGCCAGGAAGACCGCGAATCGGGCCAAGTCTCCCGTGGTGGACCAGAGTTGACCGGCCGGGGCCATCCGGCCGAGATCTTCCGCAGGCTCCGGCAGCAGCACATCGGCCCAGGGATGCACCGCCCAGCCGCCCGCATGCGGGGCCGACGGCTGTGCGCTCGTTCGGTTGAGGCCCAGAGGTTCGAGCACTTCGCGCCGGAGTACCTCCTCCCAGGAAGCCCCGCGCAGCTGCTCAACCAGGGCACCCAACAGCGTGTAGCCGGGGTTCGAGTAGTGGAACCGGCGCCCGATCGGATGCAGGAAAGGATCATCGCCGAGCACATCGGCCAACTCCGGACGCAGCACCCCCGGGCTGCGCTCCCACCACGGAGCGGGTGATTCGGCGACCAGACCACTGGTGTGCGCCAGCAGTTCGGCGATGGTGGCCTCGCCCGCACCGGTGCCGGGCAGATGCTTCTCCAGCCGGTCGCCGAGATCGAGCAGGCCCTCGTCGCGCAGACGCAGCACGAGCACCGCAGTGAACGTCTTGGTGATCGAGCCGATCCGGTACTGCACGTTCTCGTCCGGCGCGTGTCCGTCCACCGACGTCCGCGCACCGTGCCACACGGTCCGCCCGTCCCGCACGACCGCTGCGACCAGCGACGGAGAACGCCCTTCGGACTGGGCCACGGCGATGCGGTGCAGCAGCGCCCGGCGTGTGCCCGGGAGCAGCTCTTCCTGAATTGTCGTCATGCCCACAGTTCATCCGGCCGGACAGCGCACGTCGAGCGCATTTCCGCCTGCCCGTCCGTGCCGCCGCGCCGGGCACCGGATCAGGTCTGCGCCATGTCCACGAACCTCGAGTAGTGGCCCTGGAACGCGACCGTGATCGTCGCGGTCGGACCGTTTCGGTGCTTGGCCACGATCAGGTCGGCCTCGCCGGCGCGCGGCGACTCCTTCTCGTAGGCGTCCTCGCGGTGCAGCAGGATGACCATGTCGGCGTCCTGCTCGATGGAGCCGGACTCACGCAGGTCCGAGACCATCGGCTTCTTGTCGGTGCGCTGCTCGGGGCCACGGTTCAGCTGGGAGAGCGCGATGACGGGAATCTCCAGCTCCTTGGCCAGGAGCTTGAGGTTTCGGGACATGTCCGACACCTCCTGCTGACGGCTTTCGGCGCGCTTGGAACCACCGGACTGCATCAGCTGGAGGTAGTCGATGACGACCAGCCTGAGGTCGTTGCGCTGCTTGAGGCGGCGGCACTTGGCGCGGATCTCCATCATCGACAGGTTCGGGGAGTCGTCGATGTAGAGCGGGGCCGCGGAGACATCCGGCATCCGGCGGGCCAGACGCGTCCAGTCCTCGTCGGTCATCGTGCCGGATCGCATGTGGTGCAACGCGACGCGGGCTTCGGCCGACAGCAGGCGCATCGCGATCTCGTTGCGCCCCATCTCGAGAGAGAAGATGACGCTGGGCAGGTTGTGCTTGATCGATGCAGCCCGCGCGAAGTCCAGCGCAAGCGTCGACTTACCCATCGCGGGACGCGCGGCGATGACGATCATCTGGCCCGGGTGCAGGCCGTTGGTGAGCGAGTCGAAGTCGGTGAACCCCGTGGGCACCCCGGTCATCTCGCCGGTGCGTGAGCCGATCGCCTCGATCTCGTCGAGCGCACCCTCCATGATGTCGCCGAGCGGCAGATAATCCTCGCTCGTGCGCTGCTCCGTGACCGCGTAGATCTCAGCCTGGGCCCGGTTGACGATCTCGTCGACGTCGTCGTCGGCCGCGTATCCCATCTGAGTGATGCGGGTACCGGCCTCGACGAGACGGCGCAGCACGGCACGCTCGTGGACGATCTCCGCGTAGTACTCGGCGTTCGCGGCCGTCGGCACCGTCTGCACGAGGCTGTGCAGATACGATGCGCCGCCGACCTTGTTGATCTCGCCGCGCTTGGTGAGCTCCGCGGCGATCGTGATCGGGTCGGCCGGCTCGCCCTTCGCATAGATGTCGAGGATCGCCTGGTAGATCGTCTCGTGGGCGGGCTTGTAGAAGTCATGGCCCTTGAGGATCTCGACGACGTCGGCGATGGCGTCCTTGGACAGGAGCATGCCGCCCAGGACGGACTGCTCGGCGTTGAGGTCCTGCGGCGGGACCCTTTCGAAGGACGAACCTCCGCCGTCCCACGCCCCGTTGTCCCGGCCTCGCTCATGCTGCTCATCGCGTCCGGGGCCACCGTCGCCGCGACGGCGGGAGGGCAGACGATCGCTGGGACCGCTGTCGGCCCACGGGTCGTCCAAGGGCTCGGAAATGCTCACCGAGCCACCTCCTCCCGTCCGCCGAGCGGACCTCGCCATGCCCTCTTTCTACGGCACAGCACTGACAAATGAGAGGCTCAACTCCGGTTCTGCCCGCGTCAGTTTTGTACTGATTTCCCAGCCGGCGGACGGAGTGAGCGCCGGACCACGGTAGGCCCCCGGGCACCGTCAGCCAATCCGGTTATCCACAGGCCATGTGGACGACGGCCCCGATGCTGTGGAGAACTCCCCGAAACCTGTGCACGACGCGGTGGACAGCCCTGTGAACAAGCCCCCAGTCGACGCGAAGGACCCGCCTTGACCTGCACCTTTCCCATCCACCGGCTGTGCAGAAGAAAAACTTTCCCAGTCGGCCCAAGATCGCTTCGAACTGTGTACGACAGCACACACCGCGAGACGGAGAGTAAGGGTCTCTACCGCTTTGCATCTCTTACCTGTGGACGATTAGATTGGTGCTCATGACACAGGCTCCCGCGCCCCTCAAGGCCGTCCGACGCCGGCACGATCGAGAGATCATCTCGCTGGCCGTCCCCGCCTTCGGCGCACTGGTCGCCGAGCCCCTCTTCGTACTCGCCGACAGCGCTATCGTCGGCCACCTCGGTACAGCGCAGCTCGCCGGACTCGGCGTCGCCTCCGCCCTTCTCACCACCGCGGTCAGCATCTTCGTCTTCCTCGCATACGCCACCACGGCGGCCGTGGCCCGGCGCGTGGGCGCAGGCGAACTCCCTGCAGCCATCCGCCAGGGCATGGACGGCATCTGGCTGGCATTGCTGCTCGGCGCCGGTGTCATCGCCATCGTCCTGCCCATGGCCCCGTTCCTCGTGGAACTCTTCGGCGCCTCCGACACGGCGGCCCCGTACGCGACCACCTATCTGCGGACCTCGGCCCTCGGCATACCCGCGATGCTCGTCGTACTCGCCGCGACCGGTGTCCTGCGTGGCCTGCAGGACACCAGGACACCGCTCTATGTCGCCGTCGCGGGTTTCGTCGCCAACGCCGTCCTCAACGCGGGCCTCGTCTACGGCGCCGGCCTCGGCATCGCGGGCTCCGCCTGGGGCACCGTGATCGCTCAGTGGGGCATGGCCGCGGTCTATCTCGTGGTTGTCGTCCGCGGGGCCCGAAGGCACGGCGCCTCTCTGCGTCCCGACGCCGCCGGGATCAAGGCGTCCGCACAGGCCGGCGTACCGCTGCTGGTCCGCACGCTCTCACTGCGGGCGATCCTGATGATCGCCACGGCCGTCGCTGCTCGCCTCGGTGACGCCGATATCGCTGCGCACCAGATCATCCTGTCCCTGTGGAGCCTGCTTGCCTTCGCGCTCGATGCCATCGCGATCGCCGGACAAGCCATCATCGGACGCTATCTCGGTGCCAATGATGCCGAGGGAGCCCGCGACGTCTGCCGCCGCATGGTGCAGTGGGGCATCGTGGTCGGCTTCGCACTCGGCGTCCTGGTCGTGGTGAGCCGCCCGGCCTTCCTCCCCCTGTTCACGAGCGACTCCGCCGTGAAGGACGCCGCACTCCCCGCCCTGCTGGTGGTGGCGCTCTCCCAACCGCTCTGCGGCGTGGTTTTCGTCTTGGACGGCGTCCTCATGGGCGCTGGCGACGGGCCTTACCTCGCCTGGGCAATGCTCCTCACCCTGGCCGTCTTCACGCCCGTGGCACTCTTCGTCCCCGCCCTCGGTGGCGGGCTCACCGCGCTCTGGATCACCATGACGCTGATGATGATGATTCGGATGCTCACGCTGTGGATCCGCGCCCGCTCGGGACGCTGGCTCGTCACGGGCGCCACGCGCTGAGCGAGCCGCGAGGAGACGCGCCCGTTCTGCTCGGTTTCACGTGAAACACAGCAATGTTTGACGGCGTTTCACGTGAAACACGCCGCCATGCCCCGGGCATACCAGTGGGGCCGCACCTCAGAGGATGCGGCCCCACTGACTGCTTCAGCGAGCGCAGCGCTTACGCAGCGATGACCTCGATGTTGACCTTGGCGGCCACCTCGGGGTGCAGACGCACGGACGTCTCGTGAGCGCCCAGCGTCTTGATCGGAGATCCGAGCTCGATACGACGCTTGTCGACCTCGGGGCCGCCGGCGGCCTTGATCGCCGAGGCGATGTCGGCCGGGGTGACGGAACCGAAGAGACGGCCGGCCTCGCCGGAGCGGACGGCCAGACGGACCTTCACACCCTCGAGCTGGGCCTTGACCTGGTTGGCCTGCTCGATGGTCTGGATCTCGTGGATCTTGCGAGCACGACGAATCTGCTCGACGTCCTTCTCGCCACCCTTGGTCCAGCGGATAGCGAACTTCCGCGGGATGAGGTAGTTGCGAGCGTAACCGTCCTTGACGTCAACGACGTCGCCCGCGGCGCCGAGGCCGGAGACCTCATGGGTGAGGATGATCTTCATGTGTTGGTCACCCTTCCCTTAGCGCGCAGTGGAGGTGTAGGGCAGCAGCGCCATCTCACGGCTGTTCTTGACGGCCGTGGCGACATCACGCTGGTGCTGCGTGCAGTTGCCGGTCACGCGGCGGGCACGGATCTTGCCGCGGTCGGAAATGAACTTCCGCAGCATGTTCGTGTCCTTGTAGTCCACGTACGTGACCTTGTCCTTGCAGAAAGCGCAGACCTTCTTCTTCGGCTTGCGCACAGGCGGCTTCGCCATGGTGTTTCTCCTGTGTGATCAAGAAGTTTGGGTACGACCCACCCTTGAAGCCGTACGGCTCAGAAGGGGGGCTCGTCCGAGTAGCCGCCGCCGCTGCCGCCGGAGCCACCGCCCCAGCCGCTGCCACCCTGCTGGCCACCGGCGGGTGCGCCGGTGGCCCACGGGTCTTCGGCAGGAGCGCCGCCGCCCTGCTGACCGCCGCCGGGGCCACCGCCCCAGCCGCCGCCCTGCTGGCCGCCACCGCCGCCGTAACCGCCCTGGCCACCGCGACCGGTGGTCTTGGTGACCTTGGCCGTGGCGTTGCGCAGGCTGGGACCGACTTCCTCGACGTCCAGCTCGAAGACCGTGCGCTTGACACCCTCACGGTCCTCGTAGGACCGCTGCTTCAGCCGGCCCTGCACGACAACGCGCATGCCTCGCTGGAGCGACTCGGCGACGTTCTCCGCCGCCTGACGCCAGACCGAGCAGGTCAGGAAGAGGCTTTCGCCGTCCTTCCACTCATTCGTCTGGCGGTCGAAGGTGCGGGGGGTGGACGCGACACGGAACTTCGCGACCGCCGCACCGGACGGGGTGAAGCGCAGCTCGGGGTCATCGACAAGATTGCCGACGACCGTGATGACGGTCTCGCCTGCCATGGGGGAACCTCTCGGCGGGTGTGCTGCTGGCTGCTTGTGCTGCTACTCGAATCCCGAGATCAGCTGAGCGGAAGAGCTCAGTGGGTCTCGGGACGGAGGACCTTGGTCCGGAGGACCGACTCGTTCAGGTTCATCTGGCGGTCGAGCTCCTTGACGACCGCAGGGTCGGCCTGCAGGTCGATGACCGAGTAGATGCCCTCGGGCTTCTTCTTGATCTCGTACGCGAGACGACGACGGCCCCAGGTGTCGACCTTCTCGACCTTTCCGCCACCGTCACGGACGACAGAAAGGAAGTTCTCGATCAGCGGGGAGACAGAGCGCTCCTCGAGATCGGGGTCGAGGATGACCATCACCTCGTAGTGACGCATGTGGAACCCACCTCCTTTGGACTCAGCGGCCACGGTCGTTCCGTGGCAGGAGGGTTGTGATGCGTAAGCAACGGTATCGGCCACCACTGACAATCGGGGGCCCGATCGGGCTTCCCGGCCGCGGCCTGGGCAGACACCGGTGCAGAGGGTACAGAGTACCCGCACACCGGCTTCCGGTTGAAATCCGGCCGTGAGGACCGTCAATCTGTACACATCGGGTGTGTATGGCGCTACGATGCGCCGTCTTCCGCAGGAGGTGCCCCATGGCACAGGCATTGCGACCCAACACCGCCGGATCCCTTTTCGCCACGGACGACAGGCCCCACCCCGTCCAGGACGCGCTGCTCGCGGTGACCCTGGTACTCGGAGCGGTCTCCTTCATCACGGCGATGTTCCACAGCTTGCATCTGCTGAGCTCGTGGACCGGTCTGGTGGGAATCTTGACCGGCGCGTACGGGCTGTGGATCTCGGAAACGACCCGCGAACGCTCCGGACTGATCCTGGGCCTCGGCGCCTCGGCCATCGGCTTCTTCCTGGGCATGGCCCACGGTGGCCTCTTCGGCGGCCTCTTCTGACCGGCCGACACCGCACAGAGCCCCTCGGGGCACGCTGATCATCGCCCCGGCCGCGACAGGCCGGGGCTAAGTCCCGTGTGCCCAGTCGGGGCGCTCGCAGGGCGCAGTAGGCTTCGGCGCGAGAGCCGGAGCCCCTGTACCCATGGGGACACACCAGCCCGAGGAGCGCCCCGAATGAGCCTGACCCTGAGGACCATCAGTCGCGAGCAGCATCTGGCCTATATCCAGAGCCTGCCGTCGGCGAGTCACATGCAGGTCCCGGCCTGGGCGGACGTCAAAGCGGAATGGCGCTCGGAGAACCTCGGCTGGTTCGACGAGCGGACCGGCGAGCTGGTCGGTGCGGGCCTGGTTCTCTATCGCCAGCTTCCCAAGATCAAGCGCTACCTCGCCTATCTCCCCGAGGGTCCGGTCATCAACTGGTTCGCGCCGAATCTCGACGACTGGATTCAGCCGATGCTGGCGCACCTCAAGCAGCAGGGCGCCTTTTCCGTGAAGATGGGCCCGCCGGTGATCATCCGGCGCTGGGAGGCCTCGTCCATCAAGCAGGGCATCCAGAACCCCGACGTCAAGCGCCTGCGTGACATCGAGGCCGACTTCATCGAGCCGCGCGCCTTCGAGGTCGCCGACAAGCTGCGCCGCATGGGCTGGCAGCAGGGTGAGGACGGGGGCGCCGGCTTCGGCGACGTACAGCCTCGTTATGTCTTCCAGGTGCCGCTGGCGAACCGCTCGCTGGAAGAGGTGCACAAGAACTTCAACCAGCTGTGGCGCCGCAACATCAAGAAGGCCGAGAAGGCGGGTGTCGAGGTCGTCCAGGGCGGCTACCACGACCTCGAGGAGTGGCAGCGGCTGTACGAGATCACCGCTGTGCGCGACCACTTCCGGCCCCGCCCGCTGTCGTACTTCCAGCGCATGTGGACGGCCCTCAACACCGAGGACCCCAACCGCATGCGGTTGTACTTCGCCCGCCACAACGGCGTGAACCTGTCGGCGGCGACGATGCTGATCGTCGGCGGGCACGTCTGGTACTCCTACGGTGCCTCCGACAACATCGGCCGTGAGGTCCGGCCCTCGAACGCGATGCAGTGGCGGATGCTGCGCGACGCCTACGCGCTCGGTGCCACCGTCTACGACCTGCGCGGCATCTCCGACTCGCTGGACGAGACCGACCACCTCTTCGGCCTGATCCAGTTCAAGGTCGGCACGGGCGGGCAGGCCGCCGAATACCTCGGCGAGTGGGACTTCCCACTGAACAAGCTGCTCCACAAGGCGCTCGACATCTACATGTCGCGCCGCTGAGCCCCGGACGTTTGCTTCGATAGCTTCCACACCTCTGATACACCGCAGCCACGAGAAAGGTTCCAGGTCCGGCCATGGCGCTCACGCTCTACGTCGACACCGCGCGCTGGCGGGCGCACCACAAGCACGTGCAGGAGCAGTTCCCGGGGCTCGTCCCGGTCTGCAAGGGCAACGGCTACGGGTTCGGGCACGAGCGGCTGGCGGAGGAGGCCACGCGGCTGGGCTCGGACATCCTCGCCGTCGGCACGACGTACGAAGCCGCGCGCATCAAGGACTGGTTCGGCGGTGATCTGCTGGTGCTGACGCCGTACCGGCGCGGCGAGGAGCCGGTGCCGCTGCCCGACCGGGTCATCCGCTCGGTGTCGTCGGTGGACGGCGTGTACGGCCTCGTGGGCGCCCGCGTGGTCATCGAGGTGATGTCCTCGATGAAGCGGCACGGCATCAGCGAGCGGGACCTGCCGCAGCTGCACGCCGCCATCGAGAACGTCCGTCTCGAGGGCTTCGCGATCCACCTGCCGCTGGACCGCACCGACGGCTCGGACGCCGTCGAGGAGGTCATCGGCTGGATGGACCGCCTGCGTGCGGCCCGGCTGCCGCTGCACACGATGTTCGTCAGCCACCTCAAGGCGGACGAACTCGCCCGGCTGCAGCAGCAGTTCCCGCAGACCCGCTTCCGCGCCCGTATCGGCACGCGGCTGTGGCTGGGGGACCACGAGGCCACCGAGTACCGCGGCGCGGTCCTGGACGTCACCCGCGTCACCAAGGGCGACCGCTTCGGCTACCGGCAGCAGAAGGCGGCCTCCGACGGCTTCCTGGTGGTCGTGGCGGGCGGTACGTCGCACGGGGTGGGCCTGGAGGCCCCGAAGGCGCTGCACGGCGTCATGCCGCGCGCCAAGGGCGTCGCCCGGGCCGGCCTCGCCACGGTCAACCGGAATCTCTCCCCGTTCGTCTGGGGCGGCAAGCAGCGCTGGTTCGCCGAGCCACCGCACATGCAGGTGTCCATCCTGTTCGTTCCGGCCGACGCCCCCGAACCGAAGGTCGGCGACGAACTGGTGGCCCATCTGCGGCACACCACCACGCAGTTCGACCGGCTCATGGACCGCTGACCGCGGCGGACCTGCCCCACGGCAACCAGAAGGCCGTACACGGCATCTCCGTGTACGGCCTTTCACATGGCCGGTCATGCGGCCTACGACACCTCCGGAGCCCGTTCGCTCAGAGCGAACCGCCGGTCGCTTTCCCGCTGCCCCATTCCACCTGTGCTGCCTCGAAGTGGGCCGCGTGCTGCGGCGGATGGGCCGCAGGGCCGAGGACGAAGACATCCGCCGCACGGTCCAGCACACCGCCCGAGGGGTCGTCCTCGCCGGCCCGGCGCACCACGTCGCGGTCCGGCACGAGGATGTCGCGCACCACGATGACGCACAGGTACAGCGTCCCCAGCAGGTGCACCCCGATCGCCCAGTGGTAGCCGTCGGTCGGCAGCCCCTTGTGGGCGTCACCGCTGGTCGTGTACGCGAGGTACAGCCAGATCCCCAGGAAGTACGCCACCTCGCACGCCTGCCAGATCAGGAAGTCCCGCCACTTGGGCCGGGCCAGCGCGGCCAGGGGGACCAGCCACAGGACGTACTGCGGCGAGTAGACCTTGTTGGTGAGGATGAACGCCGCAACGATCAGGAAGGCGAGCTGGGCGAACCGCGGGCGGCGCGGCGCCGTGAACGTGAGCACCGCGATACCGACGCAGCACAGCAGCATCAGCAGGGTGGCAAGGGTGTTGACGGTCTCGGTGCTGAGCGGGTCGCTGGAGTTCTGGGCCATGATCAGCCAGAAGGACCCGAAGTCGACGCCCCGTTCCTGGCTGAACGTGTAGAACTTCGACCAGCCCTCGAAGGCGAAGAGCATCACCGGCCCGTTGACCACCAGCCAGGCGACGGCCGCGCCTCCCAGCGCCTTGCCGAAGTCCCGCCACTTGCCGGCGCGCCAGCACAGCACGAACAGAGGCCCCAGCAGGAAGACAGGATAGAGCTTGGCCGCCGTGGCGAGCCCCAGGAGGACGCCGAAGGCGAGGGAGCGGCCCCTGGACCACATCAGCATCGCCGCGGCCGTCAGGGCGACCGCCAGCAAGTCCCAGTTGATGGTGGCGGTCAGCGCGAAGGCGGGCGCCAGGGCGACCAGCAGGCCGTCCCAGGGGCGCCGGGCGTGCGTCCGGGTCACGCACACGGCGATGACGGCCGCACAGGCCATCAGCATCCCGGCGTTGGCCATCCAGTACCACTGCTCCTGGTCCTGGATGCTGCCGCTGCCGGGCGTGAGCCAGGCGGCCACCTCCATGAACACACCGGTCAGCACCGGGTACTCGAGGTACTCCATGTCGCCGGGGAGCTTGTCGAAGTACGGCACGAGCCCATCGGCGAAACCGCGCCCGTTGTAGAGGTGCGGAATGTCCGAGTAGCACGCGTGCGTGTACTGCGAACTGGCGCCGAAGAACCAGGCGCCGTTGTAGCAGGGCGCCTTCTGGACCAGTCCGAGGACGAACATCCCGATCGCCACGAGAGCGATCACCCGTACGGGCATCCACCAGGACGTCCCGAGCAGGGCGCGCCGCCCGATGGGGCCGCCGATCAGCTCACTGCCGCTCGCGGCGACCTCGTCGGCCGTGGTGGGCCGCACCTGGTCCGGCTCATGCGCGCTCGCTTGCGTCGTTTCTGCACTGGGCATGGGGCACATCCTGCCGTACGCGCCCAGGAGTACGCCGAGGGCCGCCGCACCTGGGGGTGCGGCGGCCCTTGTTTCACGTGAAACACCCTTGTCCGGCGATACGGCTGCTAACCGGTCCCGCCGAAGAGGCTGCCACCGTTGTTATTGCCGTTGTTGCCGTTCTCCCCGCCCGTATCCGTGGGCGATGGTGAGACGGGCACCCCTCCATCCGTGCCTCCGGTGTCGGTACCGCCGTTGTCGGTGCCGCCATCGGGCTCCTCGCAGCCGAAGAAGCCGCAGGTCTCCGTCACCGAGGGGGTGGGAGTGATCAGCGACTCGCTGGGCGTCGGGGTCGGCGTCGGGCTCTCCTCCTCCTCGGTCTCGGTGACCGTGGGAGTGGGGCTCGGGGGCGGAACGTCGTTGACCACCTCGCCGATGGGCTCGGGGGTCGGGAACTTCTCGGCCTTCTCGCCCTTCAGCGCCTGTTCCATGTAGTCGTGCCAGATCTGAGCAGGGAACGAGGCACCGTGAATCGACTTCTGCCCACCCGTTCCATACATCTCGAGGAACGTGCGGTTCTTGATGGTCTCGTCGTCGGGATACCGGAACATGCTGATCGCCGTCGACAGCTGCGGGGTGTAGCCGACGAACCAGGCCGACTTGTTGCCGTCGGTGGTACCGGTCTTGCCGGCCACCTCACGACCCTGCAGCTGGGCGTTGGTACCAGTACCGTCCTCGACCACGGTCTTCAGGACGTCGGTGACGTTGTCGGCCACCTTCGACTCGAAGGCCCGCGTGGTCTTGACTTCGTGCTCGAAGACCGGGCCGTCCTTGTCCGTGACCTTCGAGACGGAGAACGGATCACGCTTCTCGCCGCTCGCCGCGAACGTGGCGTACGAGCTCGCCATGCGGATCGCACTGGGCTTGGAGATGCCGAGGGAGAACGACGGGTAGTCGGTGCCGGCCAGACTGCTCTCCAGCACGCCCGCGTCGAGGGCGGCCTCCTTCACCTTGTCCAGACCGACGTCCATGCCGAGCTGTACGAAGGCGGAGTTCACCGAGAACTGCATCGCCTCACGGAGGTCGATCTGGTAGTTCGGCGGGCTGCCCTCCGACTTGTCACCGTCGTTGACCTGCAGCCACTCCTCACCCTTCTCGTTCTGCCAGACCGACCCGTCGTAGTCCTTGATCTTGAGTTTGTTCTTGCCGCTGTACAGGCTCTTCGGGGAGACGACGGTGCGCTCGTCCTGAGCCTGCGTCGGCTCCAGGTCCGGATCGCGCACGCCCCATTTCATCGCCGCCGCGAGCACGAACGGCTTGAACGTCGAACCGACCTGGGCGCCGGTTTCGTCGGCGTTGTTGGTGAAGTGCTTGGTCGCGTCCTCACCGCCGTAGATGGCCTCGATGGCTCCGGTGTCCGGGTTCACCGAGGCCCCGCCGAACTGGACGTGGGTGTCCGTGTCGGGACGCTCCTTGGGCTTGATGTTGGCCTTCTGGACCTTCTTGACTGCCTTCTCGAGCTCATCGACCTTGTTCTTGTCGAAGGTCGTTTTGATCGAGAGGCCGCCCTCCCGCAGCTTCCGCTCGGTGATGCCGGTCGTGTCGCTGTTGTTGATGAGGTAGGCGTTGGCCAGGTCGACGAGATAGCCGATCTGGCCGCTCAGCGCGGTGTTGAAGCGTGGGTTCTGGACCTTGGGAAGCTTCGTGTACTTGGCGCGTTCCGCGGCGTCCAGATGGCCGTACTCGACCATCTTCTCCAGCGTGTCCTGCATCTGGCGCAGGGCTCGCTTCCTGTTGGCCTCGGGGGTGGCACCGACCGGGTCGATGGACTTCGCGCCCGCCGGGTCGTAGTACGTGGCGCCCTTGAGCGTGGCCGCCAGGAACGCGCACTCGCCCGCGTCCAGATCGATGGCGTCCTTGTTGAAGTACGCGCGCGCGGCAGCCTGGATCCCGTAGGCGTTGCGGCCGTAGTACGCGGAGTTGAGGTAGCCCTCCATGATCTTGTCTTTGTCGACCGAGGCGCCCACCTTGATGGAGACGAACAGCTCCTTGAACTTACGGGTGATCGTCTGCGACTGGTCGTCCAGCATCGCGTTCTTCACGTACTGCTGGGTGATGGTCGAGCCGCCCTGGGTCTCGCCGCCCCGGGCCATGTTGAACACGGCTCGGGCGATGCCCTTCGGGTCGATACCGCTGTCGGTCCGGAAGGTCTTGTTCTCCTGGGAGATGACGGCGTTCTGCATGTCCTTCGGGATCTGCGACAGGTTGATGATCTGCCGGTTCGTCTCGCCGCCCGTCGACACCATCTCGGTGCCGTCCGCCCAGTAGTAGACGTTGTTCTGCGCCTTCGCGGTGTCCGCGACGTTCGGGACGGTGACCATGGCGTAGCCGATACCCGCCACGGCCACCAGGCTGCCGAAGAAGGCAAGGCACAGCCCGGAGACCAGCTTCCAGGACGGCACCCAGCGGCGCCAGCCGTACCGTCCCGCCCGCGGATAGTCGACGAGCCGTTTTCTGCCGGAGGCCGCCGCGCGCCCCCGCCCGGGCCCGTTCGGGCCGCCGGGGACGGCCCGCCGGCCACTCCGGCCGGGGTCCGCCGCTCTGCGGCGGCCACCCACGCTTCTCTGTGCCGCGCGCCGGGCCTCGGCGCGGCCGCCGAACGGCCGCTCCTCGCCTCCCGGCCCGGGGGAACCCGACCCGTAAGAGTCGGATGGGGACCCGGTGGCGCCTCGCGGTGCCGCACGGCGGCCGGAGGACGCACCGGACTGGCCGCGTCGGGCCGCGGCACGTCCGCCTCCCTGCGGCTGCGGCGGTTTGCGACGGTGCTCGCTCATCGAACGACTACTCCTAGGGCAGGCGCACCCTGGCGCGCCTGGAAACGGCGGCTGGTTTCCGGTCCCCCCGAAGTACGGATGTGGTCGGTCCCGCATTCACCCGTACTGCACCGAGGACGAGGACGCCCCCAGACGCAACTCGGTTCCCGGTGGTGTGCATGCCGCACAGACTACGCAGCCACGAAACCCACCTAGGTCTGAAATTCACCCCAAATCAGGCAACTTACTTGCAACGAATCAGTGATGTGATCCCGTTCACCGTCCACGCTCTTGTCGCATCCACAACACCGTTCTATCGTGCTGATGTATCGAGTCGATACATCAGCACGGCATAAAGACCGTGACGGTCCGACCGCAGCAGAGAGGGGGCGACGATGAGCCGGCGTTCCGGGATCCTCGAGTTCGCCGTACTCGGCCTGCTCCGCGAGTCACCGATGCACGGCTACGAGCTGCGCAAACGACTCAATACGTCACTGGGCGTGTTCCGTGCGTTCAGCTACGGGACGCTCTATCCCTGCCTCAAGACGCTGGTCGCCAACGGCTGGTTGATCGAGGAACCGGGGAACACATCCGAGGAAGCCCTCGCCGCCCCACTGACCGGACGCCGCGCCAAGATCGTCTATCGGCTGACGGCGGAAGGTAAGGAGCACTTCGAGCAGCTGCTCGCGCAGACGGGCCCCGACGCGTACGAGGACGAGCACTTCGCCGCCCGGTTCGCCTTCTTCGGCCAGACCTCCCGGGACGTACGCATGCGCGTACTGGAGGGCCGCCGCAGCCGGCTGGAGGAGCGGCTGGAGAAGATGCGGGCCTCCCTGGCCCGCACCCGGGAGCGCCTCGACGACTACACCCTTGAGCTCCAGCGCCACGGAATGGAGTCCGTGGAGCGCGAAGTGCGCTGGCTGAACGAGCTCATCGAGAGCGAGCGGGCCGGGCGGGACCTTCGTGGTTCCGCCACCGGGGGGCCCGCTCAGCAGGACACCACATCTGGAGCGTCGGGCGACCTGCCCCGGCCCGGGGACACCTCCCGGCCGGATTCGCCCGACGACACCGCCATGTGAGGTTCCCGTCAGGGCCTCACCGAGTACACACAGGGAGCAACCGGAATGGGTTCGGTTCGCGTAGCCATCGTCGGCGTCGGCAACTGCGCCGCGTCGCTGGTGCAGGGAGTCGAGTACTACAAGGACGCCGACCCGGCGTCCAAGGTCCCCGGCCTGATGCACGTCCAGTTCGGTGACTACCACGTTCGTGACGTGGAGTTCGTCGCCGCGTTCGATGTCGACGCGAAGAAGGTCGGCCTCGACCTCGCGGACGCCATCGGCGCCTCCGAGAACAACACCATCAAGATCTGCGACGTGCCGAACACCGGCGTGACCGTCCAGCGCGGCCACACCCTCGACGGTCTCGGCAAGTACTACCGCGAGACCATCGAGGAGTCCGCCGAGGAGCCGGTCGACATCGTCCAGGTCCTCAAGGACAAGCAGGTCGACGTCCTCGTCTGCTACCTGCCCGTCGGCTCCGAGGACGCGGCGAAGTACTACGCCCAGTGCGCCATCGACGCCAAGGTCGCCTTCGTCAACGCTCTCCCGGTCTTCATCGCCGGTACGAAGGAGTGGGCGGACAAGTTCACCGAGGCGGGCGTCCCGATCGTCGGCGACGACATCAAGTCGCAGGTGGGCGCCACGATCACGCACCGCGTCATGGCGAAGCTGTTCGAGGACCGGGGCGTCATCCTGGACCGCACGATGCAGCTGAACGTCGGCGGCAACATGGACTTCAAGAACATGCTCGAGCGCGAGCGCCTGGAGTCCAAGAAGATCTCTAAGACGCAGGCCGTCACCTCGCAGATCCCCGACCGGGACCTCGGCGAGAAGAACGTCCACATCGGCCCGTCCGACTACGTCGCCTGGCTCGACGACCGCAAGTGGGCGTACGTCCGCCTCGAGGGCCGCGCCTTCGGTGACGTTCCGCTGAACCTGGAGTACAAGCTGGAGGTCTGGGACTCCCCGAACTCCGCCGGTGTCATCATCGACGCCCTGCGCGCCGCGAAGATCGCCAAGGACCGCGGCATCGGCGGCCCGATCCTCTCCGCGTCGAGCTACTTCATGAAGTCCCCGCCGGTCCAGTACTTCGACGACGAGGCTCGCGAGAACGTCGAGAAGTTCATCAAGGGCGAAGTCGAGCGCTAAGTCGACTCCTTTCACGGTCGGTTGAGGGTCCCCGGGCACTGTCCCGGGGACCCTCCCCGTATGTGAGGCTGTGCCCATGGCCGTCGTGCGCGATCTGCGCGTCCTGCTCCGCTTCCGGGACTTCCGGCGCCTGCTCGCCGTACGGCTTCTCTCCCAGGGCGCCGACGGTGTCTACCAGGTCGGGCTCGCGACCTACGTCGTCTTCTCCCCGGAGAAGCAGACCTCGGCCACCGCGATCGCCTCGGCCATGGCGGTTCTGCTCCTCCCGTATTCCCTGGTGGGCCCCTTCGCCGGCGTCCTGCTGGACCGCTGGCGTCGCCGGCAGGTCTTTCTGTACGGCAACCTGCTGCGCGCCCTGCTGGCGTCGGCGACGGCGGTGCTGATGCTGAGCCACGTCCCGGACTGGCTCTTCTACGTCTCCGCCCTCTGTGTCACCGCCGTCAACCGTTTCGTCCTCGCGGGCCTGTCCGCCGCGCTGCCCCGTGTGGTGGACGAGGACCGCCTGGTCATGGCCAACTCCCTGTCCCCGACGGCCGGCACCCTCGCCGCGACCGCGGGCGGCGGCCTCGCCTTCGCCGTACGGCTGCTGATCGCGGACTCGGATGCCGTCGTGGTGCTGGTGGGCGCCACGCTGTATCTGTGCTCGGCGTTGGCGTCCCTGCGTATCGCCCGGGACCTGCTGGGTCCGGACCGTGATCTGGTGCAGCCACGCCTGGCGGCGGCGCTCTCCGGAACCGCCCGCGGTCTCGTGGCCGGGGTACGCCATCTCGCCGCGCCGACGCGCCGGGAAGCCGTCTGGGCGCTCACGTCGATGACGCTGATGCGGTTCTGCTACGGCGCCCTGACGGTCATGCTGCTGATGCTCTGCCGGTACGCCCTGACCACGAACACGGACGACGGACTCGCCCTGCTGGGGCTGGCGGTGGGAATCTCCGGCGCCGGCTTCTTCGCGGCGGCCGTGCTGACCCCCTGGGCCGCGGGACGGCTCGGCCCCGGACGCTGGATCGTCGTCTGCGCGGCATCCGCCGCCGTCCTGGAGCCCGCCCTCGGCCTCCCGTTCGCCACCGCACCCGTCCTGGTCGCGGCCTTCGTCCTGGGCCTCACCACGCAGGGCGCAAAGATCTCCACGGACACGATCGTGCAGTCGTCGGTCGACGACGGCTTCCGCGGCCGGATCTTCTCCCTCTACGACGTCCTGTTCAACATCGCCTTCGTCAGCGCCGCCGGTGCTGCCGCGCTGATGCTGCCGCCGGACGGGCGCTCGGTGCACCTGGTCCTCACGGTGGCTGCGCTCTACGGGGCGGTTGCGGCGGCTATGGCCCGCTTTGAACTCCGGTAAGTGTCACACCAGTGCCACAGAGTCACTCCCGGCTGCGGAGTTGTCAGTGGGGCCCGATAACTTACGTGGGTCTTATGCGCGCGTGCTTTCGCGCCACACACCTACGTTCCAGGGGGACCCACAAGTGACAACTCCGCCGCCCCAGGGCAACCCGTTCGCGCAGGGCCAGAACCCCTACGCGCAGGGCCAGCAGCCCCAGGCTCCGTACCCGCCGCAGGGCGGCTACCCGCAGCAGCCCGGCCAGCCCGGCTTCCCCCCGCAGGGTGCCGCGCCGTACGCCCCGGTCCCACCGGAGCAGCCCCGGCGCCGGTTCAGCTTCAAGACGATCAAGAACGTCGTCATCGCCATCGCCGTCCTGACCGCAGTCATCGGCGGTTGGATCGCGAGCCGGGACGACGCCAACACGGCGAAGGTCGGCGACTGCATGAGCATCTCCAACCCGGACAGCACCACCGACCCGGGACTGGAGGTCGTCGACTGCAGTGACTCGAAGGCGGAGTACAAGGTCGCCGAGAAGAAGGACGGCACGTTGGAGGGGTGCGACCGCACCAAGTACAGCGAGTACACCGAGACGGGCGGCAGCGAGGAATTCACCCTCTGCTTGGAGGACTACTCGGCCAAGTAGAACCTCAGACCTGCCGAGGGCGGTGTTTCACGTGAAACACCGCCCTCTCCACATCTGGCGAGGGGTCATGTTTCACGTGAAACATGACCCCGTTTCACAGCCTCAGCCCTGCGCGGCCCACCACTCCTTGAGTGCCGCGACAGCCGCATCGTGCTCCATGGGCCCGTTCTCCAGGCGCAGTTCCAGCATGTGCTTGTAGGCGCGACCCACAGCAGGACCAGGCTTGATGTCCAGGAGCTCCATGATCTGGTTGCCGTCGAGGTCAGGCCGGATGGCGTCCAGTTCCTCCTGCTCCTGCAACTGGGCGATCCGCTCCTCCAGGCCGTCGTACGCCCGCGACAGCGCCGCCGCCTTGCGCTTGTTCCGCGTTGTGCAGTCCGAGCGGGTCAGCTTGTGCAGACGGTCGAGAAGGTGCCCCGCGTCCCTTACGTAACGCCGGACCGCGGAGTCGGTCCACTCCCCGGTCCCGTAGCCGTGGAAGCGGAGGTGGAGCTCGACCAGGCGTGAGACGTCCTTCACCAGTTCGTTGGAGTACTTCAGGGCCGTCATGCGCTTCTTGGTCATCTTCGCCCCGACCACCTCGTGGTGGTGGAACGAGACCCGGCCGTCCTTCTCGAAGCGGCGCGTCCGCGGCTTGCCGATGTCGTGCAGCAGCGCGGCCAGGCGGAGGGTCAGGTCCGGGCCGTTCTCCTCCAACGCGATCGCCTGCTCCAGGACGATCAGGGTGTGGTCGTAGACGTCCTTGTGGCGGTGGTGCTCGTCACGCTCCAGCCGCAGCGCCGGCAGCTCCGGCAGCACATGATCGGCGAGCCCGGTGTCGACCAGCAGAGCCAGCCCCTTGCGCGGGTGGGCGGAGAGGATCAGCTTGTTCAGTTCGTCCCGCACCCGCTCGGCCGAGACGATCTCGATGCGCCCGGCCATCTCCTTCATCGCCGCGACGACCTCGGGGGCCACCTCGAAATCGAGCTGGGCCGCGAAACGGGCCGCCCGCATCATCCGAAGCGGGTCGTCCGAGAAGGACTCCTCGGGCGTGCCCGGAGTGCGCAGGACCCGCGTCGCCAGATCGTCCCGCCCGCCGTACGGATCGATGAACTCGTTCTCCGGGAGCGCGACGGCCATCGCGTTCACGGTGAAGTCACGCCGGACGAGGTCCTCCTCGATGGAGTCGCCGTACGACACCTCGGGCTTGCGTGACGTCCGGTCGTACGCCTCAGACCGGTAGGTGGTCACCTCGATCTGGAAGCCGTCCTTCTGGGCACCGACCGTGCCGAAGGCGATGCCCACGTCCCACACGGAGTCCGCCCACGGCCGCACGATCTTCAGGACGTCCTCGGGGCGGGCGTCGGTCGTGAAGTCCAGGTCGTTGCCGAGTCGGCCCAGCAGCGCATCCCGGACCGAGCCGCCGACCAGGGCAAGTGAGAATCCCGCGTCCTGGAAGCGGCGGGCGAGGTCGTCGGCGACCGGGGCGACCCGCAGCGGCTCACTCACCGCGCGGTGCCGCACCTGGCTCAGGGCACTGGTGTCATCGTTGGCGTTCGGCACAACAGAAGAGGGTACGTGGCCCGGACGACCGCGAGCGCCTCGATTAACCACACGCGAACCCCACCGTCGATACGGGCACAAGGTCAGCCCTCACGACGTACGCAGGCGTTCCTCTTGATACGCGCATTTATTACGCGCACATACGGGACGCGTTTATACGCGCACATACGGGACGCGGCCCCGCCTTCCCCGATCCTGTGGAGCAGTCCGCGGCACTTCCCCTCAGCGCGCATCGTTACCATGCGTGGACGCACATTCCGACGACCACTGACGACGACGAGGGACGGGCTAGCGCGTGGCCGAGGCGGCAGACTTCCAGGGGACGAGTCCCTCACCTGCCCGCCGGTGGATGAGGCGCACCGCGGCGCTGCTGGCCAGTGCGCCCCTGCTGGCGGGCCTGCTCCAGCTCCCCGCCGCCCCTGCCGCGGACGCCGCCGGACAGACCTCCGCGCGGGCTGCCTCCGGCTCCCGCACGGTGACCGTCGCCCTCGATTCGCTCAGCCCCAGCGCACCCACCGAGGGCGACACGCTGACCGTCTCCGGCACAGTGACCAACAACGGCAAGCAGGCGGTCACCGACGCCCATGTGGACCTGCGTGTGGGCCCTGAGCTGACCACCCGCTCCGCGATCGACACCGCCGCCAAGCGCACCGGGTACGTACCGGGCGCCGACGGCACGGCGATCGGCGGCTCGTTCACGCAGGAGTTCGCCAAGCTGACTCCGGGCGTCGGCGAGCGCTTCAGTATCTCCGTACCGGTCGACGACCTGGACCTGGGCGGTAGCGGTGTCTACCAGCTCGGCGTCTCGCTGTCCGGCGAGACGGCCGCGCAGCCCTGGGAGCAGGTGCTGGGCATCGAGCGGACGTTCCTGCCGTGGCAGCCCGACGAAGCGGACGCAAGGACGAGGACCACGGTCCTGTGGCCGCTGGTGTCCACCGCCCATATGACGGCGGAGACGGGCTCGAACGAGCAGCAGACGCCGGTTTTCCTCAACGACGACCTCGCCAAGGAGATCGCTCCGGGCGGCCGTCTGGAGCAGCTGGTGTCGCTGGGCAAGGACCTCGACGTCACCTGGGTGATCGACCCGGACCTCCTGGCCTCCGTCGACGCGATGACGCGCGGCTACCGGGTCCAGGGCGAGGGCGAGACCCCCACGGCGGGCACCCGCCAGGCGGTCGCGAAGCAGTGGCTGGCCGACCTGCAGAAGGCGGTGGCGGACAAGGAGGTCGTCGCCCTGCCCTTCGCCGACCCGGACCTCGCCTCCCTCGCCCACAACGGCACGGACGTCACCGGCTCACTGAGCCAGTTCAAGGCGGCCACCGACGTCGCCGCCACCACGGTGAAAACCGTGCTCCACGTGACACCGAGCACCGACTTCGCCTGGCCCGTGGACGGCGCCGTGGACCCGTCGATCGTCAAGGTCGCCACCTCCGCCGGCGCCGACAAGGTGATCGCCCGCAGCGACAGCCTGGAGGAGACCAGCGGCCTGCCGTACACGCCCTCCGCGGCCCGCCCCATCGGCGGCGGCACCACGGCGGTGGTCGCGGACGCGCGGCTGTCGACGGCTTTCCAGGGCGACCTGACCAAGGCGTCGGCCAACACACTGGCCGTACAGAAGTTCCTCGCCCAGAGCCTCGCCCTCAACCTCCAGACGAATCAGCAGCGCAGCATCGTCATCGCCCCGCAGCGCATGCCGACCGCCAGCCAGGCCCGGGCCATGGCCGAAGCGGTCACGGCCCTGCAGGCCGGCACCTGGACCGAGGCCCAGGAGCTCACCGCGGCCGCCAGGGCCAAGCCGGACCCCGGCGCCACCACGAACGTGGCGTCGACCTCCGATTACCCGTCCTCGCTGCGCAAGCAGGAACTGCCCCGCTCGGCCTTCGAACAGATCGCGCAGACGCAGGACAAGCTCGACAGCTTCAAGGTGATCCTCACCCAGCAGTCCCGGGTGGTGACCCCCTTCGGACGGGCCATAAACCGCGAGATGTCCACGTCGTGGCGCGGCCTGGCCACCGAGGCCCAGGGTTACCGCGACGGCGTGGAGTCGTATCTCGACGACCTGTCCGAAGGGGTCACGCTGATCGACAAGTCGGAGACCAAACTCTCCGGCCGCAGCGCCACGATCCCGGTGACCGTGCAGAACAACCTGGTCCAGGGCGTCGACAACCTGGTCCTGCGGCTGACCTCGACCAGCCCGACCCGCCTCGAGATCGACGGCAAGGCCTATGACGAGCAGCCCGTCGCCGTCTCCGGCGGCCACAGCCAGTCCGTGAAGTTCACCACGTCCGCCAACGCCAACGGCCGGGTGACCGTGTATGCCCAGCTGTTCACGAAGGACGGCCATGCGTACGGCGCACCCGTCCGCTTCGACGTGAAGGTCACCGAGATCACGGCCACGGTGATGCTGGTCATCGGCGGCGGTGTCCTGCTGCTCGTCCTGGCCGGCTTCCGGATGTACACCCAGCGCAAGCGTGCGGCCGCCCGCGAGGCCGACGGGGACGCTCCCGAGACCGCGGACGAGCCCGACGACGGTCCGCAGAACCCCGAAAGCCCCGAACACCGTCTCAGGGAGGAGTCGGGCGCCCGGCCCGGGGCAGGCGCCCCGGAGCAGCCGAGTGACCCGACACCGGACACCCCAGCGGAAAACGCCGACCCGTCCGGGACGGGTGAGAGAGTGGACCGTTGACATGTCGTGGCCGGTGGGCCCGGGACGATGAGGTGGGGTAACCATGAACGCGCCGTACGACGGTGACCGCGGCCAGGCCGCGGGCAGCTCGGGCTACCCCGAGGGCCCGCCGCCCGAGCACGGCCAGGTGCCGCCGCAGCACCCCGCGGACATGTACCTCCAGGACGCCTACGACCAGGACCCCTACCGGGACCGGGACCTCTCGGCCCAGGACCCGGTCGCCGAGGCGCTCTACGACCGCGCCGCACACCCCCCGCCGCCGCCCGGCACGTACCAGTCGCCGCAACAGCTGTACGCCCAGCCGCCCCAGTCGCCGTACGCCCCCGACCCCCGCGTGTGGGCCCAGACCCCGCCGCCCGAGCCGGAGGGCCCCACCCAGTACCTGCCGTACGGCGACGACCCCCGCACGACCCAGTACGTCGGCGTCGACGACCTGGTCACCCAGGTCGGCGGCGAGCGCCACGAGCCGGACGCCTTCGCGCACCTCTTCCGGGACCAGCAGCAGGGCGGTGCCCATCCTTCGATGCAGCACCCCGGTGTGCCGGGTCCGAGCGCCGCACCCGGCACGGACCAGGGGCCGGCGGGGCGGTACGGCGGGACCTATGCCGCGGCCGGGCCGTACGGCGGCGCCCAGACGTCGCCGGAGCAGCACCAGGCACCTGCCGGGCAGTATCAGGCGCCTCCGTCCCCGCCCGCCGACGAGACACCCGCGGCGGCGAAGAAGGGCGGACGGGCCGGAGGCCTGCTGAAGTCCAGCGCCGTGATGGCGGCGGGCACGATGGTGTCCCGTCTCACGGGGTTCGTACGGTCGGCGATGATCGTTTCGGCGCTGGGTGTCGGCCTGCTCGGTGACACCTTCCAGGTCGCGTACCAGCTGCCGACCATGATCTACATCCTGACGGTCGGCGGTGGCCTCAACTCCGTCTTCGTGCCGCAGCTCGTGCGGGCCATGAAGGACGACGAGGACGGCGGCGAGGCCTATGCGAACAGGCTTCTGACGCTGGTCATGGTGACGCTCGGTGCGCTCACTGTGCTCGCCGTCTTCGGTGCGCCACTTCTCATTCGCCTGATGTCCGACGCGGTCGCCAGCGACCCCGCCGCCAACGAGGTCGGCGTCACGTTCGTTCGCTACTTCCTGCCCTCGATCTTCTTCATGGGCATCCATGTGGTGATGGGTCAGATCCTCAACGCCCGTGGCCGTTTCGGCGCGATGATGTGGACTCCGGTCCTGAACAACATCGTCATCATCGTGACACTCGGCATGTTCCTCTGGGTGTACGGAACTGCCGAGCACTCAGGCATGACGGTCACGAACATTCCACCGGAGGGCCAACGGCTCCTCGGCATCGGCGTGGTGCTCGGCCTCGTCGTGCAGGCTCTGGCGATGATCCCGTACCTGCGGGAGACAGGATTCCGGCTTCGGCTGCGCTTCGACTGGAAGGGTCACGGCCTCGGCAAGGCCGTGACGCTCGCCAAGTGGACCGTCCTGTTCGTCCTCGCCAACCAGGCCGGCGCGCTCGTCGTCACCCAACTGTCCACGGCGGCGGGCAAGGACTCGCCCGTCGACGGCACCGGCTTCGCCGCCTACGCCAACGCCCAGCTCATCTGGGGCCTGCCCCAGGCCATCATCACCGTCTCCCTGATGGCCGCCCTGTTGCCCCGCCTCGCGCGCTCCGCGGCGGAGGACGACGGCGGCGCCGTCCGCGACGACATCTCGCAGGGACTGAGGACGACGGCAGTCGCGATCGTGCCCCTCTCCTTCGGCTTCCTGGCACTCGGCATCCCCATGTGCACGCTGATGTTCGGTTCGTCGGGCACCAGCGAGGCCACCAACATGGGCTACATGCTGATGGCCTTCGGCCTCGGCCTGATCCCGTACTCCGTGCAGTACGTCGTCCTGCGCGCGTTCTACGCGTACGAAGACACCCGCACGCCCTTCTACAACACAGTGATCGTGGCCGCGGTCAACGCCGGCGCCTCGGCCCTGTGCTTCTTCCTGATCCCGTCCCGCTGGGCCGTCGTAGGCATGGCCGCCTCCTACGGCCTCGCCTATGCCATCGGCGTCGGAGTCGCCTGGCGCCGGCTGCGCAAGCGGCTGGGCGGTGACCTCGACGGCACCCGCGTGCTGCGGACGTACGCGCGGCTGAGCATCGCATCGGTCCCCGCGGCACTGTTGAGCGGTGCCGCCTGCTACGGCATCACCCAGGCCCTCGGCCAGGGCATCGCCGGTTCCTTCGCCGCGCTGCTGGCCGGCGGTGCCATCCTGCTGGGCATCTTCTACGTCGCCGCCCGCCGCATGCGGATCGCGGAGCTGAACTCGCTCGTCGGCATGGTCCGCGGGCGTCTGGGTCGCTGAATCGGGGGGTACGCGCACAACCATCGTCCGCCACCGTGTGTCGTGCATAGCGGCGGACTGTGGGCACAATTGGTTTCGGCGTCGGACGGCGCGCAACGGAGTCGGCCGGCGCGCAACGAATGGGGAGGCAGGAACGACGGTGGCGGAACGGAGCACGGCTGCCGTCGACGTGGCAGACAACAGCGGCGATGAGCCGCTGACCGCCAAGGCGGACCAGGCGGACCAGTCCACGGCCGACGGGGTGGCCAACAACCGGGAGCGGGACACGGAGCGCGACGAGGCACAGGGGAGTAGCGGGGCCGAGGATCCCGGAACGAAAGCCTCGCCGCCCGAGCTGCACAGCGGCCACAAGCTCGCCAGACGCTACCGCCTCGAGGACTGCGTCACCCGTCTGGACGGTTTCAGCAGTTGGCGTGCGGTGGACGAGAAACTCCGCCGCGCCGTCGGCGTGCACGTACTGCCCGCGGACCACTCCCGGGCCCGCTCCGTCCTGGCCGCAGCCCGTTCCTCCGCGCTGCTCGGCGACCCCCGCTTCGTGCAGGTCCTCGACGCCGTCGAGGAGAACGACCTCGTGTACGTCGTGCACGAATGGCTGCCGGACGCCACGGAGCTCACCACGCTCCTCTCCTCCGGTCCCCTGGAGCCGCACGACGCCTACCAGATGGTCAGCCAGGTCTCCGCCGCCATGGCCGCCGCCCACCGCGAAGGTCTGGCCCACCTACGGCTGAACCCCAACGCCGTGCTGCGCACCTCCTCCGGGCAGTGGCGCATCCGCGGTCTCGCCGTGAACGCCGCGCTGCGCGGCATCAGTTCCGACACCCCGCAGCGCACCGACACGGAAGCCATCGGCGCGCTGCTGTACGCGTCGCTCACCCAGCGCTGGCCGTACGAGGACGACGCCTACGGACTGGCCGGGCTGCCCAAGGACGTCGGTCTCATCGCCCCCGACCAGGTGCGCGCCGGCGTCCACCGTGGCCTGTCGGAGCTCGCCATGCGCGCGCTCGCCAACGACGGCGCGACCGCCTCCCGGCACGAGTCCCCCTGCACGACGCCGGAGGAGCTGGTGAAGGCGATCGGCGAGATGCCCCGCATCCGCCCGCCGGAGCCCGCGTTCACCGCACCGCCGGAGTATCAGCGCACGACGTACCAGCAGGGCACGTACGGCCGCCAGACGTCCCACCCGAGCGCCACGCGGCCGGTACCCACCCCACCGCCCCCGCTTCAGAGCCGCACCGGCAAGGCACTGAAGTGGGCGGTGTCGGCCCTGCTGATCGCCGCGCTCGGGCTGGGTAGCTGGCAGCTCGCAGACGCCCTCATGGAGCGGGGCGGCACCTCGTCCGACGACACGAACCAGCCGCAGAACCCCGAGGGCAACGACAAGGACAAGAAGCCTGAGACACCGAAGCCGATCGCCATCCAGGGTGCTGAGGAGTACGTGGCCAAGGGCGACTCCCAGCATCCCGCCGACGTGGACAAGACCTACGACGGCGACACGTCCACGGGCTGGCGGACCAGCAGCTACCTGGATGGACCGAAGATGGTGATAAAGCCCGGCGTCGGCATCGTCTACGACCTCGGCTCCACCAAGGAAGTATCCGCCGCCACGTTCTCGCTGCGGTACGGCGGCGACCACACAACGGTCGGGCTGTACGCCACCGACTCCCTGAGTTCGTCCACGCCGCTGAGTTCCATGACGAATCTCGGTACCACGACAACGAGCAGCACCTCCGCGAAGGTGACGGTCGACAAGCGGGTCAAGAGCCGGTACGTCCTGGTGTGGCTGACGGCGCTGCCGTACTCCGGTGACGATCCGGCCAACTACAGCAACCAGGGCTACAAGCAGGCCATCACCGAAGTGAAGTTCACGGGCTGACGTCTCACCGAAGGGGGAGGGGGCCGATGGCGGAAGGCGCCGGGTACGACGCGGTGAGCGATCGGGATCTGCTCGCCCGCCATGTGGAAGGCGACCCTGACGCCTTCGGTGAGATCGTGCGGCGGCACCGCGACCGGCTCTGGGCGGTTGCGCTGCGGACGCTGGGGGACCGCGAGGAGGCCGCTGACGCGGTCCAGGACGCCCTTGTCTCCGCCTACCGGGCCGCCCACACCTTCCGCGGCCAGTCGGCCGTCACAACCTGGCTGCACCGGATCACGGTGAACGCCTGCCTCGACCGCGCCCGCAAGGCGGCCTCCCGCAAGACCTCGCCGGTCGACGACACCGAGCGGCTGGAGCAGTTGCTGGAGCCGCACGAGTCGGCGTCGGCCCCCGCCGAGCGAAACGACCTGCATCGCCAGCTCCTCGAAGCGCTCGGCACGCTCCCGCCCGACCAGCGCGCCGCCCTCGTCCTCGTGGACATGCAGGGCTACCCGGTCGCCGAGGCCGCCCGCATGCTCGACGTCCCGACCGGGACGGTGAAGAGCCGCTGCGCACGCGGCAGAGCCAGACTCCTCCCGCTGCTCACCCATCTACGTCCGGAAAACGCCGGTCGCGGCGAAGAGCCGGCCGCGGGGCGGAACCGGGCGCAGGGGACATCCGTCCCACCGGCAGCGGGACCGCACGGTGCGGGACCACGGGGTGCAGGGCCAAGCGATTCAGCTGCTGTGAAGGGCGGAGGTGGGCGAGCGTGACATCCACGACGGATACGGCCGGGCACCCGGACGTCACGGAGATCTCCGACCTCACCGAAGGCCTGCTCCCCCCGAACCGGACCGCAGACGTACGACGGCATCTGGACGAGTGCGAACTCTGCGCTGATGTCCTCGCGTCGCTGGAAGAGATCCGGGGGCTGCTCGGCACACTGCCGGGTCCGCCGCGTATGCCCGCCGACGTCGCCGAACGGATCGACGCCGCTCTCGCCGCTGAGGCTCTCCTCAACACCACCGCACCCGATGCGATGAGCACCTCAGCACCCGTCGACGCGGCCCGCACGACCTCCGACACGGACGACGGCACGCGTGTTTCACGTGAAACATCGGCAGCCACGATTCGCCCCTCTGGCCACGCAGGCACCTCCACCACCGGTCCCGGGCGTAAGAACCGCAGGCGGGGCGGGCGCCGCAGGGTGGCTGTCCTGGGTGCGGTCTTCTCTGCCGCCGCTCTGGGGCTCGGTTCCGTCCTCGTGTCCTCGCTGACCGGGTCGGAGCCGGGCACCACGGCCCACGAGCAGCAGTCCGCCTCCGCGGACACCTTCTCCGAGGGGAAGCTGGAGCAGCAGGTCGTGGATCTCCTCGCCAAGGGCCAGAGCTCCGGGAACGGCTCCCGCACTCCCGACGACTTCGGTGTGGAGTCCGCCCCCAGCACCGACCGGAACCGCGTCTTTCAGCAGCCCACGGTCCGGGTCCCCGAGTGCGTCCAGCAGGGCATCGGACGCAGCGACGCCGCCCTGGCGACCGAGCCCGGAACCTATCAGGGCACGAGCGCCCTGCTCGTGGTCCTGCCCGACACCTCGAACCCCGCGCGGGTCACGGCCTACGTCGTCGACGCGACCTGTGTGGATCAGTCGTCGTCCGCTACGGCCAAGGTTCTGCTGGAGCAGTCCTACACTCGCCCCTGAGGACCCACCGCCTCCTCCTGTCGCCCGGCCTCTGCTCCCGCGGGGTATCTCCTCGAGGGAGCACTCCGTGTGCCCGGGCACAGCGGGAATGCGCGCCCCTTAGGATCCGTTGGGTGGGGTGAGAGTTCTGAAAGGGGCTCCCCCGGTCGAACGACGCAGTCCAGAGACGAGGAATCAAGCCGTGAGCGACGTCCGTAACGTGATCATCATCGGCTCCGGGCCCGCCGGCTACACGGCGGCGCTCTACACCGCGCGCGCGTCGCTGAAGCCACTGGTCTTCGAGGGTGCCGTCACCGCAGGTGGTGCGCTGATGAACACCACCGACGTGGAGAACTTCCCGGGCTTCCAGGACGGCATCTTGGGCCCCGAGCTCATGGACAACATGCGCGCCCAGGCCGAGCGGTTCGGCGCCGAGCTCGTTCCGGACGACATCGTCTCCGTAGACCTGACCGGTGAGATCAAGACCGTCACCGACACCGCGGGCACGGTGCATCACGCGAAGGCCGTCATCGTCGCCACCGGCTCCCAGCACCGCAAGCTCGGCCTGCCCAACGAGGACGCGCTCTCCGGCCGCGGTGTCTCCTGGTGCGCCACCTGCGACGGCTTTTTCTTCAAGGACCAGGACATCGCCGTGATCGGCGGCGGCGACACCGCAATGGAGGAGGCCACCTTCCTCTCGCGCTTCGCCAAATCCGTCACGGTCGTCCACCGCCGGGACACCCTGCGCGCCTCCAAGGCGATGCAGGAGCGCGCCTTCGCCGACCCGAAGATCTCGTTCGTCTGGGACAGCGAGGTCGCCGAGATCCAGGGCGATCAGAAGCTCTCCAGCCTGAAGCTGCGCAACGTCAAGACCGGCGAGCTGTCGGATCTCGCGGTGACCGGCCTGTTCATCGCGATCGGCCACGACCCGCGCACCGAGCTGTTCAAGGGCCAGCTGGACCTGGACGAGGAGGGCTACCTGAAGGTCGACGCGCCCTCCACCCGCACCAACCTGACGGGTGTCTTCGGCTCCGGTGACGTGGTCGACCACACCTACCGACAGGCGATCACGGCGGCCGGCACCGGCTGCTCCGCCGCCCTCGACGCCGAGCGCTTCCTCGCCGCCCTCGCGGACGCGAAGAAGGCCGAGCCCGAGAAGACCTCTGTCTGAACCCTCAATCCGCCCCACGCACCAACCAGTTAGGAGCCCGCCGTGGCCGGCACCCTGAAGAATGTGACCGACGACTCCTTCGAGCAGGACGTCCTCAAGAGCGACAAGCCCGTACTGGTGGACTTCTGGGCCGCCTGGTGCGGTCCGTGCCGCCAGATCGCGCCGTCCCTCGAGGCGATCGCCGCCGAGTACGGCGACAAGATCGAGGTCGTCAAGCTGAACATCGACGAGAACCCGGGTACGGCCGCCAAGTACGGTGTCATGTCGATCCCGACGCTGAACGTCTACCAGGGCGGCGAGGTCGCCAAGACGATCGTCGGTGCCAAGCCGAAGGCCGCGATCGTCCGCGACCTCGAGGACTTCATCGCTGAGTGACGCCGTGCCGTCGAGCAGACGGCACCATGTTTCACGTGAAACACGAATGGGCCAGCCCGAGAGGGCTGGCCCATTCGTGTGATGTGCGGCGTTCTAGAGCGGCCTCAGGACTGGCTCCTTCTGCACCGCCCCCAGCAGCCGGTCCAGCGCCAGCTCCACGTCTTCCTTCCAGGAGAGCGTCGTGCGCAGCTCCAGCCTCATCCGCGGATACGTGGGATGGGAGCGGACGGTCTTGAAGCCGACCGCGAGCAGATGATCAGCGGGCAGCACACAGGCGGGTTCCTTCCACCGGGCGTCCCCGAACGCCTCGATCGCTTTGAAGCCGCGCCGCAAAAGATCCTTGGCGACTGTCTGGACCATCACTCGGCCCAGCCCCTGCCCCTGGTAACCCGGCACGATGAACCCGGTCATCAACTGCACGGCGTCGGGCGAGACGGGGCTCGTGGGGAACGCCGTGGAGCGGGGAGCGTAGGCCGGAGGCGCGTAGAGCACAAAGCCCACCGGTACCTCATCGACATAGACGACCCGCCCGCAGGATCCCCAGTCCAACAGCACGGCGGAGATCCAGGCCTCCTTCTCCAGCGCGGACGTGCCCGCCTTTACCGCTGCCTCACCGCTGACTGGATCCAACTCCCAGAAGACGCACGTGCGACAGCGCTTGGGAAGGTCCGGAAGGTTGTCCAGCGTGAGCGGTACGAGCCGACGCCCCATGAAGGCTGTTCCTCGCTTCCTTCGCCCGCCGCATCGCGGGCGGCAGTCAGTGCGCTCCGTTCCCTGAGCAGGCTGCCGACGAACCCGCCGACCGCGCCCAGCCCCAGTCCCGCGCTCACCAGTCCGGTCCGGCTCATCGGTCGCATGACCCCGCCTCCCCTTAGAGCCTACTCCCAGGTGGATGCGCCATATCCGAACGCATCGTATCCACGATGCGATTCCATCGATACCGCCAAAAAGCAAAGTGCGGGCCGCGTTCCGGTACACACCGGACACGGCCCGCACTGACGGCACTGCTGGGCGGAACCACCCCGCCGCCCGAGGCTCAGTCCTCTGCCTCCTCGGAGTCGCCCTCCAGAAGGCTCTTCTGCAGGACCGGCCCCTCACCGGGCGCGAGCGAGCTGAGGATCCGCTCGAGGTCCTCCATGGAGGCGAACTCCACGGTGATCTTGCCCTTCTTCTGGCCCAGGTCGACCTTCACCCGCGTCTCGAAGCGGTCCGAAAGACGAGTGGCGAGGTCGGTCAGTGCCGGAGAGACCCGGGTCCCGGCCCGGGGGCCCTTGGAGCGCTGAGCCGCCTTGGGCCGCGATCCCATCAGGGTCACGATCTCCTCGACGGCACGCACCGAGAGCCCCTCGGCCACGATCCGGTGCGCCAGCCGGTCCTGCTCCTCCGAGTCCTCGACGGAGAGAAGGGCCCGCGCATGTCCGGCGGAGAGCACTCCGGCGGCCACCCGGCGCTGGACCGCCGGCGACAGCTTCAGCAGACGCAGCGTGTTGGAGACCTGCGGGCGGGACCGACCGATACGGTCCGCCAACTGGTCATGCGTACAGTTGAAGTCCTTCAGCAACTGGTCGTAGGCGGCCGCCTCTTCGAGGGGGTTCAGCTGGGCCCGATGCAGGTTCTCCAGCAGGGCGTCCAAGAGGAGCTTCTCGTCCTCCGTGGCCCGCACGATCGCCGGGATCGCCTCGAGTCCCGCCTCACGGCAGGCCCGCCAACGCCGCTCACCCATGATGAGCTCGTAGCGGTCGATGCCCAGCTGCCGTACGACGACCGGCTGGAGAAGTCCGACCTCCTTGATGGAAGTGACGAGCTCGTGCAGCGCATCCTCGTCGAAGACCTCACGCGGCTGCCGCGGGTTCGGCGTGATGAAGCCAAGGGGGATCTCGGCGAAGTGGGCGCCCATGGGAGGTGCGGGCGTTTCCACGGCGCCGCTCACCGACGGCTCCTCGGTTTCACGTGAAACAGGCGGCAGCGTGGCCACCTTCGCCGCGGCCACCCCGCGTTCATTGTTCAGCACCGGCACCGCCGTGGGGGACGTGGAAGCAGCGCCTCCCACCGCAGTCTGCGCCGGCGTCCTCTCGGTCGGGGCCGCAGGGATCAGCGCGCCGAGACCACGTCCCAGCCCCCTCCGTCGCTCGCTCACTGGATCCCCTCCACCATGCTCTGGTCGCTCTGAGCGCCGATATGGGCGTGCGTCCCGTCATAGCTGACGCCGACACCCTTCAACGCGATTTCTCGTGCCGCCTCAAGATAGGAGAGGGCACCGCTCGATCCTGGATCGTAAGTCAGCACCGTCTGCCCGTAGCTCGGCGCCTCGGAGATACGGACCGAGCGGGGAATGCTCGTCCGCAGCACCTCGTCGCCGAAGTGGTTGCGCACCTCGTCCGCGACCTGTGACGCAAGCCGCGTCCGACCGTCGTACATGGTGAGCAGGATCGTCGATACATGCAGCGAAGGGTTGAGGTGTCCCCGCACCAGGTCGACGTTGCGCAGCAGCTGCCCCAGCCCCTCCAGCGCGTAGTACTCGCACTGAATCGGGATGAGGACCTCCTGGCCGGCCACCAGCGCGTTGACCGTGAGCAGACCGAGTGACGGCGGGCAGTCGATGAGGATGTAGTCCAGTGGCTGCTCGTAGGACTGGATCGCTCGCTGGAGACGGCTCTCCCGCGCCACCAGGGACACCAGCTCGATCTCCGCACCGGCGAGATCGATCGTGGCAGGCGCGCAGAAGAGACCCTCGACATCGGGGACCGGCTGAACGACCTCCGAGAGCGGCTTGCTCTCGATCAACACGTCGTAGATGGAAGGAACTTCGGCGTGATGGTCGATCCCCAGAGCGGTGGACGCGTTGCCCTGCGGGTCAAGGTCGATCACCAGGACCCGGCCGCCGTGCAGAGCCAGCGAAGCAGCCAGGTTGACGGTCGTCGTCGTCTTGCCGACCCCACCCTTCTGGTTGGCCACGACGATGACACGGGTCTGTTCGGGTCGTGGCAGACCCTCACCGGCCCGGCCCAGAGCCTCGACCGCCAGTTGGGCAGCACGACCGATGGGAGTGTCGTCCATCGGGGGCGGTGTTTCACGTGAAACATCCTCCCCCGGCGACTCGGTACGGGGACCGGGGACCGGATCGGTCATCGGTCCCGCGATGTTGGCGTCGGACCGCAAGGATTCACTCTCCTCGACTTCAGGCTCGCAATGAACAGAGCCTCCCATGTCTTCGGGGTCGCGAACCAGTGAGGCCTGGTGTTCTGTGGAGAAATCCACCGCTGTGGACAACTCCATGCCTCTGGAGGGAGACGGAGTGTCACCCGAATCGGGAGGAGCCTCCCCGCCCAGGGAACCGAGAGGCTTGCGGTCACGAGGTTCGGCCGCGGCGCGGCCGCGGCCGATGATGCCGTGGAGCAGTGAGCGACGTTTCACGTGAAACACGATGCACAGCGACCGGGGCCGGACTGTCGCGACACTCCGTCATGCATAGGTTTGGCAGCTTGTGTGGAGTACGTCTCACCCTCAGGGCGGATCAGCAGGCACCTCAGGAGAACGGCACCACGGCCCAGCACACACCGATCTCAGCGCCGCCTCCGCGCCCGCCCCGTACGTGCCGCCTTCGCACGCTTCGCCGCGAACCGCACACCGCCCGGGCTCTCCCCGACCTCCACACGCACGACCGTGGACATCGGATCCACCACACCCTCACCGACATGCAGGATGGACGTCTGAACCGCACCGAGCTTGCTCAGAGCAGTGGCCGCGCTCTTCAGCTCCTCCTCCGCGGTGTCGCCCTTGAGCGCGAGCATCTCGCCGTACGGGCGCAGCAACGGAATCCCCCAGGTGGCCAGCCGATCCAGCGGAGCCACAGCCCGTGCCGTCACCACATGGACCGGCGGCAGCTTGCCCATGACCTCCTCGGCACGGCCGCGCACGACGGTCACATGATCGAGGCCCAGCAGCTCCACGACCTCGGTCAGGAAGTTCGTCCGCCTGAGCAGCGGCTCGAGCAACGTGATCTTCAAGTCGTCCCGCACCAGCGCCAGGGGAATCCCGGGCAGACCGGCACCGGAACCCACGTCGCACACAGTCACGCCCTCGGGAACGACCTCCGAGAGTACGGCGCAGTTCAGTAGATGCCGCTCCCAGAGACGGGGCACCTCACGCGGGCCGATGAGCCCACGCTGCACTCCGGCCTCGGCCAAGAGCTCGGCGTACCTCACCGCATCCGCGAAGCGATCACCGAACACGTCGCGTGCCTGCTCGGGCGCAGGGGGGAGCTCCGCTGCCTCCGTCACGGGGGACCGTCCTTCCGTACTGCAAAAGCGCACTGGGCGCTGACCACCAGGCTGACAAAGTTCGGCCCCGTCTGCGCAACAGACGGGGCCGGTGGAGCGTAGGGACCAATCAGGCAGGCAGAACGACGACGAAGCGCTCGGGCTCCTCGCCCTCGGACTCGCTGCGCAGACCAGCGGCCTTGACCGCGTCGTGGACGACCTTGCGCTCGAACGGCGTCATCGGCTTGAGCTTCACGGGCGAGCCGCTGCTCTTGGCCTCGGCGGCGGCCTTGGCGCCCAGCTCGGAAAGCTCGGAGCGCTTCTTGGCCCGGTAGCCCGCGATGTCCAGCATCAGCCGACTGCGGTCACCGGTCTCCCGGTGCACGGCCAGGCGCGTGAGCTCCTGAAGCGCCTCCAGCACCTCACCGTCCCGGCCGACCAGCTTCTGCAGGTCGCGGCTCCCCGTGTCGCTGATGATCGAGACAGCAGCGCGGTCACCCTCGACGTCCATGTCGATATCGCCGTCGAGATCAGCGATGTCCAGCAGACCCTCGAGGTAGTCCGCCGCGATGTCGCCCTCCTGCTCCAGGCGGGTCAGGGTGTCTGCACCCTCGGTAGCGGCGGAGGTGGTGCCTTCCGTCACGGGATGGACTCCTTCTTACTTCTTGGACGAGGACTTGGGCCGCTGCGGACCCTTGCGCTGGCCGGACTGGGCCCGGCTGCGGGAACCGCCTCCGGACTTGGGGGCCGCCTTCCCAGCGGACCCCGCCGGCTTGGCGTCCTCCGGGTCGCCGGACTTGCTCAGCGAGGTCGACGGCGAGGACGTCTTCTCGGCACCTCCGGCAGGCTTCGGTCCGCCGGCCTGGCGCTTGGACTTGGGCTGCCGCTTGGGCTGCTGCCGCTTGGGAGCGGCGGTGGCCGGCGTACCGTCCTCGGTCACGGTGGCCACGGCAGCCTCGCTCTTCACAACGGAGCCGTCGGCCTGGGCCGCGAGGCCCGCCTTGCTCAGTCCGTTGATGAACTTGCGCTCGTAGTCGTTGCGGTCGCGCCCCTTGGCGACGATGGCCTTCACGATGGCGCGCTCACGCCGGTTGCGGGCCTTGCCGTGGTGCGTGACGTGCTTGTACAGGCGGTCCAGGTAGGCGGCCTGGGCCTTGGAACCCGGGGTCGGGTTGTTGTGGATGACGTACATCTGCTGGCCCATGGTCCACACGTTGGTGGTCAGCCAGTAGACGAGGACACCGACCGGGAAGTTGATGCCGAAGACGGCGAAGATGACGGGGAAGACGTACATCAGCATCTTCTGCTGCTGCATGAACGGCGTCTTCACCGTGGTGTCGACGTTCTTCGTCATCAGCTGACGCTGCGTGTAGAACTGCGACAGCGACATCAAGACGATCATGATGGCGGTGACGACCCGCACATCGGTGATCGAGTAGCCGAGTGCCTCGACCTTGGCGGAGCTGTCCGTGAACTTCGCGGCCAGCGGAGCACCGAAGATATGGGCCTGCTGCGCGCTCTCCAGCAACCGGTCGTTGATCACGCCGACCTTTTTGTTCTGCGCGATGCTGTTGAGCACGTGGTACAGGGCGAAGAAGAACGGCGACTGCGCCAGGATGGGAAGGCACGAGGAGAGCGGGTTGGTGCCCGTCTCCTTGTACAGCTTCATCATCTCTTCGGACTGACGCTGCTTGTCGCTCTTGTAGCGCTCCTGGATCTTCTTCATCTCGGGCTGGAGCGTCTGCATGGCCCGGGTCGCCTTGATCTGCTTCACGAAGAGCGGGATCAGGCAGATACGGATCAGGACCACCAGAGACACGATGGACAGGCCCCAGGCCCAGCCCGTGTCAGGGCCGAAGATCGCACCGTACAGCGAGTGGAACTGAACGATGACCCACGAAACGGGTGTGGTGATGAAGCTGAAGAGGCTGGCAATCGTGTCCACTAATCATGCTCCTTGGGCATGGGACGAGGTCTCTGCGGCCGGGCTCGAAGGAACGTTGCTCGAAGAAACATTCTCTTCGGTGGCCGTTTCGGCGGCGGAGGGCCCGCCCTTGCGTGCGCGCCATGCGTTGCGCAGCAGTTCGTGCCACCGCGGACGCTTGCGCGGCGGGACATGGTCCACACCACCCAGCGACCACGGATTGCAGCGCAGGATGCGCCAGGCCGTGAGTGCGGTGCCCTTGAGGGCACCGTGCCGGTCAATAGCCGTGTAGCCGTAGTGGGAACACGACGGGTAGTACTTGCACACCGGCCCGAGCAGCGGGCTGATCGTCCACTGGTACAGCTTGATCAGCGCCAGCAGCGGGTACTTCATCGCGCGCCCCCTCCCAGCAACCGCTGAAGAGCGGCATCCAGGTCTCGGGCCAGCTGTGCATGTTCAGCGTCACCCGCACCGGGCAGCGCTCGTACGACTACCAGGCTACCGGGGGGCAGCTGGTCGACTCGCTCACGCATCAGATGGCGAAGTCTGCGCTTGACTTTGTTGCGCACGACGGCGCCACCCACGGCCTTGCTCACGACGAAACCCGCACGCGTCGGGGGAGCGCTCTCCCCAGGCGCGTGCGGGTCCGTGGCACCGCTACGAAGGTGGACGACGAGAAGTGGGCGTCCGGCCCGGCGTCCTCGTCGAACCGCGGTCGCGAAGTCCTCGCGCCGCCTCAGCCGGTTCTCGGTGGGCAGCACGACGTCATGACCTGACCGGAATCAGGCGGACAGACGGGCGCGACCCTTGCTACGGCGGGACGCGAGAATCGCGCGGCCGGCACGGGTGCGCATACGCAGCCGGAAGCCGTGGGTCTTCGCGCGACGACGGTTGTTCGGCTGGAAGGTGCGCTTGCTCACTCGGGGGCTCCAGAAAGAAATCGGTGGTGGCGGGGTGCCGTCCTGGCTGTCACCGTGCGCCCACGAGTAGCTCGCGTTACGCCCGAGTGCACCGCTTTCCGATCACCTTGACGCGATCTGTGCCCATCGGAGGCAGGCGGCAGCAGCCATCGACAACTCGACCTGGTTACGGTACGCGGGGCTACGCCATCCGGTCAAACCGGCGGCCGCGGGGAGACACTATCCACAGGCTGGGGACAATAACTTGAACCACAGCGGTCGCCCTGACTACCGTGGCTGGACTCCGATTCGTTCCCTTATCCCTGCGGAACCCGACTTACATCCCGACCCGTCCCACAACCACACGTTCGTGGGACCCGTGAGAGAGCGTGCCCTGTGGCTGACGTACCTGCCGATCTTGCCGCAGTGTGGCCACGAGTTCTCGAGCAGCTTCTCGGTGACGGCCGCGGGCAGGACGTCGAAGCCAAGGACGAGCACTGGATCCGGCGCTGCCAGCCCCTCGCGCTGGTCGCCGACACCGCCCTGCTGGCCGTACCGAACGAGTTCGCGAAGGGCGTGCTCGAGGGCCGCCTCGCCCCGATCGTGAGCGAGACGCTGAGCCGTGAGTGCGGCCGCCCGATCCGCATCGCGATCACCGTCGACGACTCCGTCGGCGAGACCCCGGCCCCGCCGGCACCCCCCACCCAGCCCCAGCCGCGCTACGACGAGCCGGAACTCCCCGCTCCGTCCGGCCAGTACGAGGGCTACGGCCGGCACCGCTCCGAACAGCGCCCCGGAACGTCCGGCGACCAGCTCCCCACGGCCCGCCCCGCCTACCCGGCGGAGTACCAGCGCCCCGAGCCGGGCGCCTGGCCGCGGTCGGCGCAGGACGAGTACAGCTGGCAGCAGCCGCGGCTCGGCTTCCCGGAACGGGACCCCTATGCAACGCCGCCGCAGGACTCGTACGGATCCCACGCACAGGACGCGTACGGATCACCGTCGCAGGACTCGTACGGATCCCACGCACAGGACTCCTACGGATCACCGTCCCGCGACTCCTACGGATCCCCGTCGCAGGACTCGTACGGATTGCCCTCGCAGGAGTACCGCCAACAGGGCATGGAGCGCCCGTCGTACGACCAGCAGCGCTCCGACTACGACCCGTCACGCGGCGACTACGACCAGCGCGACGCCCGGCGGGAACTGCCCGAGCAGCAGGGCAGCGCCGGGCCCGCGCACCGCGGCCCGGCGGGCACCTCGCTGCCCGCGTCCAGTGGCGCGCCAGGCCCGCTGGCGGCGCAGCCCGCGCCGGCGACCGGCCCCGGTGAGCCGACCGCGCGACTGAACCCCAAATACCTCTTCGACACGTTCGTCATCGGCGCCTCGAACCGCTTCGCGCACGCGGCTGCGGTGGCCGTCGCCGAGGCGCCGGCCAAGGCGTACAACCCCCTGTTCATCTACGGGGAGTCAGGGCTCGGCAAGACGCACCTGCTGCACGCGATCGGACACTACGCGCGGAGCCTCTACCCGGGCACGCGTGTGCGGTACGTGAGCTCGGAGGAGTTCACCAACGAGTTCATCAACTCCATCCGCGACGGCAAGGGCGACAGCTTCCGCAAGCGGTACCGCGAGATGGACATCCTGCTCGTCGACGACATCCAGTTCCTGGCGGACAAGGAGTCGACGCAGGAGGAGTTCTTCCATACCTTCAACACGCTCCACAACGACAACAAGCAGATCGTGCTCTCCAGCGACCGGCCGCCCAAGCAGCTGGTGACGCTGGAGGACCGGTTGCGGAACCGTTTCGAGTGGGGCCTGATCACCGACGTCCAGCCGCCCGAGCTGGAGACGCGGATCGCGATTCTGCGCAAGAAGGCGGTGCAGGAGCAGCTCAACGCCCCGCCGGAGGTACTGGAGTTCATCGCCTCGCGGATCTCGCGCAACATCCGCGAGCTGGAGGGCGCGCTGATCCGGGTGACGGCGTTCGCGTCGCTCAACCGGCAGCCGGTGGACCTGGGCCTGACGGAGATCGTCCTGAAGGACCTGATCCCCGGCGGCGAGGACACCGCCCCCGAGATCACCTCGACGGCCATCATGAGCGCGACCGCCGACTACTTCGGCCTCACGGTCGAGGATCTGTGCGGAACCTCGCGCGGGCGCGCGCTGGTGACGGCCCGGCAGATCGCCATGTACCTGTGCCGCGAGCTGACGGACCTGTCCCTGCCGAAGATCGGCGCGCTGTTCGGCGGCCGCGACCACACGACGGTGATGCACGCCGACCGCAAGATCCGCAATCTGATGGCCGAGCGGCGCTCCATCTACAACCAGGTCACCGAGCTGACGAACCGCATCAAGAACGGCTGACGGCAGCCGTCCTACGCCTCTGAGGGCGCCCCGGGACGAGGTCCCCGGGCGCCCTTCGTCGTTCGTCGGCCACCCGCGGTTCGATTACGAGCCGAGTTACGGCCGCTCTCCACAGATTCGGTGACTTTCTGCCGTCCACATCCTGGGGACTGCGAAGTTGTCCAGATCGTGTCCACAGCCTGACCTGTTGAAGGACCATCAGACCAGGTCAGGTGGTTGTGGACCGGTGGACGAAGGATCTCCACAGTCTGTGGACAGGCAGGCGATCCACAGACTGTGCACGGAGTTGTCCACCGGCCACCCACAGGCCGGGGAAGGTTGTCCCCAGTGACGCCTACCTTCTCCACAGCTCTGTCCACTGTTCGGCAACGCGACGCGCCTGCTCACCAGGCCGAGTGAAAGGCGTCACACAAAGCTGCCGGGTTGGGCTGTGGGAAACATGGGTAAAGCTGGGGACGGCGCTGGGGAGAACTCGCCCCACCCTGTGCATGGGGTGTGCAGAACTTTCCGTTCTCCACAGAAGTGTTCAGTTGTCCACTGCCTCCGCCCACAGGCGCCGTGGACAAAATTTCCGCCCTGAGCTGGGATAACGTAGTTATCCACGGTATCCACAGGCCCTACTACTACTCCCAACTAGAGAGAGCTGGGAATCCGTTTCGAAGAGGGCCCTGTGCACAACTCGCTCTTCGGCGCCCTGCTGCCCCTCGTCACGACTTGACCCCGAGAGGCACCTACTGTCAGTGCTGTGCGTCAGACTGTTCCCCGGTGTCCTTCCCGTCCCAGGGGCCCGCGACACCGAGACAGACGACGAAGCCAGGCAGGGCGAGAAGCGCCGGCAACAGCAGGAGGCGGCAACAGTGAAGATCCGGGTGGAACGCGACGTACTCGCGGAGGCAGTGGCCTGGGCGGCGCGCAGCCTCCCGGCCCGTCCGCCGGCGCCTGTCCTCGCCGGCCTGCTGCTGAAGGCCGAGGACGGCCAGCTGAGCCTGTCCAGCTTCGACTACGAGGTCTCCGCGCGCGTGTCGGTGGAGGCGGAGGTCGAGGAGGAGGGCACGGTCCTCGTCTCGGGCCGACTGCTCGCCGACATCTCCCGCGCCCTCCCCAACCGGCCGGTGGAGATTTCCACAGACGGTGTACGGGCGACGGTGGTCTGCGGCTCCTCGCGCTTCACACTCCACACCCTGCCTGTGGAGGAGTACCCGGCGCTGCCGCAGATGCCGAACGCCACGGGCACGGTCCCCGGCGAGGTCTTCGCCGCCGCGGCCGCCCAGGTCGCCATCGCCGCCGGTCGTGACGACACGCTGCCCGTCCTCACCGGTGTGCGCATCGAGATCGAGGGCGACCGGGTCACCCTGGCCTCGACCGACCGCTACCGCTTCGCGGTCCGCGAGTTCCTCTGGAAGCCGGAGAACCCGGACGCCTCTGCGGTCGCCCTGGTGCCCGCCAAGACGCTCCTGGACACGGCCAAGGCGCTGACCAGCGGTGACAGCGTGATCCTGGCGCTGTCCGGCTCGGGCGCGGGCGAGGGTCTGATCGGCTTCGAGGGCGCCGGTCGACGTACGACGACCCGCCTCCTGGAGGGCGACCTCCCGAAGTACCGCACGCTGTTCCCGACCGAGTTCAACTCCGTCGCCGTGATCGAGACCGCGCCCTTCGTGGAAGCCGTCAAGCGTGTGGCCCTGGTCGCCGAGCGGAACACTCCGGTGCGGCTCAGCTTCGAGCAGGGCGTGCTCATCCTGGAGGCCGGCTCCAGCGACGACGCACAGGCTGTGGAACGGGTGGACGCCCAGCTGGAGGGCGACGACATCTCGATCGCCTTCAACCCGACGTTCCTGCTGGACGGACTGAGCGCCATCGACTCCCCGGTGGCCCAGCTGTCGTTCACGACGTCCACGAAGCCCGCGCTGCTCAGCGGCAAGCCGGCGCTGGATGCCGAGGCGGACGAGGCCTACAAGTACCTGATCATGCCTGTGCGTCTGAGTGGCTGAGCGTGTGAACCGGGCCAGCCGCGGCGACTGCTGGGGGTGTGGGGGTTATCCCCCCACAAGCTCGCAGTATGCCGGTGCGCCTGAGCGGCTGACGCTGCCCCCAGTTGTCCACAGGCTGTGCGTTCCGAGTGGACGACCAGGCCCGCCCGGCCGTCGAAAGCCGCAGGTGAGGGGCTACGTATGAGCGCGTATGCCCACAGGTGTGCGTGACAGTCCGGGTTTAGGCTCGGACGTGGGTACGAAGGTGCCTCACACGCCACAGCAACCTAAGGAACACAACTGATGGAGCTCGGTCTCGTCGGCCTCGGCAAGATGGGCGGCAACATGCGCGAGCGGATACGCCGCGCGGGCCACACCGTCGTCGGATACGACCGCAACCCGGACCTCGCGGATGTCCACAGCCTCGAAGAGCTTGTGGGCAAGCTGACGGGCCCGCGGGTCGTGTGGGTGATGGTCCCGGCCGGTGCACCCACCCAGTCGACCATCGACGAGCTCGCCGAGCTGCTGGAGCCCGGTGATGTCGTCGTGGACGGCGGTAACTCGCGCTGGACGGACGACGAGAAGCACGCCGAGGAGCTGGCCGCCAAGGGCATAGGCTTCGTCGACTGCGGCGTCTCCGGCGGCGTCTGGGGCCTGGAGAACGGCTACGCGCTGATGTACGGCGGCGACGCGGAGAACGTCGCCAAGGTGCAGCCGATCTTCGACGCGCTCAAGCCGAAGGGCGACTTCGGGTCGGTGCACGCCGGCAAGGTCGGCGCGGGCCACTTCGCGAAGATGGTCCACAACGGCATCGAGTACGCGATGATGCAGGCCTACGCCGAGGGCTGGGAGCTGCTGGAGAAGGTCGACTCCGTGACCGACGTCCGGGAGGTCTTCCGGTCCTGGCAGGAGGGCACTGTCATCCGCTCCTGGCTGCTCGACCTTGCGGTCAACGCCCTCGACGAGGACGAGCATCTGGAGCAGCTCAAGGGTTATGCACAGGACTCCGGCGAGGGCCGCTGGACTGTGGAAGCCGCCATCGACAACGCCGTGCCGCTGCCCGCGATCACGGCTTCCCTCTTCGCGCGGTTCGCGTCGCGTCAGGAGGACTCTCCGCAGATGAAGATGATCGCGGCGCTGCGGAACCAGTTCGGCGGCCACGCAGTCGAGAAGAAGTAACGAGCAATACAGGACACCGGGGGAGGCCGGCGCACCACCATGCACGTCACGCATCTGTCGCTGGCCGACTTCCGCTCGTATGCCCGGGTCGAGGTCCCGCTCGACCCGGGCGTCACTGCCTTCGTCGGGCCCAATGGGCAGGGCAAGACGAATCTCGTCGAGGCCGTCGGCTACCTCGCCACCCTCGGCAGCCACCGGGTCGCCTCCGACGCCCCCCTCGTCCGCATGGGTGCCGACCGCGCGATCATCCGCGCGCAGGTCCGCCAGGGCGACCGGCAGCAGCTGGTCGAGCTGGAGCTGAACCCCGGCAAGGCCAACCGCGCCCGCATCAACAGGTCCTCGCAGGTCAGGCCCCGTGATGTGCTCGGCATCGTGCGCACTGTGATGTTCGCGCCCGAGGACCTCGCCCTGGTGAAGGGCGACCCCGGGGAGCGGCGCCGCTTCCTCGACGAGCTGATCACCGCCCGTTCGCCGCGCATGGCCGGCGTGCGCTCCGACTACGAGCGTGTCCTCAGGCAGCGGAACACGCTGCTGAAGTCGGCCGCGCTGGCCCGCCGACACGGGGGCCGCTCGATGGACCTGTCCACCCTCGACGTATGGGATCAGCACCTCGCGCGCGCGGGCGCCGAGCTGCTCGCCCAGCGCCTCGATCTGATCGCCGCGCTTCAGCCGCTCGCCGACAAGGCGTACGAGCAGCTGGCTCCTGGGGGCGGCCCGGTCGCCCTGGAGTACAAGGCGTCGTCCCCGGGCGACGCGCACACCCGGGAGGCCCTCTTCGAGCAGCTGATTGCCGCGCTGGCCGAGGCCCGTAAGCAGGAGATCGAGCGGGGCGTCACCCTCGTAGGGCCCCATCGGGACGATTTGATTCTCAAACTCGGTGAGCTGCCTGCCAAGGGATACGCCTCCCATGGGGAGTCCTGGTCCTATGCGCTGGCGCTGCGCCTCGCGTCGTACGACCTGCTGCGCGCCGAGGGCAACGAGCCTGTGCTGATCCTCGACGATGTCTTCGCGGAGCTGGACACCCGCCGGCGCGAGCGCTTGGCCGAGCTGGTCGCGCCCGGCGAGCAGGTGCTGGTGACGGCTGCGGTCGACGACGACGTACCGCATGTGCTGGCGGGGGTGCGGTACACGGTGTCGGACGGGACGGTGGAGCGCGTATGACCACCGATGAACCGGCACCCAAGGGGACCCCTTCCGGCGTCGACCTCGCGCGGGTCGCGCTGCGGGCGGCGAAGGAGCAGGCACGCGCGCGTGGGGACGCGGCGCAGCAGAAGAAGCAGGCGCGGCGTGGCGGCCTGCGTTCCGGGGCGCGCGCCGACGGCCGTGACCCGATGGCGCTCGGCGCGGCGATCAACCGGCTGATCAGCGAGCGGGGCTGGGAGGCCCCGGCCGCGGTGGGCGGCGTGATGGGCCGCTGGCCGCAGATCGTCGGCGAGGACGTGGCCAAGCACTGCATTCCGGAGAAGTACGACGAGGACGAGCGGGTGCTGGTCGTGCGGTGTGACTCCACGGCCTGGGCGACGAACCTGCGGCTGCTCGCGCCCACGCTGGTCGCCCGCCTCAACGAGGACCTCGGTCACGGCGCGGTGAGGCAGATCAAGGTGTACGGGCCCGGCGGCCCCGCCCGCCGCTACGGCCCGCTGCGTGCGCCCGGCAGCAGGGGCCCCGGCGACACCTATGGGTGACCTGGCCGCCCGGGTCTGCCAGGAGTGACCGACATCACGTCGGTGCCGTCGTAGGTGCGTCGGTGCGACCGCGGAACGCCTACTGCCGCATGACCGGACACAGTTGCGAATATCGGCCTGGCCCTGGAGTAGCAAAGGGTTGACATCCGGAAGCGCTGAGTGCCTCTGTGAGCCTCTTGGAGCCCCCATCCGCATATCGGGACCCGGCCGAGGATGGTTCAGGGCGCCACATGAGGACTCAGGTGCCCGCAAACCCCCATCACTGTCGGCGCTACCGGTAGACTGGAGGGCAATCCCGCCCCCGTCGTGGGGACGTCCGGGAAAAGCTGAGCAACGCTGATCAAGGCTTACCAACGCAACATGCCGCAGCCGCTCCGGCAACCCGCCGACGAGCCCGGCTCGTGCTGTGCCAGAAAGGGCGCTTCGTGGCCGATTCCGGCAACCCCAACGAGAACATCCCGTCCACCGACGCCGACGTGAACGCCGCGGCCATCGCCTTGAACGGCGAGGTCACGGCTTCGTACGACGCCAGCGCCATCACCGTCCTCGAGGGTCTGGACGCCGTCCGCAAGCGACCCGGCATGTACATCGGCTCGACCGGTGAGCGCGGACTGCACCACCTTGTGCAGGAGGTCGTCGACAACTCCGTCGACGAGGCGCTGGCCGGGCATGCGGACACCATCGACGTCACGATCCTCGCCGACGGCGGGGTGCGGGTCGTCGACAACGGCCGTGGTATCCCGGTGGGCATCGTCCCCTCCGAAGGCAAGCCGGCCGTCGAGGTCGTGCTGACCGTGCTGCACGCGGGCGGCAAGTTCGGCGGCGGCGGCTACGCGGTCTCCGGTGGTCTGCACGGTGTCGGCGTCTCGGTCGTGAACGCCCTGTCGAGCAAGGTCTCCGTCGAGGTCAAGACCGACGGCTACCGCTGGACGCAGGACTACAAGATGGGCGTCCCGACCGCCCCGCTCGCCCAGCACGAGGCCACGGAGGAGACCGGCACGTCGGTGACCTTCTGGGCCGACCCGGACATCTTCGAGACCACCGACTACTCCTTCGAGACGCTCTCGCGGCGCTTCCAGGAGATGGCGTTTCTCAACAAGGGTTTGACGATCAAACTCACTGACGAGCGCGAGTCGGCCAAGGCCACGGCCGGTGCGGACGAGGCGGGCGCGGACGAGAAGGCCGAGCCCAAGACGGTCACGTACCACTACGAGGGCGGCATCGTCGACTTCGTGACGTACCTCAACTCCCGCAAGGGAGATGTGGTGCACCCGTCGGTCATCGACCTCGAGGCGGAGGACAAGGAGAAGAACCTGTCCGTCGAGGTCGCGATGCAGTGGAACAACGGCTACACCGAGGGCGTGTACTCGTTCGCCAACATCATCCACACCCACGAGGGCGGTACGCACGAAGAGGGCTTCCGCGCCGCGCTGACCTCGCTCATCAACAAGTACGCGCGCGACAAGAAGCTGCTGCGGGAGAAGGACGACAACCTCACGGGTGACGACATCCGCGAGGGTCTGACGGCGATCATCTCGATCAAGCTGAGCGAGCCCCAGTTCGAGGGCCAGACCAAGACCAAGCTGGGCAACACGGAGGCGAAGACCTTCGTACAGAAGGTGGTCTACGAGCACCTCAACGACTGGCTGGACCGCAACCCGAACGAGGCCGCGGACATCGTCCGCAAGGGCATCCAGGCGGCCACCGCGCGCGTGGCGGCCCGCAAGGCCCGTGACCTGACCCGCCGCAAGGGGCTGCTGGAGAGCGCGTCGCTGCCGGGCAAGCTGTCGGACTGCCAGTCGAACGACCCCATCAAGTGCGAGATCTTCATCGTCGAGGGTGACTCCGCCGGCGGCTCGGCCAAGTCCGGCCGCAACCCGGAGTACCAGGCGATCCTCCCGATCCGAGGCAAGATCCTCAACGTCGAGAAGGCGCGGATCGACAAGATCCTGCAGAACCAGGAGATCCAGGCGTTGATCTCCGCCTTCGGCACCGGGGTCCACGAGGACTTCGACATCGAGAAGCTCCGCTACCACAAGATCATCCTCATGGCGGACGCCGACGTCGACGGCCAGCACATCAACACCCTGCTGCTGACCTTCCTGTTTCGCTTCATGCGGCCGCTGGTCGAGGCGGGCCATGTGTTCCTGTCCCGTCCCCCGCTTTACAAGATCAAGTGGGGCCGGGAGGACGTCGAGTACGCGTACTCCGACCGCGAGCGCGACGCGCTGATCGAGATGGGCCGCCAGCGTGGCAAGCGGATCAGGGAGGACTCGATCCAGCGCTTCAAGGGTCTCGGCGAGATGAACGCCGAGGAGCTGCGCATCACCACGATGGACCAGGAGCACCGCGTCCTCGGCCAGGTCACCCTGGACGACGCCGCCCAGGCCGACGAGCTTTTCTCGGTCCTGATGGGCGAGGACGTCGAGGCGCGCCGCCAGTTCATCCAGCGCAACGCCAAGGACGTCCGCTTCCTCGACATCTGAGTCGGTCTCAGCTGACCGCACCAGGAAGGATCTTCACCAGCTATGGCCGACGAGAACACTCCAGTCACGCCTGAAGAAGAGGGCCTGGCCCTCCGCGTCGAGCCCGTCGGGCTCGAGACGGAGATGCAGCGCTCCTACCTCGACTATGCGATGTCCGTCATCGTCTCCCGCGCCCTGCCGGACGTCCGGGACGGACTCAAGCCCGTCCACCGCCGCGTCCTGTACGCGATGTACGACGGCGGCTACCGCCCCGAGCGCGGCTTCTACAAGTGCGCGCGTGTCGTGGGCGACGTCATGGGCAACTACCACCCCCACGGCGACAGCTCCATCTACGACGCGCTGGTCCGCCTGGCCCAGCCGTGGGCGATGCGCATGCCGCTCGTCGACTCCAACGGCAACTTCGGCTCCCCGGGCAACGACCCGGCAGCGGCCATGCGCTACACCGAGTGCAAGATGGCGCCGCTGTCGATGGAGATGGTCCGCGACATCGACGAGGAGACCGTCGACTTCACGGACAACTACGACGGCCGCTCCCAGGAGCCGACCGTCCTGCCCGCCCGTTTCCCGAACCTGCTGATCAACGGCTCGGCCGGTATCGCGGTCGGCATGGCCACCAACATCCCGCCGCACAACCTGCGCGAGGTCGCGGCCGGCGCCCAGTGGTACCTGGAGCACCCGGAGGCCAGCCACGAGGAGCTGCTGGACGCGCTCATCGAGCGCATCAAGGGCCCCGATTTCCCGACCGGCGCCCTGGTGGTGGGCCGTAAGGGCATCGAGGAGGCCTACCGCACCGGCCGCGGCTCGATCACCATGCGCGCGGTCGTCGAGGTCGAGGAGATCCAGGGCCGCCAGTGCCTGGTGGTCACGGAGCTGCCGTACCAGGTCAACCCCGACAACCTCGCGCAGAAGATCGCCGATCTGGTGAAGGACGGCAAGATCGGCGGCATCGCGGACGTCCGCGACGAGACGAGCTCCCGCACGGGCCAGCGCCTCGTCATCGTCCTGAAGCGGGACGCGGTCGCCAAGGTCGTACTGAACAACCTCTACAAGCACACCGACCTGCAGACGAACTTCGGCGCCAACATGCTGGCGCTGGTCGACGGTGTGCCGCGCACGCTGTCCCTGGACGCGTTCATCCGCCACTGGGTGACGCACCAGATCGAGGTCATCGTCCGCCGTACGCGCTTCAGGCTGCGCAAGGCCGAGGAGCGGGCGCACATCCTGCGCGGTCTGCTGAAGGCCCTGGACGCCATCGACGAGGTCATCGCGCTGATCCGGCGTAGCGACACCGTCGAAATCGCGCGCGGGGGCCTGATGGAGCTCCTGGAGATCGACGAGATCCAGGCCAACGCCATCCTCGAGATGCAGCTGCGCCGACTGGCCGCCCTGGAGCGCCAGAAGATCGTCCAGGAGCACGACGAGCTCCAGGCGAAGATCAACGAGTACAACGAGATCCTCGCCTCGCCGATCCGCCAGCGCGGAATCGTCAGCGAGGAACTCGCCGCGATCGTCGAGAAGTACGGCGACGACCGCAAGACCCAGCTGATCCCCTACGACGGTGACATGTCCATCGAGGACCTCATCGCCGAGGAGGACATCGTCGTCACGGTCACGCGCGGCGGTTACGTCAAGCGGACCAAGACGGACGACTACCGGGCGCAGAAGCGCGGCGGCAAGGGCGTACGCGGTACGAAGCTGAAGGAAGACGACATCGTCGACCACTTCTTCGTCTCGACGACCCACCACTGGCTGCTGTTCTTCACCAACAAGGGCCGGGTGTACCGGGCCAAGGCCTACGAGCTGCCGGACGCCGGCCGGGACGCGCGCGGCCAGCATGTCGCCAACCTGCTGGCCTTCCAGCCGGACGAGGCGATCGCCGAGATCCTCGCGATCCGCGACTACGAGGCGGCGCCGTATCTGGTCCTGGCCACGAAGGCCGGTCTGGTCAAGAAGACGCCGCTGAAGGATTACGATTCGCCTCGCTCCGGCGGCGTGATCGCGATCAATCTCCGTGAAAGGGAGGACGGTTCCGACGACGAACTGATCGGAGCCGAACTCGTGTCGCCCGACGACGATCTGCTGCTGATCAGCAAGAAGGCGCAGTCGATCAGGTTCACCGCGACGGACGAGTCGCTGCGCCCCATGGGCCGCGCGACCTCGGGCGTCAAGGGCATGAGTTTCCGTGCGGGAGACGAACTGCTCTCGATGAATGTTGTTCGACCCGGTACGTTCGTGTTCACTGCCACCGACGGCGGGTACGCGAAGCGGACCGCTGTTGACGAGTACCGGGTCCAGGGTCGCGGCGGCCTCGGCATCAAGGCCGCCAAGATCGTCGAGGACCGTGGATCGCTCGTCGGCGCGCTGGTGGTCGAGGAGACCGACGAGATCCTCGCCATCACGCTGTCCGGCGGTGTGATTCGCACGCGAGTCAACGAGGTCAGGGAGACGGGCCGTGACACCATGGGCGTCCAACTGATCAATCTGGGCAAGCGCGATGCCGTGGTCGGTATCGCACGTAACGCCGAGGCGGGACGTGAGGCGGAGGAGGTTGACGGCGCCATTGCCGTCGACGAGACCGTCGAAGGTGCCGCGACCATCGGCACGGACGAGGGTGAGGCGCCCTCGGCCGAGTAGCACGAGGAGTGAGTCAGCGTGAGCGGAGCCACGGGCGCCGGATCTGCCGGTATCCCTGCCGGTACCTCGACCGGTACGGAAACGGACGGCGGCGGTCGTGGCTCCGCCGCGCCTGCGACGGACTCGCACACGACCAACCTGCAGGCGATCAAACCCCACGCGACCGACTCGCACTCGCCTGACACTCATGGATCCCAGGGGGGAACTGTGACGGACACCCGAGGCCCGCAGACCCAGCAGTACGCGGCTGGAGCGGGCCCGGCCGCTCCGGGCGCCCAGCCGTCGGCCCAGTCGGCCGGGGCACAGCAGGCGGCGTCCCCGCTCCCCGGGGAGCGCCAGCCTCAGCAATCCACCGGGCCCTACCACCCGCCGCAGGCGTACCAGACGCCCGCTCCCGCCGGCGCGGTACGGCGCCCGCGCACCGGCGCGCGCACCACACCCCGGGTCCGCAAAGCCCGGCTGCGGGTGGCCAAGGCCGACCCGTGGTCCGTGATGAAGGTCAGCTTCCTGCTCTCCATCGCGCTGGGCATCTGCACGATCGTCGCGTCCGCCGTGCTGTGGATGGTCATGGACGCGATGGGCGTGTTCTCGACCGTCGGCGGCACGATCTCCGAGGCGACCGGCTCGAACGAGTCCAACGGCTTCGACCTGCAGGCGTTCCTGTCGCTGCCCAACGTCCTGCTGTTCGCCACGATCATCGCGGTCATCGACGTCGTCCTGGCGACGGCCCTCGCGACACTCGGCGCGTTCATCTACAACCTCTCCGCGGGCTTCGTCGGCGGAGTGGAGCTGACACTGGCCGAGGACGAGTGAGGCCGGACGAGCCGGTTCGCTGACGGCCGCTTCAAACCTCCACCGATTATCGATTTTGGGACTGCCCCGGTCGTGCGCTAATCTTCAGGAGTCAGCGCGCGGGACACACACCGCACAGCGCGGCGGGGCTATAGCTCAGTTGGTTAGAGCGCATCCCTGATAAGGATGAGGCCACAGGTTCAAATCCTGTTAGCCCCACCAGCACGAAGACCCCCAGTCGATCAAGACTGGGGGTCTTTGACATCTACGAGTGACATCAGCCGATGAGCGGATCTTCCAGAAGCTCGGCGAGCATGCCGACCGCTTCCCGCTCGCTGTCGCCCACCACGTGCGTGTAGACATCCATGGTCATGCTGATCTGGCTGTGCCGGGGATCGCCTGAGCCACCTTGGGATGCACCTTCAGGAAGGCGAGTAGGGTCCCGCAGGTGTGCCGGGCGAGGCGGACCGTGATGCGGCGCACACCGGCCCGCTTCACGAGCCGATCGAAGGTGCGGGAGAAGCCCACCGGATCGATCATGCCGCCATGCTCGGAGGAGAAGATCAGGTCATGGTCCGGCTCCTGCGACCAGTGCTCACCGGCGATCTTCCGTTCCAGCTCTTGCAGCTCCGGCGGTCCTCCAGGGCACGGGCGCAGAACTCCGGGAGCGGGAGCACCGCCTGTGAAGACTCCGTCTTGAGGTCCTTGAGGACCAGGCCGACACCCTTGACCCGCTGCACCTGCTTGACCGGGGTGAAGTGGCCGGCCTCGAAGTCGATGTCCTGCTGGCGCAGCCCGAGCACCTCGCTCCGGCGGAGGCCGAGGACCAGCACGAGGACACAGGCCGCGTAGAGGCGGTGAGCTCGGACCGAACGCAGGAACGTGATCGCCTCCCGCGCGTTCCACGCCTTGCCCTTGTCCTTCGTGACCTTGGGCATGTCGACCAGGAGCGCGACGTTACGCGTCACCAGTTCCTCACGGATGGCGCGGTTGAGGGCGTTGCGGAGCACCCGGAGTACTTCGAAGCGAGCGGAAGGGCCGACCTTCTCCCGCTTGAGCGCAGCCATGAAGGTGCGGATCTGTGCCGGTGTGAGCTTGACCAGAGACTTCTTTCCGAGGTGCGGCAGCAGGTAGAGCCGCACTTTGGACTCGTACTTGCTGTACGTGTTGTGCTCCCGCTCCGGCTTGACGATGTGCTCCAGCCAGTACGAGAGCCACTCGCCGAGTGTCCAGGACCGGGACGGCACCGGGATGCCGTTGCGCTCCTGATCCTGGAGCTTGCCGAGCTTCTTGTTCGCCTCGTCCCAAGTGGAGCCGTAGACGTACTTCCGTACGCGGTTGCCGTCGGTGTCGGTGACGTACGCGGCCCCCTGGTAGCGGCCGTCCTTGCGCTTGGTGATGGTGCCACCGCCGTTGGGGCGCCGCTTGGCCATCAGGCAGCCTCCCCGATCCGGCTGGCGATGAAGTCGCGGACCGCGTCGTTCGGGATGCGCCGGCACCCGTCGACTTTGATGGAGACGAGGCGGTGAGTGCGGATCAGGTCGTAGACCTTGGTCCGACCGACCTTGAGCCGCGCCATCACCTCAGGCACGGTCAGCAGCTCGGGCACAGCGGAGGTCATGCGGCGGCTCCTTCCAGGTCGAGCAGGGCGGGTAGCTCTTCGCGGGCGGTCTCGCGGTTGAGCTGGATGTCCCGGCGGATGTTGGTAGCGAGCCAGGATTCGCCGGGGGTGTGGCCGTGCCCGGCGTAGGTCCAGTGGGCGAGGGTGAGCGTGGTGGCCTCGGTGTCGTCGGGGTCGGGCAGGCCGAGGGCGGCGCGCTGCTGGGCGGCGCGGTAGTCGGCGCGGACCTGGCGGAGGGCGCCGAGGGTGGTGGAGTAGCGGCGGGACTTGGTGGAGAAGTGGCCGCGGAAGCCGAGCATGTGTGCCCAGTCGCGGAGTTTGCGGTCCGGGTAGAGGGCGTGCAGGTCGAGGCATGCAGCGATGAGCCGGGCGGGATGGTCGGGTACGCCGAGCAGGGCCAGGGCCTCCTTGTTGCCGATGCGGCGGTCGACGATGCCGGTGGTCTCGGCGGCTTTGGTGGCGTACTTGGCGACGTAGGAGGCGACGGCCTGTTCGGTGATGTCCTCGCCGTCGCCGAAGGCGCGGATCGGGCGTACGTCGAGCTGGGTGCCCCAGCGCAGGGTTCGGGCGGCTGGTCCCCGGCCGGGGGCACGTCGACTTCGACGCGGGCTGCGGCGGCGCGGATGGCGTCGGTGAGGAGGTCGAGGGTGGCCCAAGCGGGCGGCGGGTCGTCGGGTCCCTCGGGGCCGTCGAAGCGGATCACGGCATGGAAGTGCACGGCGTCGCGCTTCTGGTACTCGGCGACCTTGCCGAAGGACACCCGCGATTTCTCACAAGCAGCTTTCTGGGTGAGCCCGGCGCGCTTCGCGATCTCCCGGCGCAGGTAGATCGTGAAGTAGCGCCACAGCTCGGAGGCGTGGTTGTTCCACAGCACCGTGCCCGCGTAGTCGTACGACGCGGGGTCGAGCGGGGTGCCCAGCTCGGGAGCGTCCTCGGTGTGGCGAGTGCCGCAGGCGCAGGGCCGGTTGTGGACGGGACCGAACGAGGGCGCGGTGAGGGTGGCGAACACGCGCGGGTGGTCTCGGATGGTGTGAGGGGTGCCCTTGTCGGGGTCGCCGACGAGGCCGGCGCGGATGAGGTGGTAGGTGTCGCCCGCGTAGGTCCAGGCGCAGGCGGGGCAGCGGGAGGCGCGGCGGTTGCCGCAGGCGAGGTGAAGTCGGCCGCCGGGTTCGGTGTCGGTGGAGTAGGAGTGCAAGACCTGTCCGGTGGCCGCGTCGCGGGTGACGATGGAGCCTTGCAGGTGGATCGGGTCGGAGCAGCCACCGGTACGCCGGATCTGCTCTTGGACGCGGTCGAAGCCGTCCGACCCGGCCAGCCTCAGCACGGCGGCGAGGGTGGCCGGGTCCAGGCCCGCCATGGTGGCGGCGTCGGTCACGTGCGCACCTCCTGGGGTCCACGGTCATGGCGTCCAGGGCGCCAGCGGCTTCGATCGCTGCGGCGGCGAGGTTGCGCAGGGTCTCGGAGGTGCCGGGGGAAGCGATCAACGCGATCTCGACGAAGTCGCCCCCGATGCGGAGGCTGACGAAGGGGTTGGCGCTGTCCGCGAACGGGGTGACGCGGAAGCGGGTGTCCGGCTCGATGTGGGCCGAAGTGGTCAGGCTCTTCATGCCGTCACCTCTGTGGCCGGGGCGAGGGCGGCGCGGTGGGTGTGGCCGGTGCCCTGGCAGGCGTGGCAGAAGACGCGGAGCAGGACGCGGGAGCCGTCGCGATTGCGGGCGCCGGTGGTGACGGAGACGACGGGGAAGCCGTCGCAGTGGTGACAGACCGGACGGTTCGGGATACGGGCAGGCATGATGAGTGGAGCCCTTTCGGATCGATGGGTCTGGAAGTGGCGCAGGCCGTCCGGGGCGGCGGATCTTTGGCGAGAGAGCCGCCCCGGAGGGCGTTACTTGCTGAGCGCGCGTGGTGCCTTCTTGCGCTTCGAGGTGCGGCTGAGCGTGTAGCTGATGCCGCAGGTGGCCGACAGGACCGAGACGATCGACGCGGTGATGACCTGGGTGACGAAGGCGATCACCAGCAGCACCGCGACGGATCCGGCGGTGATGACGAGGGTCAGCACGATCGGGCCGGTGTAGGACCGCGGAGCTTCCTGGACGATCAGGACCCGGCGCATGTCGGCGCCCGGCGGGATCTGCCGGTACAGGTCGGCGGGGATGTGACCGGCGCGAAGCTGTTCGTCGGGCAGGCGCATCAGGGTCACTCCTCAGGGGTGGCAGCGGTGGGTGCGGGCGGCGAGTTCGGCGGCCGAGCGGTCGCGGTGCTCGGTGGAGAACCCGCACTTCGGTGCCGTGCATGCCGCGGTGTGCCGGGTCTGGCCACGGCCGTTGTTGAACGTGCCGACCTTGACCGGGCCGATGCGGATCACGTCGTAGAAGCGGTTCGGGCGCACGGGTGGACCTCCTTGTCTGTCAGGCGAGTTGGGCGACGATCGCCCCGGCGAGGTTTTCCGGGACTCCGAGCCGAGCGCGCAGGGTGGCGGTGTCGATGTCGGTTCCGGTGCGGGTGCGGTGCTCGGCGGCGAGCTTCCGGGCGTGGTCGATCAGCGCCGGGGGCACCGTCGGTACGGGTCCGGCACCGTGGCCTCAGGCAGGGCTGGGGGCAGGCTCCGGCTTGGTGATCTCTGGGACCTGCTCGGGGGCCGTGGCGGGTGCTTCGGGGCGGTCGACAACCGGCGCGGAGCGGGGTGCAGGCTCCGCAGGTGGTGTTGGCGTCCGGCTGGCGGGTTGGTGGGCGAGCAGGGTGCCGCCGAGGAAGGCGAGCGCAGGACCACGCCAGGGCCCGCCGGTCGAGGCGGCGGATTTCGCGTGCTGTACGACGCGGGTTACGAGATCGATCACATGAAGGAGCGATTGTTTGCCCGTGCCGCCACACCGGACGAGGTGAAGCTCCTTCAGCTGCCGCCCGGCGAACCGGTCGTCGAGCTGCATCGGACGACCTATACGGCCACGGGCACTGTCGTGGAGTTCGCCATCGGGGTACACGCGGCATCGCGCTTCGCATGGGAGTACGAGTTCAAGGTGCCCGACTCGGCGAGGGACAGGGAAGGTCAGCAGTGATCTCGACACAGGATTGGGTAGATGCCCGGCGCGTTTGGGACTACCACCAGATGGGCCACTCACCCCGGCCATGTTCGGTTGCGATCGGACTCGGCAGCCACGACCTGGGGGTGGCCGACACGGCGGTAGACCTCTACAAGCGCGGCATGGCTCCCCTGCTCGTGTTCACCGGTGCCACCAGCCCCACGACGCGGGAGCGCATGCCCCGCGGTGAAGCCGTCCACTACCAGGAACGGGCGCTCGAGCTTGGCGTCCCCAGTACGGCCGTTCTCGTGGAGCCGCGCGCCCGCAACACGGGTGAGAACATCCGCTTCTCACGAGAGCTGCTTGAAGAGGCCGGCATCGAGGTGTCCTCGGTGCTCCTGATCAGCAAGCCGTACGAGGAGCGGCGCGCGTACGCCACTGCACGCAAGCTCTGGCCCGAAGTCGAGGTCATCAGCGCTTCCACTCCGATGACGCTCGACGAGTACGTCGACTCCATCGGTGACGCCCGCCTGGTCATCGACATGCTGGTCGGTGCGCTACAGCGGCTGATGATCTACCCGGAGCAGGGGTTCATGATCAGCCAACCGCTACCCACCGACGTGGTCGAGGCGTACGAGCGCCTGTGCCAAGCCGGATTCACGAGCCGACTCATGACCACCGACGCGCCTTCGGCTTGACCCAGGCGAGAGCGAGAGCTGTTACAGGTTTCTCTACCTCATCAAGGCCCGCGCACGGCGCGGGCAAGGGCGAGAAACGATCTTCCGCGTACGCAACGGTCGAGTCAGGATGGCCCCATGGGGGAATCCACCGTGCGCACAGCGTTCCGTCTGACGTTCACCGACTACCACCAAGATCCGAACGACAGCGACGTCCTTCGACGAGCGGTCACCGTCCAGGCCGATCGGATCACCTTCGACGAGGGTCACCTGAATCTCTGGCTCGCAGGCACCCATGTCGCAGAGTTCCCGCTCGACATCATCGAGTCCGTCTGCCCTCATGGCGATGCCGGCAGGAAGCGGGAGTCGCCGGAAGAACTGCGTGCCCGCTATCCGCGGATGGGCCACCCGTGGTCCCCGGAGGACGGCGCGCAGCTCCTCGCGCTCTACCAGCAAGGGGAGCGTGACTTCGACACCCTCGGAAAGCAGTTCGGCCGGAAGCCCAGCGCCATCCGGTCGCGACTGGCGAAACTCGGCTTGGAAAGCCTCGTCTGACAGTTCCAAGGTCCAAACGTCTGTGGCTGGGGCGGTCGGCTCCACGGCTTCAGCCAGCCACTTTGGCGCGAGCCTCGAAGATCATGGCCCAAGATCGGGCGCTAACGGGCAGGCTCACAAGCCTGCCCGATCCGCGGGCCAGCGTAAGGGGCCATGATCACTCGCGCCAACGCAGCTCCGTAAGTTGTTCGGTGGCCCGGGAGGGCCGGATGTGGCTTCAAAGCAGCTTGCCGACCGTGGCTCGGCTGGAGTGGCCGTCCGGCCCTCCGGGGCGCCCTGGTCGCTGATTGAAATGTGCGGAACGGGTCGCTGTTTACGGAGCTGACGACGGGGTGTCCTACGGGCCCGACGGCAGGAAACTCGGCTGCAGGAGGGACGCGTGAGCAAACAGCGGGCCCGGATATGGGTGGGTATCGACGCGGGCAAGGGCCATCACTGGGCCGCAGTGCTCGACGAGACCGGGGCGACCCTGTGGTCGAAGAAGATCGAAAATGACGAGTCGGCGATCCTGACCGCGCTCGGCGAGATCCTGGACCTGGCCGATGAGGTGCACTGGGCAGTGGACATCTCCAGCAGGTCCTCCGCCCTGTTGCTGGCGCTGCCGGCAACCCACGGCCAAAAGGCCGTCTACGTGCCCGGCCGCACCGTCAACCGCATGGCCGGCGCCTACCGGGGCGAGGCCAAGACGGATGCCCGCGACGCCTATGTCATCGCCGAAACCGCGCGCCACCGACGGGACTTCACCACCCTCGACGTGCCCGCACAGCTGGCCGCCGACCTCGCGCTCCTGACCGCCCACCGCACCGACCTGATCACCGACCGGGTGCGAACGGTCAACCGGCTCCGCGACGTGCTCACCGGCATGTTCCCCGCCCTGGAGCGGGCCTTCGACTACTCGGCCCACAAGGGAGCGCTGGTGCTGCTGACCGGCTACCAGACCCCGGCCGCCCTCCGCCGACGCGGCTTGGCCCGCCTGACGGCCTGGCTGGTCAATCGAGGGGTCCGCGACGCGGACAGCGTGGCCGCCACGGCCGTGGAAGCGGCCCAGTCCCAGCAGACCGCGCTGCCGGGCGAGGACACCGCCGCACAGATCGTCGCCGACCTGGCTACGCAGATTCTGGCCCTGGACGACCGGCTCAAGCGCATCGACCGGCAGATCCGCGACACCTTTCGCACCCACCCACAGGCCGAGATCATCGAGTCCCTGCCCGGCATGGGACCCATCCTCGGAGCCGAGTTCATCGTCGCCGCAGGCGACCTGACCGCCTACGCCGACGCCGGCCACCTGGCCTCAGCAGCCGGCCTGGTCCCCGTCCCACGCGATTCCGGCCGCCGCACCGGCAACCTGCACCGCCCCCAGCGCTACAGCCGCCGCCTGCGCAGAGTCTTCTACCTCTCCGCGCAGACCAGCATCATCCGCGACGGCCCCAACCGGGCCTTCTACCTCAAGAAGCGCGGCGAGGGCTGCAAACACGTCCAGGCCGTCATCGCCCTCGCGCGACGACGGACCAGTGTGCTGTGGGCTCTGCTACGCGACAACCGGGCCTTCACCCCCATCCCGCCCACCGCGCAGGCGGCTTGACTCGGCCCGACGCCACAGAGCCAGCAGCGTGGTTGAGGCCGGTGGGCGTCCAGCGAGGCACACGCGCGCCTGATCGGTCAGCGTGCCCGCCGCCGTGGCTGACTTTCGTCGGCTGAGGCACAGCCAATCTCCGGAGACGAGGTGCCGCCCGCATCGGTGGAGGGCGCCCCATGACCTTGACTCGGTCATTGAAACTCCAGCCCAAACCCGCTCCGCCGACCGCGTGGATAGGGCCTGTCCGGTCGATCATGACGGACTCGCGGCCCCGGGCTCACGCACCCGGACGGCGGACTTCCGTCGGCCCGCCGACGGGAACACTTGAGAAGGTCCACCGAGGAAAGGAGCGGACCCATGGCCAAGAACGCTCACGTGCGCCACAGCGGTGACGGGAAGGCATTCTGGATGCTGAACGGCCTCTACGAGGTCAAGGCGTCGAGCGACGAGACCAACGGCGCGATGACCGTCATGGAGATGACCATTCCGGAGGGGATGGGCCCACCGCCCCACACCCACCCCGGAACCGAGAGCGTCTATGTCATCGAGGGAACGCTGCGCTACCACATTGGCGACGAAACGGTCGAAGGCGGTCCCGGGTCCTTCATCCATATCCCTGAGGGCATTCTGGAGCGGTTCGAGCCCACCAGCACGGTGCGGCTCCTGATCACCTACACTCCGGGCGGTATCGACGGATTCTTCGCCGAGGCGGGTGAACCAGCCCAGCGACGGGAGCTGCCGCCTCAGTCGGACGTGCCGCCGGACATTGATCGCCTCATCGAGATCGCCAAGCGGCACGGAATCCAGATGCAGCCGATGCCCGGCGCCTAGCTGAGCTAGCGGGCACGCCCCGCGTGCGGCGCTGCCCTGGTCCTGAGGCGGGAGAAAGGCACGCGTGCCCCCTGCGTGCCCGATCGGGCAGTGAGCGACGGGGAACAGCAGGGAACCTCAGCGAGCCTCGCAGGAATGCGCAGGTCAACGTCTCGCCAGATCAGGGCCCATCCGGTCACGCGATCCTCCAAACTGGCGCTCTAAGCCGGACCGAGCAGCGCTTGTCAAGACCGCGTGCGGCGACTGACATCAGCGGCTGACACCAACAAGCGCGAACAGCAGCGGTCGATGTCGGACCTCAATGGACGATCGGCCGAGGTGCGGGGGCGGTTGGTCGACATCGACGGTCCCCCAGTATCGACCTGATAAGGATGAGGCCACAGGTTCAAATCCTGTTAGCCCCACAGATGCAGAACGAAGGCAGAGGGCGTCTCCCCAGGTGGAAGGCGCCCTCTGCGTGTTTTTGGTCGGTCGTCACGGGGCCGTCCGTGATGCGGCCCGCGCTCGGCGACGCGAAGAGCGGGCGCCTGAAGAGGAAGCGCCCGCTCCTGGCCGACGAGGGTCAGGCGACCAGCTGGGGTTCCTGCGGGGCGGCGGCCTCCGTCGGCTGCTGCGGCTTGCGGTCGCGCATCACCAGCGTGGCCAGGACGGCGGCGGCCAGGACGCCGATCGCGCTGAGTGTGAAGGTGGTGGTCATCGAGGCGGTGAAGGCCTCGCGGGCGGTGCCGATCAGGGCGCTGTCGGTGGTGGCCAGAGCGCCGGTGATGGACTGCCTGGCCTGCTTGGGGGCGTCAGCCGGCATCTCGGCGGCATAGCCGCTGGTGAGGAGGGAGCCGAGGACGGCGATACCGAGGGCGGTGCCGGCCTGCTGGATCGTGTCGTTGAGGGCCGAGCCGACGCCCGCCTTGTCGGCCGGGATGGTGCCCATCAGCGCGGCGACCGCAGCCGGCATCGCGAAACCGGTGCCGAGGCCCAGCAGGGCGAGGGCCACCGCCGGGACCGGGAAGCCGGAGTCGGCCGAGACCGTGGTGAGGAGGCCGAACGAGGCAGCCATCACGAGCATGCCGGACAGGATCACGTAGCGGTTGCCGATCTTCTCGGCGAGCTTGACGCCCGAGCCGTTGCCGAGCAGGGCCGCGACCGCCATCGGCAGGAAGGCCACGCCCGCCTTGACCGGCGAGTAGCCGAGCACGAACTGTAGGTACTGGGTCAGGACGAGCAGCAGACCGCCGTTGCCGATCTGGACCAACGCAAGGGAGAGCGAACCGCCGCTGAAGTTTCGGTGCTTGAAGAGGACCAGCGGGACCATCGGGGCGGGGTGACGTTCTCCCAGATCACGAAGCCGAGCAGGGCAACGACCGCGACGGCCAGGGTGACCGCCGAGCGGCCCTCGAAGGCGCCGTGCTGCGGAATCTCGATGATCCACCAGACCAGGGCGGTCATACCGACGGCGGACAGCACCGCGCCCAGCGGGTCGGGCTTCTGCCACGGCGCCCTGGACTCCGGCATGAGAGTGAGACCGGCGACGACGGCGAGAGCGACGACCGGGACGTTGATGAGGAAGATCGAGTGCCAGGAGAAGTGGTCGATCAGTACGCCGCCGAGCACCGGGCCGCCGACCAGGCCCAGCATCGACACCGAACCCCACGCTGCCATCGCCTTGCCGCGCTCCTCCTCGTCGAAGACGGTGATGAGGATCGACAGGGTGGAGGGCATGGTCAGCGCTCCGCCGACGCCCATCGCGATCCGTATGGCGATCATCTCCCCGGGGCTGGAGCAGAAGCTCGCACCCAGTGAGGCCGCTCCGAAGAGCAACAGGCCGATCAGCATCACCTTCCGGCGGCCGAACCGGTCACCCAGGCTGCCCGAGGTCAGCAGGAGACCCGCGAAAACCAGGTGTAGGAGTCGAGGATCCACCAGCGACGTGGATTGCGGGTTTCCATGGCCGTTCCTTTCAGGGATACGCCCAATCCGATCCCGTCGCCCTGCGCGACGCCAAGTTCTCGTACGGCCTGGAGGTCGTCCTCGACGGGCTGGCGCTACGACTGCCGGGTGCCTGACCGGCGGATCCGCCCGAAACGGGCGCGGAACGCGTGAAGGCCCGGCCACTGATCCAGTGGCCGGGCCTCGTCATGAGGGCGGTGTACGCAGGTTCGCCGTGACGACAGGGTTTGACGGAATCAAGAGGAACTCAGGGGAAGGGGACTGATGAGAGAGGGAGCGTGACGGGATCGTCCGGGGCCGACGTCCGGGAGCCGCAGTCGCCGGCCTCCGGATCAGCGCCGGTCTGGTCCGTGTCCGTCTTTGTGAGGGGGCGGTGGCGGCAGGTCGGGGCCTTGCCGTGTGCCTCGGCCTGGATGCGCTGTTTCATCGTGGGGGGCAGGGCCGTGGCGTGGGGCCGGGCCCAGCGGGACATCGTCGGCGCCGTGTTGGGTCGTGCGGTGCTGTTGCGCGAAGCCTCGGTCTGCAGTACCGCCGCGCCGGCGGTCGTCGTGGCGAGTCCGAGCGCCGTGCACAGCGCGAGGAAGGCGGTGATGATGACGTTCCACAGCTTCATGACCTTGTTCCGGGCCATGGCCCCTCACTTTCGGGTTGGGCGATTTGCGTACTTTGCTCATCATGTGTATGAGGCTCGGGAAGTGGTGGACCGACGCCCGTGGCGCAGCGATCTTCGGATCAACACCACCCGGATGGTCGCAAGAGACCCGAAAAATGCGGGGGTGCGAGCACCGCCAGATCGAAGCGGCGCCGTCCGCCCGGAGTGGGCTGCGCCGCCGGGGAGTTGGGGCCCGGCGCAGGTCACCGATCGATATCGGGCGGTGTGTATAGTCGGGCGCCAGAGGTCCCCTACGTCAAGGAAAGACGAGGTCGCGCGGTGAAGAAGCTTCTCCTGGTCGCACTGGCCGCCATCGGCGGGCTCCTCGTGTACCGCCAGATCCAGGCGGATCGCGCCGAGCAGGATCTGTGGACGGAGGCGACTGACTCCGTGCCCACGGGTTCGTGAGTACCGACATCCGATACTGAACAGACCCCGGCCGCCTTTGCGGTCGGGGTTTTGCGTGTCCGCGGACGGTTTCCGGTACGGGCGCTCTCTGGCACGGGCGGTTCCGTCGTGGGCGTTTCGGACGCTCGTGCGGATTGTGCCGATGAGCCGTGGCCTTGCGGGGCAGGATGGGCCAGGGTACGGACGGTTCGATGATTCGGCACTTCCAGGGGTGGCGCGTGATGGGGCGACGTACGGCAGGGTCTGAGGCGCACCGGGGCCGTTTTCCGTCGGCACGCGCGCGTGCCGCCCTCCTCGCGGCGACGGTGGTGACGGCGGCCGCCCTGCCCGCTCCCACAGCGATGGCTGACGGTACGGCGAGCGGTACCGCCTACGCCTTCGCCGAGGACGCCCGGTCCGTACCGGGCGCCACGGGCACCACGGACGCCGCACGCCTCCAGCCCGGCAGGACATACAAGAGCACCTTGCCGAGCAGCGGAAAGGCCTACTACAGCCTCGCACTCGACGCCACCTCGAACACGTACGTCTCCGCCACCGCCGTACCCGCCCCGGACGCCACCGTCTCCGCCGTGGAGGGGATCAAGGTGACGGTGCAGGAGACGGACGGCAGTTCCTGCTCCTTCGACACGACGACCTTCGGCGCCGGCCGCAGCCCGCACCCGATCGCCGCCTGGGGCGCACGCGAGTCCGGCACAAGCCGGTGCCAGGCCGAGGGCACGTACTACGTGGTCGTCGAGCACGTCGGTGCGAAGGACTCCGCACCGGCCGCCTGGGACCTGGAGCTGGCCGTGGTCGAGGAGCCGGGCCTTGCGCAGCCCGGTGCCACCAGGGCGCCGCAGGCTTGGGAATCCGCCACGCCCGCGCCGCCCACCGACGAGCCCGAACGGCGGCCGGGCGGCGCCGGCTTCGCCACGGCGACCTCGCTGGACCAGGGCGTCTGGACCGACGACATCGAACCCGGACAGACCCTCTTCTACGAGGTTCCGGTCGACTGGGGCCGGCAGCTGTACGCCACCGCCGAACTCGGCACCGCCGGTTCCGGTTCCGGTTACGTGGTCGGAGCACTCGACGTGTCCCTCTACAACCCCGCGCGCGGGCAGGTCGAGGACGCAGGCGTCGGCTACGACGGGAAACAGCGGTCGGCCACGCTCGATCCGCTTCCGCCGGTCGCACACGCCAACCGCCACTCCTTCACGGACCGGGTGGCCGGCATGCGGTTCGCCGGTTCGTACTACCTCGTGGTGCATCTCTCCACGAAGGTGGCCGAGGACTTCGGCGACGGTCCGTTCGGGCTGACGTTGCGCGTACGGGTGGCGGGGACGGCGCAGGAAGCGCCCGCCTATGCCGGGCAGTCCGTGCCGGACGACGTCTTCGAGGTCACAGGCCAGGATCGGGGAGCTGCCGGCTCCGGCGGTGCGGCGGGCGGCAACGCCGCGATGACGGCGCTCGCGGCGGGCGGGATCGGCGCCGGCACGGTGATTCTGGTGGGGCTCGGGGTCTGGACGATGGTGGCGCGGCGGAGGGCCGGCCTCGCCGGGTAGTCAGACCTGGGTCAACGCCCAGAAACCCACCGCGTAGCAGGCCAGAGCCAGCAGGACCAGCAGGACCGCCACCTTCGCGGGCGGGCCGGGGCGGCGTCGGCTGGGTTGGCGGTGGCCGGGGTGGCGGCGGCTGGAGTGAGGGGCGCTCGGCTGGGGGCCGCTCGGGCTGCCGGTGAGCGGGCGGTGGGCGGGCTGGTCGGCAGGGTGCCGCGAAATCGGTGGTGCGGAGGGTGGAACCTGCGCGTCCTGAGCGGTGTACGAAGCAGTAGAGGCGTCAGCGCGCTGGGCCGGCGCCGGAGTGGGGTACAGCGGTGCGTGCGGCTGAGGGGAGGACAGCACGTGCGTGGTCTCGTGGGGGGAGGTGAGGAAGGGTTGCTGTGGAGGCAGCTGTGGCTGTTGCTGTGCTTGTGGATGCCGCTGGTGCTGTGGCTGTGGTGTGCCCTGCTGTGCCGGTGCGGGTGCCTCTGCGGACCGGGCCTGGGGGGCGGCCCCCCGAGGGGAGCTGACGGTGGGCTGCGGGGGCGGGAGGTGGAAGCTGCCGGTGTCCGACATGCTGGCCGGCTGCGAAGGAGTGGAGGGCTGCGCCGGGGTGACGGCGCCGGAGTGAGCGGTGGACTGCTGACGGGGATCCGCGACTACGTCCTCCCTGCGCGCCCCAGAACGTACGGAGCCCCTGCCGGACCGCGAGGACAGCGAGTCGGCTGCGTCCCCGGCATCCGGAGGCACTGCCCTGCTTCCGGACCCCGCACCCGCCGGCGTGCGCGTCCCGGCCGCCGAAGCGAGCGGCCCCGCGGGCCCGAACCCCGAGGGAAGCGGCCCGAGTTGATCGAAGATCTCGATCTGCTCGTCGTCGGGGCCGGGGCCGGGCAGGAGCTCGGCCGCCGAAGCGAGCGCCTTGCGCGCACCCGTGGCGGTGCGGAAGCGGGCCTGCGGATCCGGCTGCAGCAGTGTCGCCACGACCTGCCACAACGGCTCCGGGATACCCGTGGGCGCACTCGGAGTCCCATGCGCTGCGAAGTACTGCACGAGCGCCTTGGCGTCCGGCTTGGCGCCCTCCAGCAGATACAGCCCGACCAGTCCCACGGCGAACAGATCCGCCGGGAAGTCCGGCTCGGAGCCCATCATTTGCTCCGGCGCCAGATACCCCGGCGTTCCCACCACGAGATTGGTCTCCGTCAGACGGGGCTCGCCCAGCCGCATCGCGATGCCGAAGTCGGACAGGCGCAGCTTGGGCCTGCCCATGCCGGTGGCCTCCAGCAGCACGTTGGCGGGCTTGATGTCCCGGTGCACGACGTCCTCGGCGTGCACCGCGGCCAGCCCCGACAGCAGCTGGTCGAGGAGGGTGCAGACGAAGTACGGCGGCAGAGGGCCGTAGTCCCCGACGAGATGAACCAGCGAACCGCCGGCGACCAGGTCCATGGTGAACAGGACCTTGTCGTCGTCGGCGGCCCAACTGGCCGGCGCGAGAACATGAGGGTGATCGATCCTCAGCGCCTGTTCGCGTACGAAGCGCAACAGCGAGTGCGCGTCACTCTGCTGCAGGACCTTGGCGGCCACATAGCGGCGTCGGCGGTGGTCCCAGGCACGCCAGACGGCGCCGACTCCTCCGCGCCCGATCGGGTCGACCAGTTCGTACCGCCCGGCGAAGACCTCACCCATCGCTGTGCGCCGCTCCTCCCCCTACGATCCCAGGGCTTCCCCCCTTGCCTGCCCCTCGACGAGTGATACGACCCCTCTCGCGACCTCTCCTCGCGCCGCTCTCGCGGCCGCCGCGCACAGGCCCGACTGCCCGCGCCCCCATGCGGCGACCGGGCCGTGCGGTCAGCTCTGGTGCGCCTGGTAGTGCGCGACGGCGTCGGAGGTGCGGCCCGCGCCGTACACCCGGAGGAACTCTGCCAGCTCCGGATGGGTCGGGGCGAGGGTGTCCGCAGCCTCGATGATGTCTCCCGCGGCCGCCACCGAACGCAGCAGCGACTGGATCTCGCGGACCACCCGCTTGACCGTGGGCGCTCCCGAACTGCTCGTCGTCTGTGTGCTGTTGCTGAGCACCGAGCCCCCCTGCGACTTCTTGATCTCCTCCATCCGATCGGTGGCCTCCGCCGCGCTCACACTGCCGTCCGCCACCTGTGCGGCCAGGTCCTGCAGCAACTGCACCCGCTGGACCACGGCAGGGTTTCCGATCTTCGCCCGCTGACCGCTCATCAGCTGGGACAGCATCGGCGCGGACAGTCCCAGCACCCCCGCGAGACGAGCCTGGTTGAGTCCAAGATCGTCTATGAGCTTACGGAAGAGCGCCCCCAGCGGCTCCCCGTACCAGTTCCGCTGCAGTTCCCGCGCTCTTGCGGTGGCTTCCTGCTGTGCGGCGTCCATTGCGTCTCCCCATCGCTTTCCCCAAAACCGCGGTTCGCTGTAGCGAACCACGCCGAGCATCTTACGGAGAGTGGTCGTTCACGGGGACCCCCCAATCTTTTTGCGAGATACCGGGGGTCACCCGCTACTCTGGTCTGCGGCGCCCGCCGGTACGCGGTTCTTCCGGCCGGACGTCTCCCTTCCGGGGCCTTAGCTCAGTTGGTAGAGCGCTGTCTTTGCATGGCAGATGTCAGGGGTTCGACTCCCCTAGGCTCCACCAGTAAATGCCCCCTGACCTGCGGAAACGCGGTTTCAGGGGGCATTTTTCGTGTGTCGGGACACGCAGAACACACGTGTGCGCACGGGGAGTGGCAGCGGCACCTCGAAGCGCGCCGACCGGATCGGTCAGGCTTCCGCGCGTCCCGCTCAGCCCAGCGGACGCACCCTGGCCCACGACGCCGTGGACTCTGCCGGCCTGTGGGACGTCGACCTGCCCGACCCGGCCCAGGCACTGCGCCGGCGGATCACGGATCCGGCGCGGCGGACCCGGCTGAGCCACTCACCCCGGAGGATCGGTGCCCCGGTGGATATCCCAGCTCAACAGTTGACGGCCGGCGCATCTGCGACAGCTCATTGCAAGAGCAACCGGACTCACCCCCGTGCGCACTGATGAACGGTGTCCCACGCTCCGGACGCACGGTGCCGTTCTTGGCATTCAGCGCCGCAGCTCGCGGATGTGACAGGTGGTGTACGGCTGTGCCACGTGATCGTCAACCGGGTGCAATAGCAAGCAAGTTACGGCCGTACGACGCAGGGCGCGCGCCGCTCGCCGGTTTCACGTGAAACGCCGCTCCGCGGGAAGCATTCGCGTGAATCATCACTGCGGGGCGGGAGACCCACAAGTCTCCCGCCCCACGGTCAGGCCGCTCAGCCGCGGTCCTCACGGTCCGCGGCCTCCTCCTCGGCCTCCTTCGCCTGCACCTCGGGATCGAGCACGGACTGTCCGCTGCCGTCCACCGACGTGAGCCGGCCCGACTCGGAGACCTCGGTCGCGGCGGGCGGCTCGACCAGCCAGTCAGGGTTGGCCTGCTTGTCCCACCACTTCCAGGCGGCGAAAGCGCCGCCCGCGAGAACGCCGAGAACCGCCAGCACCTTCACGGCCCGGCCGGCCTTGGCCCGCCGTTCATGCTTGCGGACCAGCTTGTGAATCTCCTCGGCCGAGACCTGGCCACGCAGCGCGGCCAGCGCGGCGGCACCACGCGACGCCGCCTCGTCCTTGACAGGCCCGGCCGCGGCCACTGCCTGTTCGATCCTCGGCCGGGAGTAACCGGCAGCCTGCCGGGCAGCCATACGGGTACGGAAAGCGGCCTCGTGGGCGGCGTGGTCCACCCTCGGCGGCACATGCGAACGGGCCTGTTCCAGGCGCGGCGCGAGATGCGACTCGTACTGGACGCGGGCCTGCCCGGCGGCTTGCGACACCCTGGGCGCGAGCCGTACGCGTGCCTCATGTGCGTAGTGCGCGGCCCGGTCCTTCGCCGTGTCGGCGTACGGCGCCACCACTTCCGCGGCGTGCAGCACGCTGTCCTTCGCCGAGCCGGTCGCGGCGCGCACGCTGTCGATGCGGGTCACGGGTTCCTCCTCCTCGGTGGCGTACGTATTTCGACTTTCCACCCTTTTACGGATCATGCCTGCCCAAGCATGACGTGGCATGTGAGAGCGGGCATCCGAGTCATGGTCGCCGCGCAATAGCGGATGAATACGGCAACAGGAGCTTGTCGTCGACAATGCCACGGATCGCCGCTCCGCGCTCCCGCCACGGAACGACTCATCGGAAAATCTGCAAGCCCTCCGCCCGGATTCCCCCCGAAACAGCACGTCGGGCGACGTACGGCGCAGGCCGTGCGAGGATCGTGGGGTCACAGGAAGACAACGGAAGGCAGATCGTGGCTGAGCAGCTTTACGCCACCCTGAAGACCAACCACGGCGACATCCAGGTTCGGCTCTTCCCGAACCATGCGCCGATCACGGTCAAGAACTTCGTCGAGCTCGCCAAGGGCGAGCGTGAGTGGACCCACCCGGCCACGGGCAAGAAGTCCACGGACAAGCTGTACGACGGCACGGTCTTCCACCGGGTCATCAGCGGCTTCATGATCCAGGGCGGCGACCCGCTGGGCAACGGCACGGGCGGCCCCGGTTACCAGTTCGCGGACGAGTTCCACCCAGACCTGCAGTTCGACAAGCCCTACCTGCTGGCGATGGCCAACGCCGGCCCGGGCACCAACGGCTCGCAGTTCTTCATCACCGTCTCCCCGACGGCCTGGCTGAACCGCAAGCACACCATCTTCGGCGAGGTCACGGACGCGGCCAGCCAGAAGGTCGTCGACTCGATCGCGAGCGCCCAGACCAACCCGCGCACCGACCGCCCCCTCAACGACGTCGTCATCGAGTCGGTCGTCGTGGAGACCCGCGAGGGCTGAGCCGGAAGGCCCGCGAGGACCGAGTCAAAGGACCCGCAAGAGCCGAGTCCAAGACCTCCCGTAGGGAACCAAACGCCCCGCTCGTCCGTAAAGAGAGCGGGGCGTTTCTGTCGGACTCGACAATGAGGGGACCTCATGGACCAGGCGCCAGGCAGCCCGAACGGCCCGCACAACCACGGCCCGGACAACCAGAGCCCGCAGGGCGCCGCCGGCACACCCGTCTGCTACCGCCACCCCGGCCGCGAGACCGGCGTACGCTGCACCCGCTGCGAACGCCCGATCTGCCCCGACTGCATGGTCAGCGCCTCCGTCGGCTTCCAATGCCCCACATGCGTCCGCGACGCCGCCGGCACCGGACACGCGCCGGGCGCCTCCCGCCCCCGCACCATCGCAGGCGGCACCGTCGTCGCCGACCCCAGACTCCTCACCAAGATCCTCATCGGAATCAACCTCGCGGTATTCATCGCCGGCCGGGCCGAACCATCCCTCCTCAACCACATCGTCCTCATCGGCGAATGGCCACCAGCGCCCTGGGGACCGACAGAAGGCGTCGCAGAGGGCGAGTGGTACCGCCTGTTCACCTCGATGTTCACCCACGAAGCCATCTGGCACATCGGCTTCAACATGCTCAGCCTCTGGTGGCTCGGCGGCCCCCTCGAAGCCGCCCTCGGCCGCGCCCGCTACCTCACGCTCTACCTCGTCTCGGGCCTCGCCGGCAGCGCCCTGACCTACCTGCTGGAAGCCCCGACGACGGCCTCGCTCGGTGCCTCGGGTGCGATCTTCGGCCTCTTCGGCGCGACAGCCGTGCTCATGCGCCGGCTCAACTACGACATGCGCCCGGTCATAGCCCTGCTCGCGATCAACCTGATCTTCACGTTCAGCCCGGGCTTCGACATCGCCTGGCAGGCCCACATCGGCGGACTCGCCGCCGGCCTGGTCATCGGCTACGCCATGGTCCACGCCCCGCGCGAACGCCGGGCACTGGTCCAGTACGGCACCTGCGCACTGGTCCTGGCGGTCGTCGTGGGGATGACGCTGCTGCGGACCGCTCAGCTCAGCTGAGCCGGGTGGTTATCCACTGAGCTGTTCAAGTTGTCCACAGTGCGTGGTGAATCTTGTGCACACTGTGCGGGAACAGGTGTGCCCCCTGTCGAGGACCGGCGTTTCCGCAGGTCAGACAGGGGGCGAACAAGGCTTCAGGGGATGGTGTGGCTGTCGTACCGGTGTCAACGTCCGATGCGTTATCCACAGATCGTCGGTCTTTTCCCCAGGTCAGCTGTGGAAATTCTCACGGCTGTGGATAACTCAGCGGATAGCCGTGGGCAGAGCTGTGTTCACCGGCCGCTCGCCTGGTCTTCGACCAGCCTACTTCCACTGGGTGGAGACGCCGAATCCGGCCGCGATGAAGCCGAAGCCCACCACGATGTTCCAGTTGCCCAGCGAGTCGATCGGCAGCGAACCGTCGGTCACATAGAAGACGACGATCCAGGCCAGCCCGATGAGGAACATGGCGAGCATGACCGGCGCGACCCAGGAGCGGCTGTTCAGCTTGATGCTGGTCGCCTGCTTCGACGGCGGCGGCGTGTAGTCGGCCTTCTTGCGGATACGTGACTTCGGCACGAGGGTCTCTCCTGTCGATGCGCTGCGTGGCCGCGCAGGGAACTGGGTCGGGCTCGGGGCAACGCCCGGGGGCGTGTGCAAAGGGGCTCAGAGCGCTCCCCCGGGCGTCCGTTAGCGTAGTGCTTCCGTGGCGCCGAAGGAGATAAGGGTACGTTGAGCAATTCTGCCGACTCCCCCGGGACGGGATCCAGCCCTGCCCGCCGGTGGGCTTTCCGGCCCGTGCGGCTGCTCACGGTGGGCGTCTTCGCTCTCGCGGGGCTCATTTTCTTCACCAGTTTCCATACGGCCAAAGGCACCAATATCCGTACGGATGCGTCTCTGCTGAAGCTCTCCGACCTGATTGAGGAGCGCAGCCGGAACAACGGCGAGCTGGACGAGTCCAACGCGGCCCTGCGTGAGGACGTCGAGTCCCTCGCCGAGCGCGATGACGGCAGCACCAAGGCGGAGGACGACAAGCTCGCCGCTCTGGAGGAGAAGGCGGGTACTCAGGAGCTCACGGGTGAGGCGCTGACGGTGACGCTCGACGACGCTCCGCCGAACGCCACCGCCAAGCTCCCCGGCTATCCGGAGCCGCAGCCCGACTACCTGGTCATCCACCAGCAGGACCTCCAGGCCGTGGTGAACGCCCTGTGGGAGGGCGGAGCCGAGGGGATCAAGGTCATGGACCAGCGGCTGATCTCCACCAGTGCGGTGCGCTGTGTGGGCAACACCCTGATCCTCCAGGGCCGGGTCTACTCACCGCCGTACAAGATCACGGCGGTCGGTGACCCGGAGAAGCTGCAGCAGGCGCTTTCGGCGTCGCCGGCGATCCAGAACTACATGGTGTACGTCAATGTCTACGGCCTGGGCTGGAAAGTGGAGGAGAACGGGACGGTGACTCTGCCCGGCTACTCGGGCACAGTGGACCTGCACTACGCGAAACCCGTGGAGTAAGCGCCGCTCAGGAGCCGCCGGTGCGCGTGATCGTCAGGACCGTCAGCGAACTGTGCATCACCGTCGGCACTGTGATCGTGCTCTTTGTCGTCTATGTGCTGTTCTGGACCGGCGTGAAGGCCGACAACGTCATGGACGACGAGGTCGACCGGCTCCAGGAGCAGTGGTCGCAGGGGGCCGTGCAGCCGGGCGCAGCCCCCGGTGCCTCCGCGAGTCCTCCGAAGCCGGCGGCGTACGAGAACGGGAAACCGTTCGCGATCATGTACATCCCGCGTCTTGGTTTCACGTGGAACAAGCCCGTGCTCGAGGGCACCGCCACCGACACCCTGAAGAAGGGCCTCGGCCACTACGCCGGCACCGCGCAGCTCGGTCAGAAGGGGAACTTTTCGGTGGCGGGTCACCGGCGCACGTACGGTGATCCCTTCAAGGATTTCCCCCGGCTGCGTCGCGGCGACGCGGTGGTGCTGACCGATGGGGCGACCTGGTTCACGTACCGGATCGGCAAGGGGCCGTACAAGACGGTGCCCACGGATGTGGCGGTGATCGACCCCGTGCCCCGCTCGTCGGGGTACAAGCGTGCGGGCCGCTATCTGACCCTGACGACCTGCGAACCGGAGTGGGGTCACAGCCATCGGTTGATCGTCTGGGCGCATCTGGATTCCACCCAGCCTGTGGAGGCCGGGAAACCAGCGGCCCTGCGCCGTTAGTCTGGTGCAGTACGGCGTGAGTCTGGTGCCGTGGTGCGACGGAAGGGACGGCATGTACGGCTGGATCTGGCGGCATCTGCCGGGGAACGCGTGGGTCAAGGCGCTGATCTCACTGGCACTGATCCTGGCCGTGATCTACGTCCTGTTCCAGTACGTCTTTCCGTGGGCCGAACCGCTGCTTCCCTTCAACGATGTGACGGTGGACAACCAGTGAGCGCGCGCATTCTCGTCGTCGACAACTACGACAGCTTCGTCTTCAACCTGGTGCAGTACCTGTACCAGCTGGGTGCCGAGTGCGAGGTCCTGCGCAACGACGAGGTTTCGACCGCGCACGCCGATGACGGTTTCGACGGTGTGCTGCTGTCGCCCGGTCCCGGCGCCCCCGAACAGGCCGGTGTCTGTATCGACATGGTCCGGCACTGTGCGGACGCCGGGGTGCCCGTGTTCGGTGTCTGCCTCGGTATGCAGTCGATGCAGGTGGCGTACGGCGGTGTCGTGGATCGTGCGCCGGAGTTGCTGCACGGCAAGACGTCGCTGGTCGAGCACGAGGGCAAGGGCGTTTTCGCGGGTCTGCCCTCGCCGTTCACGGCGACTCGCTACCACTCGCTGGCCGCCGAGCCGGTCACCGTGCCGGCCGAGTTGGAGGTCACCGCGCGGACGCACGACGGCATCATCATGGGCCTGAGACACCGTGAACTCCCGGTCGAGGGTGTGCAGTTCCACCCCGAGTCGGTGCTGACCGAGCACGGTCACCGGATGCTGGCCAACTGGCTGGTGGAGTGCGGCGACCACGGAGCGGTGGCGAGGTCGGCGGGGCTCGCCCCGGTGGTGGGCAGGGCCACGGCGTGACCGCGGCGCCCGGTACGGACTGGTACGGCACGGAGGGGTATCCCCCGTCCCAGGAGCCGTATCAGGCGTCGTACGAGCCTCCCGTCGATGAGGAGACCGTCGCGCTGCGGATACCCGAGCCGCCGGGCGAGGTGCGTTCCGTCGGCGAGTCCATATCGGGTTCTCCCGCCCCGTCGGCCCCTTCCGCTGCCGGACCCGCCCCCGGTGGCCGTGCGGCCCGCAGAAAGGCCGCCAAGCGGCGTCACGGGCGTCACGGAGGCTCCCGTAGGCCCGCCGCGACCGATGCCACGACGACGGCTCCGCAGCGTCCCCTGTCCCGGGTGGAGGCGCGGCGGCAGGCGCGGGCGAGCAGGCCGAGCCCGGCGGTGGTCGCCAGCCGGGTGATCGGTGAGGTGTTCATCACCACCGGCGTGCTGATGCTGCTGTTCGTCACCTACCAGCTGTGGTGGACGAACGTCCGGGCGCATGCGCAGGCCGGCAACGAGGCGAGCCAGCTCCAGGACGACTGGGCGAGCGGCCAGCGCAACCCGGGCACCTTCGAGCCGGGCCAGGGCTTCGCGCTGCTGCACATTCCCAAGCTGGACGTGGTCGTGCCGATCGCCGAGGGCACCAGCAACAAGAAGGTGCTCGACCGCGGCATGGTCGGCCACTACGCGGAGGGCGCGCTGAAGACGGCGATGCCGGATGCGAAGACCGGTAACTTCGGGCTGGCCGGCCACCGCAACACGCACGGTGAGCCGTTCCGGTACATCAACCGTCTCGACCCGGGCGATCCGATCGTTGTGGAGACGCAGGACACGTACTTCGTCTACTCGATGGCGTCGATCCTTCCGGTGACCTCGCCGAGCAACGTCAGCGTCCTGGATCCGGTCCCCAAGGACTCGGGTTTCAAGGAGCCCGGCCGGTACATCACCCTGACGACCTGCACGCCGGAGTTCACGAGCAAGTACCGGATGATCGTCTGGGGCAAGATGGTCGAGGAACGGCCGCGCAGCAAGGGCAAGCCGGATGCGCTCGTCAGTTAAGGGCAGGGGCAGAGGAACAGTGGCAGCGACCACCGATCGCGAAGAGCACACCGACACCGGCCCCGCTGCGCCCGGGCCGCGGCGCCGCGGCCCCGGCCGGATCGCCATGGCGGTCAGCTTTTTCGGTGAACTCCTCATCACCGCAGGTCTCGTTCTCGGTCTGTTCGTCGTCTACTCGCTGTGGTGGACGAACGTCCTCGCGGACCGCAAGGCGGACGAGGAGGGCGACAAGGTCCGCGACAACTGGGCCAGCTCCGCGCCCTCCGGGCCCGGCGCGCTGGACACCAAGGACGGCATCGGCTTCCTGCACGTACCCGCGATGGACAAGGACGAGATCCTGATCAAGAAGGGCACGTCCACGGAGCTCCTCAACGACGGCGTCGCCGGCTACTACACCGACCCCGTCAAGGCGGCCCTTCCCACCAGCGGCAAGAACGGCAACTTCTCCCTCGCCGCCCACCGCGACGGCCACGGCGCTAAGTTCCACGACATCGACAAGCTGAAGAAGGGCGACCCGATCGTCTTCGAGACGAAGGACAAGTGGTACGTCTACAAGGTCTACGCCGTCCTTCCCGAGACCTCGAAGTACAACGTCAAGGTCCTCGACCCGATCCCCAAGGAGTCCGGCAGGAACAAGGCCGGCCGGTACATCACCCTGACGACGTGCACGCCGGTGTTCACGAGCCGGTACCGGTATGTGGTGTGGGGGGAGCTGGAGCGGGTGGAGAAGGTGGATGGGGAGCGGACGGTGCCGGAGGAACTGCGCTGACAGGCCTCCTTATGGGAGGTCAGTCACCTAGCATGGCGGAGGCCCGAAGCCGCAACCTTCTCTTGCGGCTTCGGGCCTCTTCGCGTCACACCATGCCTACTCCAGGATCTTCAGCGGTTCACCGGCGCTCCACTCCTCCAGCACGCCGCGGTGTACGGCGGTGATGCCGGCCTCGGCGGCGATGCTCAGGGCCTCAGGAGTGAAGGGGCACGTCGCCACGTAGAGCGCCACGTCCGCGCCGTACAGAACCTTCGCCGACCCGATGAACTTCTGGACGTCCGGGCTGGTGATGGAGAGGTACGGCGCGAACCTCTTGCACTGGGCGACGAGGCGTCGCCCGTCGGCCGTGAGCGCGATGATGTCGACGCCCCGGTCGCCGTGACCGCCTTGTACGACGACGTTGGTGCAGCCGTCGCGTTGCAGCAGTTTGGCGATGTGGCGCTCGAACGTGCGGCCGTTCATGGCGTCCATGGCGGCCATGACTCCGACGGCGGGGCGGTTGTCCCGTACCCCTTCGAGCCGCTTCAGCCGGGCGTGGTGCTGGTGCAGCCGTCGCTCGATGCGCTGGACTCCCGCCCGCAGGGCGATCAGCTCCTTGCGGTGCTCGCCCGATGTCTCGATCAGGGCGTTGAACATCGGGACGACCGTCTTGCCGAGGATGTGGGTGATGCGTTGGTCGATGCGGTCGTCGAGGGATGCGACGTCTGTGGGGTCAGTGGGGGCTGGGTTTTCCACAGGCTGTGTACGCGCCAGGTACTCCATGTCGAGGAGGTACACACGCACCTGACGTGCGACTTCGCTGTCTCGGAGCAGCATGGCGACGTTGAGGACGGCCCGATGGGAGAAGAGAGCGAGGGAACGTGTGCGTGACTGGATTCCACTGAGTTGCTTGAAGTCACTCAGTTCTTGGCCTGTCAGCACTCGGTACCCATTCGATTCCAGCTCCGCTCGATGGTCGTGCACCAGGGCTCGGATGGTCTCCACAGTGACGTTGAAGTACGCCGCCACCATCGCCGTCGTCACATGCATCCCGTCCGGCAGCAGTGACAGAGCCTTCACCCTGTCGAGTACGTCGGTTCGTTCCAGCACGCTGTCGCGCAGGCTCTTCGACTCCAGCAGCGCCGATTCGTTGATCACGTTCTGCCCTTCCGCTTGCGGTGTGGCTTTTCTGGCCAGGGCAGAGTTTCGGCACCCCACCCCATCCGATCAACGAAAGGGGGTCTTCGAAGTTGAGCGGGGCGTAACTGGGGGGTGGCCTGCCGCATCGTCACGGGCGGTGAGATCAGGCGAGTTGGGGTCGGTCCCCGGACGCAGGAAGCCCGTGGTCATGGGTGATCATGACTGTTCTCTACGCAGCTTGATCACCTGGACACACGGGCTTGGACAACAATACGACGTTGCTGCTGGACCTGGACGGCCTGGCCGTTGAGAAAGTCGAGCGGTTCACGGACGGCACCCGGCGGGTGCACCTGACCACCGCGGACGAGGCGCACGGGCCTGCCCCTCCTGCGGGGTGTTCGCCGTGCGCGTCAAGGGCTTCGTGCACACCCGCCCACGGGATCTGCCCTTTGGCGAGCGGAAGCTGGAGCTGGTGTGGCGCAAGCGCCGCTGGTACTGCACCGAGCCGGCCTGCCCGCGCCGGAGCTTCACCGAGCAGGTGCGCCAGGTCCCGGCCGGGGCGAGGATCACCACCCGGCTGCGGAACGCGGCCGGGCGGCGGGTGCGCGACGCCGGTTCCACGGTCGTCCAGGCGGCCCGGGACCTGGGCCTGTCCTGGCCCACGGTGATGGACGCCTTCCGCACCGCCGGGCAGGCGGTGACGGCTGCGGCCCTCGAACCGGTCACCGTCCTCGGGATCGACGAGACCCGCCGGGGCCGCATGCAATGGCGCCAGAACCCGGAAACCGGCCGCTGGTAACCGGCGGCCGGTGGGAACCGGCCGCGAACCGCTGGCACACCGGCTTCGTGGACGCCCTTCGGCATCCAGGGACTGCTCGGCCAGGTCGAGGGCCGCGCCCCCTCGGACGTGCTGGCCTGGCTCGCCACCACCCCGCTGGAATGGCGCCGGCAGATCCGCTACGTCGCGATCGACATGTCCCCCGGCTACCGGGCCGCCATCCGCACCGGGCTGCCCCATGCCACCGTGGTCGTCGACCATTTCCACGTGGTGCAGCTCGCCAACAAGATGCTGAACATCGTCCGGCGCCGGACAACCGCCGCCCTGCGCGGCCGGCGCCGGACGGGCCTGCGACCCGGAGTGGAAAGCCCGGTGTCGGCTCCTGCGCAACCGGGAAGACCTCACCGACGCCCAGTTCAGCATCATGTGGAACGCGCTCATCGACGCCGGGAGCATCGGCATGACCCTGCTGACCGCCTGGATCGCCAAGGAACGGCTGCGGGACCTGCTCGCCTGCGCCCGCACCGGCGCCGACCACCACCGCATCGGCCACCTGCGCTTCAAGTTCCTGACCTGGTGCACCGACTCCGAGATCCCCGAAGTTCGCCGGCTGGCCGTCACGGTGGACCGCTGGTGGCCGGAGATCGCCGCGTTCATGGCCACCGGCCACAGCAACGCCAAGAGCGAAGGCATCAACCGCGTGATCAAGCTCGTCGCCCGCGCCGCCCACGGCTTCCGCAACCCCGCCAACCAACGCCTACGCACACGCTGCGTCACCACCCCCCGAGCCCGCGGACACCTCCACCCCGCCTAAATTCGAAGACCCACGAAAGGCCATATGGAAAGACACGATCGACGTACGAGCGGACATGCGACAACGCGGCCCGCAGCCCCGGTGTCAACGTATGGCCCGGCGCCTGCTTCTCCACATTTCGGCCAGTCGTGCAGGCTTGGACCCAGCAGTAGAAGTCAGGACCGTGTCTGGTGGTGACCACGTCGATCGAGCGTCAAGTTTGGAGGGGCCCTTGTCCGTCCGGAACGCCGATCTGGAGCTATTACTGCTCCGAAGCGAGTGTCGCCCGGGTGATCAGGGGACGGTGGCGGATATGTGTGATCTGCCAGTCCGAATAAAATGGACTGGCAGATCTGGACAAGCATCAGGCTTTTGGGTGATTCATGTACATGTTGCGGGCTTCTTCGCGGTGCTATCGCCCACTCATTGTTCGTCGTTCACGCCGACGAACACACCCACAGTGCCTACCTTTGATGACCTGAATCAGCTGTCCTGCACCTGCGCTCAACCACAGTTCGTGGCGTTACCTTCCCCGACGTAGGCGAGGTTGTTCTTCACGATTACACCGTTCCAGTCCATGCAGGACCCCACACCATAGACGTAGACGGGACCTGCGTAAGTGGTGTAGTTGCCCCCGTCCGTCTTTGCGCTGTAGATGTCGCCAGTTCTCTCAAGTCGCACGCCCATGTACTCCGGGGCTGAGTAGTCCGGCGTGTCTCGGATGGCAACCGCACAGTTGTAGCCGTTGGAAGAGTTGTAGGTCAGGAACACCGTTCCCAGTAATGACTGCTTCAAGATCAATAAAGTAGCATGTAGTGGCTATATGGGGCAGGTATCGATGTGATCCTGGTCACAGAATCTCCTCGCAGTGGGGTGACATGTCCATAGATGTTCTTTTAAAGTGTGAGGCTCTGAACGTGTCAATAACCCGGCGGTGCTTCTCCATACGCTCGACGGTGGCTTAACAGCGCTTTGCCCCGCCGAGTTGAAACTCAGGGGGCAAAAATGAGCTTGATTGACCCGTCGGTTTAGGTTGGGAGTTCGCCAGCCGCTCGTGCCGCCTCCGCTGCCGCACCGGCGTCCGACCGGTTCACGAACTGCCGCAAAGCCTTCATGTTGCCATCCAGCAGCTGCTCAGCCATTGGTTGAATCGACTTGCGCTACCCATCCAGCATCAGACCGCCCAGGGAACACTCGCCCCACCGTCGCTGATCCCGCCGCGGCAGTGACGAGCACGGAGCCCCGGCACCCCCCACGAGGGGGTGCCGGGGCTCTCGCCTTGCGTGGTGCGGAGCGTCAGTCGGAGTCTCCGCCTCCGAAGAGGCCGCCGTTGTTGTTATTGGTAGGGGCGGCGGTCAACAGCTGCACGGTGTCGCCCTTGTTCACAGGGCTGCCAGGGGTCGGCTGGCTTGTGACGACCGTCGCGTTCTGGTCGTTGGAGGACCCGGGCGCCAGCTGGACGGTGAGGCCCAGGCCGGACAGCTGCTGCTGCACGTCCTTGAGCTTCTTGCCGACGATGTCTGCAGGAATCTGGACCTGCTCGGCCGCCTTGGCAAACTTCAATTCCACCGTTGAGCCCGGCTCGGCCTGGCTGTTCGGGCTGAGGGATTGGGAGAAGACCTTGCCAGCCTCGACCGTGGTGTTCTCCTCCTCTGTGCAATTGGCCTTCAGGTTACTGGCCTCCAACTGGGCCTTCGCCTCGTCACAGGTGAGGTTGCCGCCGGAGACGTTCGGAACGGTGACCAGTTCCTTCTCCTTGGCGATGGTGAGGGTGATAGTGGAGCCCTTCTCCACTTCCTCACCGAGGGCCGGGTCCTGTTCAAGAACCGTGCCCGCCTCCTCCGCTGTGGACTCCTTCTCTTTCGTCTTGACGACAAACTCGTACTTGTCGCTCTCAAGCGTCGCCTGCGCGTCCTCAAGGCTGTCGCCCACGACACTCGGCACCGCAACCTTCGGCGCCCCCGTCGACACCACGACGTTGATCGAGGTGCCCTTGTCGACCGTCGTCTCGGGATCCGGGTCCTGGTCGCAGACGTTGCCCTTCTTCTGGTTCTCGCAGGGCTTGTTGCTGACCGACAGCTTCAGATCGGAGTTGTTCGCCTGCCTCTGCGCGTCCTCTTGCGTCAGCCCCACGAAGTTCGGCACCTTCACCGTGTCGTTGCCGACACCCCCGCCGCCGAAGGCCCACCGCCCGATCAGGATCGCGCCGACGAGGACCAGCACGGCCGCGACGACCAACAGGATCGTGGAGGTGTTGGACTTCTTCTGGCGGCGCCGGTCGGGGCGGTCGTCGTAGCCGTAGGCGCCGTCGTCCGGGTTGGCCGGGGGGAGCAGGGTGGTGGCGCCGGCGTGGCCGTCGGAGCGCAGGGCGGTGGTCGGCTGGTCGTCGGGGTAGCCGCCGTAGCCGACCGAGCCCATGGCTGCCGTGGCCGCGACCGGCTGGCCGTCGAGGCAGGCCTCGATGTCGGCGCGCATCTCGTCGGCGGACTGGTAGCGGTAGTTCGGGTCCTTGACCAGTGCCTTCAGGACGATGGCGTCCATCTCGGGCGTGATCTCGGGGTCGAAGACCGACGGGGGCTGGGCTTCCTCGCGGACGTGCTGGTACGCGACCGCGACCGGGGAGTCGCCGACGAACGGAGGACGGACGGTCAGCAGCTCGTAGAGCAGGCAGCCGGTCGAGTAGAGGTCACTCCGCGCGTCGACCTGCTCGCCCTTCGCCTGCTCCGGGGAGAGGTACTGGGCGGTGCCGATGACGGCCGCGGTCTGGGTCATCGTCATGCCGGAGTCGCCCATGGCGCGGGCAATGCCGAAGTCCATCACCTTGACCTGGCCGTTGCGCGTCAGCATGACGTTGGCCGGCTTGATGTCGCGGTGGACGATGCCGTTGCGGTGGGCGTACTCCAGGCCCTGGAGGATGCCGATGGTCATCTCCATGGCGCGCTCCGGGAGCAGCTTGCGGCCGCTGTGGAGGAGCTCACGGAGGGTGGAGCCGTCGACGTACTCCATGACGATGTACGGGATCGAGACCCCGTCGATGTAGTCCTCGCCCGTGTCGTAGACCGCCACGATTGCGGGGTGGTTGAGCGAGGCGGCCGACTGGGCCTCCCGGCGGAAGCGGGCCTGGAACGACGGGTCGCGTGCGAGGTCCGCGCGCAGCGTCTTCACCGCCACGGTGCGGCCGAGGCGGGTGTCATGCGCGAGGTATACCTCCGCCATGCCACCACGGCCGAGCACCTGGCCCAGCTCGTACCGGCCGCCGAGGCGACGCGGCTCTTCCATAAGCTACCTACCAGCCCTCTCCGTCGGTCCCGACCGGCACGTCGTGCGGCCGGAGGCTGCCGTCCGGGCCTACCGTACCCGGCTCGCTTTGTGTGACCTGGCCAAGCCCGTCAGCCGATACAGGACCGGTATCGCAACGTGCATCGATGTGAAGACGACGTGACGGGGCTCTCACTTCTTGCTTTCGATGACCGCCTCCATCACGCTCTTCGCGATGGGCGCCGCGAGGCCGCCGCCGGAGATGTCGCCGCGGTCCGCCTGCTCGTCCTCGACGACCACGGCGACGGCGACCGGCGAGCTGCCGTCGCCGAGCTTGGCGTAGGAGATGAACCAGGCGTACGGCTTCTCGCTGTTGTCGACGCCGTGCTGGGCGGTACCGGTCTTGCCGCCCACGGTGACGCCGTCGATCTGTGCCCTGGTTCCCGTGCCTTCGCTGACGACGGTCTCCATCATCGACTGCAGGATCTGTGCGTTCTCCGGCGACAGCGGTTCGCTCATCTGCTCCGGCTCGGTCTTCTCGACCGGGTCGAAGTCCGGCCCTTGGAGCTCGTCGACCATGTACGGCTTCATCAGCTTGCCGTCGTTGGCGACGGCGGAGGCGACCATGGCCATCTGCAGAGGGGTCGCGGCGGTGTTGAACTGGCCGATGGAGGACAGCGCCACCTCGGAGGGGGCCATGTCGTCGGAGAAGACGGACGCGTTGGCGCGGACCGGGGTGTACTGCTCGGAGGTGAAGCCGAACTTCTTCGCTGTCTCGAGCATCTTGTCGTTGCCGAGGTCGGAGCCGACCTTGCCGAAGACGGTGTTGCAGGAGTACTGCAGGGCGACGCGCAGGGTCGCGTTCTCGCAGGGGATGTTCCCCTCGTTCTCCAGCTCGGTGGTGGTGCCGGGCATGGTCCACGGGAGCGGGGTCTTGGTGGGCGCGTTCGCGTCCGTGTAGAGGCCGTGCTCGAGGGCGGCGGCCGCGGTGACGACCTTGAAGGTGGAGCCCGGCGGGTAGGTCTCGCGCAGCGCCCGGTTGAGCATGGGGTCGTTGGCGTTGTTCTTCTTCTGGAGTTTGTTCCAGGCCTTCGCGTCGTCGCCGGAGTATCCGGCGATCGTCGAGGGGTCGTACGACGGGTAGGAGGCCAGCGCGAGGATCTTGCCGGTCTCCGGGTCGAGGGCCACCACCGCGCCCTTGCCGCGTTCGGCGAGGCCGTCGTAGGCGGCCTTCTGGGCGGCGGAGTTGAGGGTGGTGACGACGTTGCCGCCCTCCTTCTTCTTGCCCGTCAGCATGTCGAGGGTGTTGCGGAAGAAGAGCCGGTCGTCGTTGCCGGTGAGGATGCCGTCCTCGAGGTTCTCCAGCTGGTTGGTGCCGAAGGCCTGGGAGGCGTAGCCGGTGACGGGCGCCCACATGGGGCCGTCCTTGTAGGTGCGGACGTACTCGAAGTCGCCGCTGGAGGCCTGCTTGGAGCCGGTGATGGCTTTGCCGTCGACGATGATGTCGCCGCGTGGGGTGGCGTATCGCTCTATGGCGACGCGGCGGTTGTCGGTGTCGCTGGCCAGCTCGTCCGCGCGGAGGTACTGGAGCCAGTTGTCGCGGATGAGCAGTGCCAGGACGAGAAGTCCGCAGAAGATCGCGATCCGGCGCAGGGGCTTGTTCACGGTCGGACCACCTGGGTCATCTCGGCGTCGGGGTTGGGGGCGGGGGCGGGCGCCGGGCGGCGTGCGGTGTCGCTGATGCGCAGCAGGATGCCGATCAAGGCCCAGTTGGCGATGACGGAGGAACCGCCGTAGGCCACGAACGGCAGCGTCATACCGGTCAGCGGGATGAGGCCCATCACACCGCCGGCCACGACGAAGACCTGGAGGCCGAAGGCGCCGGACAGGCCGATGGCCAGCAGTTTGCCGAACGGGTCACGGGCTGCGAGCGAGGTACGGATGCCGCGCTCGATGATCAGGCCGTAGAGCAGCAGGATCGCCATGACGCCTGCCAGGCCCAGTTCCTCGCCGAAGGTGGCGAGGATGAAGTCGGAGTTGGCGGCGAAGCCGATGAGGTCGGAGTTGCCCTGGCCGAGGCCGGTGCCGAGGGTGCCGCCGGAGCCGAAGGCCCACAGGGCCTGCATGGCCTGCTCGGAGTGGACGACGCCGTCCTGGACGCCGGCGCGGGAGAGCTCGAACTCGCGCATCGGGTCGAGCCAGGCCTGCACACGTGTCTGGATGTGCGGCTCGAAGCTCGCCACGCCGACGGCGCCGACCGCGGACATCAGCAGACCGAAGACGATCCAGCTGGTCCGCTCGGTGGCGACGTACAGCATGATGACGAACATCCCGAAGAACAGCAGGGATGTACCGAGGTCGGTCTCGAAGACCAGGATGAGGATCGACATCACCCAGACGACGAGGATCGGACCGAGGTCGCGGCCGCGCGGCAGGTACAGGCCCATGAAGCGGCGGCTGGCCAGAGCCAGGGCGTCTCTCTTGACCATGAGGTAGCCGGCGAAGAAGACCGCGAGGGCGATCTTCGCGAACTCACCGGGCTGGAGCGTGCCGAGGCCGGGGATCTTGATCCAGATCTTGGCGCCGTAGACGTTCGCGCCGAGTCCGGGCACGAGCGGCAGGACCAGCAGGAACAGTGCACCGGCCATGGAGATGTACGTGTAGCGCTGGAGGACGCGGTGGTCCTTGAGCAGCATCAGCACGCCCACCAGGAGGGCGACGCCCATCGCGGAGTACAGCAGCTGGCGGGGTGCCGCCTCGACGTAGGTGCTGCTCTGCTGGAGGCGCTTGGACTGGTCCAGACGCCAGATGGCGACCAGGCCGAGCCCGTTGAGCAGGGTGGCCAGCGGCAGCATCAGCGGATCGGCGTACGGCGCGAATTTCCGGACGGCGAGATGGCCGACGCCGGCCAGCAGGCCGAGGCCGAGTCCGTAGCTCAGCAGGCCGGTCGGCACCTCGTCGTTGATGGCGAGTCCCACGTTGGCGTAGGCGAAGACCGGGATGAGGACGGCGAACACCAGGAGTCCGAGCTCGGTGTTGCGCCGGCTCGGTGTGCCGATCGAGCCGATCGTGGAGGTGTGCTGTGTCGACGTGTTGGTAGTACTGCTCATCGTGTGACGGGGCCTCTCACGGCTTGCCTACTGCTTACCGCACAGCGAGACGACCTTCTGCTCTTCCTCCGAGAGGCTGGGGCCGGGGCTGGGAGTGGCGGTCGCGGACGGGGTCTGGGTCGGGGTCGGTGATCCGGAAACCGAAGGACTCGGCGTGGCCTTGGACGTGAGGGAGGCGCGGGTGGTTCCCGTGGTGCCGCCGGCTTCGCCCTGGCCGGTCTGTGCGTTGTTCTCGGCTTCGGCGGTGCGCCGGTCCGCTTCCTTCTTGCACGCGGAGGCCTGCACGGCCAGTTCGTCGATCTTGGCCTGGGCGTTCTTCAGGCCGCCTTCGGCCATGGTCGCCTTGACCAGCTTCTGCTGGTACGGGGGCAGGTACTTGAGTTCGATCTCGGGGTGGTCCTTCTCGACCTTCGACAGCGAGACCCAGGCGAGGTCCTGGTTGATGCCGCGGTAGAGGGCGACGTGTTCGCCGTTGGTGCCGACGTAGTACTGCGTCTGTGTCCAGCGGTAGCCGCCGTAGAGTCCGCCGCCGACCACGGCCAGGGCGAGCGCCCCGTACAGGGATCTCTTCAGCCATTTGCGGCCGGGCCGTGGTTTGACGAAGTCGTCGTCGCCGTAGGCGCCGAAGCCGCTGGTGGGGATGTAGCCGGTGGTGTCGCCGGAGCCGGGTGGGCCGAACTCGCCGCCTGCGCCGCCCTGTCCGGGGACCTGGCGGCCGAGGCCGGAGGCGCGGCCGGCCGGGGTCTGCATGATGCCGTTGTCGTGCAGGTGGTTCTGGTTCTCGGCGACGGCGCCGACCACGACCGGGGTGTCGGACAGCTGTCCGGCGAGGGTGTCGCCGGTGTCGAGGTCGAGGACGTCGGCGACGATGACGGTGATGTTGTCGGGGCCGCCGCCGCGCAGTGCCAGCTCGATCAGCTGCTGGACGGTCTCCTGGGGGCCCTGGTAGCTGGCGAGGGTGTCTTCCATCGTCTGGTGGGAGACGACTCCGGACAGTCCGTCGGAGCAGATCAGGTAGCGGTCGCCGGCCCGGACCTCACGGATGGACAGGTCGGGTTCGACGTGGTCGCCGCTGCCGAGCGCGCGCATCAGGAGCGAGCGCTGCGGGTGCGTGGTCGCTTCCTCCTCGGTGATGCGGCCTTCGTCGACGAGCCGCTGCACCCAGGTGTGGTCCTGGGTGATCTGGGTGAGGACACCGTCGCGGAGCAGGTACGCGCGTGAGTCGCCGACGTGGACGAGGCCGAGGCGCTGGCCGGTCCACAGCAGGGCGGTGAGCGTGGTGCCCATGCCTTCCAGCGACGGGTCTTCCTCGACCATCTGCCGCAGCTGGTCGTTGGCCCGCTGGACGGCGGCGCCGAGTGAGGTGAGTACGTCGGAGCCGGGGACGTCGTCGTCGAGCTGAACGATGGTGGAGATCGCCTCGGAGGAGGCAACCTCGCCGGCTGCGGCGCCGCCCATGCCGTCGGCGATGGCGAGCAGGCGTGGGCCGGCGTATCCGGAGTCCTCGTTGCCTTCCCGGATCATGCCTTTGTGCGAACCGGCGGCGAAGCGCAGTGACAGACTCATGCGCACCTCGCCCGTCGGCTCCGGGTACAGCCGATCGTGTCGAGCCACACTGCCCACCCTCCGGTCGGGAGCGCGCCGGGGCCCCGGGTGTGGACCGCCGCTGCGTGCTCGCTCCGCTCGCTCATTGTCGTACTACTTCCGCAGCTCGATGACGGTCTTGCCGATGCGGATCGGTGCGCCCAGCGCGATCGGCGTGGGGGTCGTGAGGCGGCTCCGGTCGAGATACGTGCCGTTGGTGGACCCGAGGTCCTCCACGATCCACTGGCCGTCCCGGTCCGGGTAGATCCTGGCATGCCGGCTGGAGGCGTAGTCGTCGTCCAGCACGATCGTGCTGTCGTGTGCCCGGCCCAGGGTGATGGTCTGTCCCTGGAGCGCGACGGTCGTGCCGGTGAGTGTGCCTTCGGTCACGACCAGTTTCGTCGGGGCGTTACGACGCTGGCGGCCCTGGGCGGGCTGCTGGCGCTGTTGCGGGGGTGCCTGGCGGCCGGCCGGCTGTGGCCGGCCGGCCTCCCGGCGGGACCCGCGCTGGGTGACCCGCGTCCCGAACAGGTCGCTGCGGATGACCTGCACGGCCATGATCACGAACAGCCACAGTACGGCCAGGAAACCCAGCCGCATGACCGTGAGGGTCAGCTCTGACATTGCCCCCGGATCACCCTTCGGCTTGCCTATAGATAACGGTGGTGCTGCCCACGACGATCCGCGAGCCGTCGCGGAGCGTAGCGCGGGTGGTGTGCTGCCCGTCCACCACGATGCCGTTGGTGGACCCGAGATCCTGGATCGTCGAGGGCGTTCCGGTCCGGATCTCACAGTGCCGACGCGATACGCCGGGGTCGTCGATCCGCACGTCGGCTTCGGTGCTGCGGCCCATCACCAGGGTCGGGCGGGAGATCTGATGGCGGGTGCCGTTGATCTCGATCCAGTACCTGGTGCGCGCGCCCGGCGCGGCGCCGGGGCGCTGTGCGGCGGGCTGGGTCGGCTGCGGGTAACCGTAGCCGCCGGGGCGGGCGCCGGGCGGTGGCGCGGCGGGCATGGGGGGAGCGCCGGCGGGCTGCGCGGGGCTGCCCGGCTGCGGGTAGCCGTAGCCGCCGGGGCGCGCGCCACCGGCGGCGGGGGCGCGGTTCGGGGCCTCCTGGCTGCTGGAGGAGGCGAGCGTTCGGCTGCGCACCCGGTACAGGCCGGTGTCGAGGTCGTCCGCCTTCTCCAGGTGGACCTTGATCGGTCCCATGAAGGTGTAGCGCTGCTGCTTGGCGTAGTCGCGGACCATGCCGGCGAGTTCGTCGCCGAGTTGGCCGGAGTACGGGCTGAGGCGCTCGAAGTCGGGGGCGCTCAGCTCCACGATGAAGTCGTTGGGGACGACCGTCCGGTCGCGGTTCCAGATGGTCGCGTTGTTGTCGCACTCGCGCTGGAGCGCACCGGCGATCTCCACGGGCTGGACCTCGGACTTGAACACCTTGGCGAAGGTGCCGTTGACCAGACCTTCGAGACGCTGCTCGAACTTCTTCAGGACTCCCATGGGGCACCTCCTCCGTTGTTGCCGTCCTGTGTACTGCAGGTACTGCCGGTCGTGCTCGTATCGGCGGTACTGCCGTCCGTACTGCTTATCCGGTACTGCTTACTGATCGTATCCACGCGCCGGTGAATCGGGTGGTTCCCCCTGTCAGCCCGGTCGACGGGTGTCGACGCCTGACGAAGTTCCCTTCGGCGCTCCCCTTCGAACTCCATGGATCGTAGAGGGGGCCGCAAACAAGTGTCCCGCACCAGACTGTGGACTCCGCCCTCCTCGTGGGCAGACGGGCCGGACCGGTACGAGGTTGATACGGACGGAGGGCCGTCGATGCTGACCGGGGCCCCTGGGGACTGACGGGGGCTGCCCCTGCCCCGAACAAAGGGATGTGAACCCACCCCGTCCAGCGTGCTAATGTTCTGGGTGTCGGAGGGCGCCGAACCCAAGGGAAAGCAGCCCGAGGACACACCCAATGCGCGGGTGGCGGAATAGGCAGACGCGCTGGATTCAGGTTCCAGTGCCCGCAAGGGCGTGGGGGTTCAACTCCCCCCTCGCGCACCAGACCGATGAACGGGTCTCTGCAGTGACGAAAGTCACCGCAGGGGCCCGTTTCTCGTTTCCATGATCGCTGTGAGGCATCACACAGCCTGGTCAGGTCACACCACAGGCCCGACGCGTGAGCTATCTCACGAGTGGGGGCCTGTCTCCGTTGTGCTGCAGCGCCGGGGCCGGATTGATCTATGCCGCTGGCGCCAGATGGCCGGTCGGGGTCCAGCTCCTCGGCTCTCTTTTCGGACGGTGGTGGTGGGTGCGTCGGCGGGGACGCTCGCCGCCGAACGACAGTGTGTTCAGCCATTTCTTGATCTTCCGGCGGTTCGCGTGGGCCGGCTGGAAGGCGAGCAGGATCGTTTGCGCCGCGATGCCGCGGATACGGCGGGAGCCCGCGGAAGTAGCAGCGCCAGCACTCGGCACTGCCGGCCGCATCGACTGTCTGTACTGGGACGTCAGCGCCCCAAGTTCCGCCCCGGCATGCCGGTTGAGGCTCACCGTGGTCACAGCGCTGCGGTGGTTCCGCCCGCGCTCATCTCGCAGCGTGTCTCTTTGACGCACACAGAGATGCCGTGTCATCCTCAAATCACTAATCAACTAGCTATTTGGTGGTGGCGATGCAGTTCCGTATCGACAGAAGGAGCGGCGTCGCCGCCTACCAGCAGATCGTTCAGCAGACCAAGCAGGCGCTTCGGCTGGGCGCCCTGCTCCCCGGGGACCAGCTGCCGACTGCGAAGGAAGTGTCGAAGACCTGCTTGATCAACCCGAACACCGTGCTCAAGGCGTACCGCGAGCTGGAACGGGAGGGCTTGGTCGAAGCGCGCCCCGGATCGGGCACCTTCGTACGCCGGTCGCTGGCCCGCCCACAGACCGCCGCGGAATCGCCGCTGCGTGGCGAACTGGAGACATGGATGGACCGGGCACGCGAGGGGGGCTTGGAGCGGGAGGACGTGATCGCGCTGTTCACGTCGGCCCTGGAGGAGAAGTACCGCGCCGAGCGCGGCGGCCACGACAGCTGACGTGGGAATGAACCGTTGAGGAGCACGGATGAGTGACGGAACCGGTATCACGAGACCTTTGGGCGAGTACGCGCTGGAAGTGCGCGGCCTGGGCATGAAATACCGGAGGGGGTGGGCGCTGCGTGACTGTTCCTTCCGACTGCCGGCCGGCCGCATATGCGGGCTGGTCGGCCCCAACGGAGCAGGCAAGACAACGTTGTTGGGGGTCGCGGCCAACCTGCTGGAACCGACCACCGGCACGCTGCAGGTGTTCGGCGCGGCTCCGCAGTCGAGGGAGGCCGGACTGCGTACAGCTTTCCTCGCCCAGGAGAAGCCTCTCTTCCGCCGCTTCACGGTGGAGGAGACCTTGCGGCTGGGCCGGGAGCTGAACCCCGGCTGGGACCAGCAGGCCGCGGAGGACATCGTCCGCGCGGGGAACGTGCCCTTCGAGGCGCGGATCGGCACCCTCTCCGGCGGGCAGCGCACCCGGGTCGCGTTCGCGCTCGCCTTCGGCAAGCGCCCAGACCTGCTGCTGCTGGACGAGCCGATGTCGGACCTGGACCCGCTGGTGCGCCACGAAATGATGGGCACCCTGATGGCGGAAGCCGCCGAGCGCGGCACCACGGTCGTGATGTCCTCCCACATGCTCTCCGAGCTGGAGAACGTCTGCGACTACCTCCTCGTCGTCTCCGGCGGCAGCCTGCGTCTGGCCGGCGAGACGGACGATTTGCTGGAGGCGCACGTCCTGCTCACCGGGGTACGGGGCAGCGACAGCGGGCCGGTCGACCTGGGCCGCCATACCGTCGTCGAGTCACGCGCCGTCGGGCGCCAGGTCTCCGCCCTGGTACGGCCCAACGGGCCGATCGAGGGCGCATGGCAGGCCGGCCCCGTGAGCATGGAGGAACTCCTGCTCGCCTACCTGCGCTCTCACCAGACACCGCCGTTGATCACTTCCAGCGCCCGGCTCGACGACCGGACCGACGGAGAGGCGGTGGCGGCATGACCACGGTGACCAGCACCCCGAATCGCACCGCCCCGTCCGGTACTGCGCCTCGCTCATTGCTGAGCGGCATGCCCTGGCTGGTGTGGCGCCAGCACCGGGCCGCGTTCCTGACCATGCTCGCCATCACCGCGGCCGCGCTGGTATGGATCGGCTACCAGCGCGGCCAGATGACGGACTACCTCAGCGGTTACGGCTGGCCGCACTCGCTGTCCGACGAGTGGCGCAACGACTTCCAGCAGCAGGGCGGACAGTGGCTGGACGCCACCGGAGGGGCCCTGCGTGTCATTCCCGTGCTGCTCGGCGTGTTCATCGGCGCCCCGCTGTTCGCCCAGGACATCGAGCAGGGCACCGCGAAACTCATCGCCTCCCAGTCGGCAGGCCGCACCCGCTGGCTGGCGACCAAACTCGGCATGACGGCGCTGGTGCTGGTCATCTGCACGACTGTGCTCTCGATCGCGTTCGCCTGGTGGTGGGGACCGGTCCGCACGGAGACCGCATTCGCCATCACGTGGACCTCCGGCACCGCCTTCGACGTCACTGGGCCGGTACCAGTGGCACTCACGCTGTTCACCGTTGCCGGGGGCATGGCCATCGGCGTGCTGCTGCGCCGCACGCTCATCTCGATGGTGGTCACCTTCGGGTTCGTCATCGCCGTGCAGGGCGTCTGGGAATACGTCCGGCTGGCCCTCGGCGACGTGGTGACCGTCCGCACTCCCGGCGTCGACAAGGACGCCCTCGCGTCGGTCCCGGACGGTGCGTACGTGCTGGACCACTCGTATTACACCGGCTCGGGGCGTCTGCTGGGCTGGAGCACCTGCCAGACCGAGGAGACCGAGCAGGCGATGGACGTCTGCATGCGCAAGGCCGATGTCGTCGGCTGGTCGGTCGACTACCTGCCCATCTCGCAGATGCCCGCCATGCAGTGGCTCGGGGCCGCGATCCTGCTGGCGCTGACCGGCGCCATCACGGCGTTCGTCTTCTTCTGGGGCCGCAAGCGGCTCGTGTGACGGCCGCACCCGCTCGCCCTTTTCCACCCCCACCCCCATTTTCACCGGCACAGGCTGCTTCGCCGTGCCCGGAAAGAAAGGCATGCCCTTGAACGACCTCCCGCAGGCGCGCCTGCGCCTGCACAAAAGACGAATGGCCGCGATCGCCGCGCTGAGCGTCGCCGCCCTCTCCACTGTGGTGCTCAGCGATCCGGCCGACGGGGCCCAGGCCGCGCCCGCCGGCGGCGGGTCCGAGTTAGCTGCCGGGTCGGACGGCGCCAGGAAGACCGTCACTCTCATCACCGGCGACAAAGTGACCCTGGACGCCGCCGGAAAGGTCACTGGCGTGGTGGCCGCCAAGGGCCGGGAAGGGACGGCCTTCCGTATATCGCAGGCCGACGGCCACACCTACGTCGTACCGCGTGACGCCGAGGGACTGATCGCGGGCGGCACGGCCGACCGGCGGCTGTTCGACGTGTCGCGGCTGGTGAGCCAGGGGTACGACGACGCGTCGCGGCCCGAGCTGCCTCTGATCGTCACCTATGACAAGGGCCGCTCCGTCGCGGAGCGTTCGCTGACCGCCTCCGGTGCCCGGGTCGGCCGGGACCTGTCCAGCATCAACGGCGACGCCCTGCGGTTCCGCAAGTCCGAGGGAGCGGCGCTCTGGCAGACCCTCACGGGCAGCGGCGCGGGATCCCGCACGGCGGCTGACGCCATCTCGGCGAAGGTCGACAGGATCTGGCTCGACGGCAAGGTCAGGGCGAGCCTGGACAAGAGCACGGCGCAGGTCGGCGCCCCCGAGGCCTGGAAGTCCGGCTATGACGGCAAGGGCGTCGCCGTCGCGGTGCTGGACACCGGGGTGGACGCCACGCATCCGGACCTGAAGGACCGTATCGAGGCCGAGAAGAACTTCTCCGAGTCCCCGGACACCGTGGACCGCGCGGGCCACGGCACACATGTGGCCTCGACCGTCGCGGGCTCCGGGGCCCGGTCGGGCGGGAAGTACAAGGGCGTCGCGCCCGGCGCCCGGATCCTCAACGGAAAGGTGCTCGACGACAGCGGCGGGGGCAACGCCTCCGACGTCATCGCCGGTATGCAGTGGGCCGTCGCCGAGGGTGCGAAGGTGGTCAACCTGAGCCTGGGCGCCACGGACACCCCGGGGATCGACCCGATCGAACAGGCCGTGAACGAGCTGTCGGCCTCCTCCGGCGCTCTCTTCGTCGTCGCGGCGGGCAACGAAGGACCGAAGAACGGCACGTTGAGCTCGCCGGGCAGCGCTGCCGCGGCACTCACCGTGGGTGCCGTGGACCGGGCGGACGCCATCGCGGACTTCTCCAGCCGCGGGCCCGCCGCCGACGGTTCCCTCAAGCCGGACCTCACCGCGCCCGGCGTGGACATCGTCGCCGCGAAGGCGGCCAAGGGCGAGGGCGGCGACCCGGCCGCCGACGGCTATGTGTCGATGAGCGGTACGTCGATGGCCACCCCGCATGTGGCGGGCGCCGCCGCCGTCCTCGCGCAGCGGCACCCGGACTGGACCGGTGAGCAGATCAAGGCCGCCCTCACCGCTTCCGCCGAACCGACCGCCGGCCTCTCCGCGTTCGCGCAGGGCACGGGCCGTACGGACATCGCGCGAGCCATCGGTCAGCAGGTCACGAGCAGCCCCACGTCGCTGAGCTTCGGCACTGCTCGATGGCCGCACACCGACGACCGGCCGGTCACCAAGCAGATCACCTACCGCAACGCGGGCGACCGTCCGGTCACCCTGGACCTGGCCACGGAGGCCTTCGGCGCGGACGGAAAGCCCGCCGCCGAGGGCATGTTCGAGGTCTCACCGAAGCAGCTCACCGTCCCGGTGGGCGGCACCGCGACCGCCACCGTGACCGCCGACCCCCGCGCGGGCACAGCCGACGGCGCGTTCGGCGGTTCCGTGATGGCGACGGCCGGAGGCACCACCGTACGGACCGCCCTCGGTGTGGACCGCGAGGTCGAGTCGTACAACCTGACGGTCAAGCACCTCGACCTGCAGGGCAAGCCCACCGGCGACTCGCAGACCGGCGTCTACGGTCTGGACAACGAGGTCTGGGAGGACTACTCCGACGACAGGGACGGAGAGTTCACGGTGCGGCTGCCGAAGGGGCGCTACACCCTGGAGGGCCGCATATCCACCGGTGCCCAGCCCGACGACGGGAAGCTGGCCCTCCTGCTGAACCCGAAGTTCGCACTGACCCGGGACACCACCCTGGTCATGGACGCCCGCAAGGCCGAGCCCGTCCGGATCACCGTGCCCGACAGGGCGGCGAAGCACACCGACGCCATGCTCAACTTCGGTATCGACATCAACGGGTCGCGCTATGTGTCCACTTATGACGTGGGCAGCTTCCGCAACCTGCGCGTCGGGCAGCTCGGGGCCCAGCTGCCCGCGGTCGAGGCCCACGCGCAGTACCACGGGACGTGGACCCGTGGTTCGGTGAACTACCGCCCGGCCTGGAACCGTACCGGCGATCTGTCGGGCTTCACCGCGAACCTGCGGCGCGAGCAGTTCGCGAAGCTCAAGGTCATCATCGGCGAGCCCGCCAAGGGCAAGACCGCGGGCGTCATCGCCGCACCCCAGACGCCCGGCGGCAGCTGGTTCGACTTCTACCCGACCACCGGCGCGCTGCCGCTGACGAGCACCGACTACGTCCTGCCGGACGTGAAGTGGCGGTACGCGGTCAGCCAGAGCGGTGCCCCGGGGGCGGATGGCGAACCGGTGCTGGAGAGCATCTACTGGACCGGACGACCCAGGGCCTACACCGCGGGCAAGCAGTACACCGAGCGGTTCAACATCGGCGTCTTCGGCCCGCACCTGGTCCGCTCCGGCGAGGACGCGACGGGCGCGGTCCGTGTCGGCGACAAGTTCGCCGCCTATGTGCCGCTGTTCTCCGACGGCGGGGGCCATCTGGGCGAATCCGAGTACACCAAGGCCAAGAGCGCCCTGTACGCCGGCGGCAGGCCGGTGTTCACCACGGACACGCCCCTGAACGGCGATGTGCACACCCTTCCCACCGGGGAGCGGACCTACCGGCTCACCACCGATGTCTCCCGCGCCGCGTCGGTCTCCGCGGCCAGCACCCGGGTCACCGCCGAGTGGACCTTCCGCTCCGCGCACGTGGCCGGTGACACCGCGAAGCGGCTGCCGCTGTCGGTGGTGCGCTTCACGCCCGAGCTGGGGGCGGCCAGTACGGCCAAGGCGGGCAGGACTCTCACCGTCCCGTTCACGGTCGAGGGCGCAGCCACCGCCCGTACCGCCAGCCGGCTCGACTTCGCCGTGTCCTACGACGACGGCAGGACCTGGAAGGCGGTCAAGGCGGTCGACCACAAGCGACTCGAACTGCGCCACCCCGCCCGCCCCGGCACCGTCTCCCTGCGCGTCGCGCTCACCGACGCGGACGGCAACACGGTGAAGCAGACGATCCACCGCGCGTACCGCACCATCAAGTAACCCGCACAGAGGCGCATACCGCACCACACCACCGCCTGTCCTCGGTCGGCCCGTCCCGTCCGAGGACAGGCGGTGCCTTGCCGTTATTCACCGAGGAACGGTCGAACCCTCCGTGCACCTTTCCCGTTGTGGTGATCGACGGCCGGCGCATCGCCCCACGAGCGTCCTCTGCCGTAAATACCAGGTCGAACTCACCCAAGGATCCTGAAGGTGCTGCTCTCCATACTGACGGCCACCGCGCTGCTGCTCTTCGGCATCGGTGTGGCGACCGATCCGCGGCGGTTCATCAATGCCGTGTTCCTCGGCCTGTTCGTCGTGCTGCTGGGCCTTTCTCTGACCTCCGCGCTCCGCAAGACATCCCTGGGCTTCCTGAGCATGGACGCGGTCTTCTCCCTGATGCTCATCCCCGCAGTCCTGACGCTCGCCGTGTACCTGATCCTCAACGGGGTGCAGATGATCCGGAAGGAGGGCAGGCGTCTGGCCCATCTGCTCTCGCTGCTGGCGGGCATCAGCATCCTGTCGGCGCCGCCGGCAGCCGCGGCCGTATCGCTGTTCCCGGACAGGGTGATCGACTCGAATGCGCTCCGGATCCTCTTCTTCGCCATCCTCGCCATCCCCATGGTGGTGAGCGTCTACTCCGCCTTCCTGTTCGTCTGCTTCGTCGCCTACGGCTTCCTCTACAACCGGCTGAGGGTCCGGGCCGACCTCGACTACATCGTCGTGCTCGGGTCCGGTCTCGTCGGAGGAAACCGAGTGCCGCCGCTTCTCGCCAGCCGGCTGGAGAAGGCCCGCGACGTCTACGAGGAGCAGGTCGCGCGCGGCAACGCGCCGGTGCTGATCACGTCCGGAGGACAGGGCCCGGACGAAAGCCTCCCCGAGGCGCACGCGATGGCGCAGTACCTGATCGACCGCGGAGTGCCTGCCGGAAGCATCGAACGGGAGGCGGAATCCCGCACCACCGACGAGAACCTCCGCTTCAGCAAGGCCATCATGCAGCGGAAGGGAACGGACTACCGATGCCTGGTCGTGACCAACGACTTCCACGCGTTCCGGGCCGCCCTCATCGCCCGGGCCACGGGCATCAGGGGCCAGGTGCTCGGCTCCCCCACCGCCTCCTACTTCCGGCCGAGCGCGATCATCAGGGAGTTCGCCGCGGTAGTCCTGTCGCACAAGACCGTCAACGTCGCCGTCTGTCTGCTGCTGTCGTACGAACTCTTCCTGCCCGGCTCGCAGTTCGGGGAGATCACGGCGGTCATCCTGGCGCACCTGCCTCGGCTGTGATGAGGCGGAGTGTATGAGCGGAGCACCCTGACCGTGTTCCGGGGCTCCGCCGCAGCTCACAGGCGGCATGAGCGAGCCCGGAGTCCCCGACTAGGCTCCCGCACGTGATCAGCGAGTCCTCTGATCGCCGCGCAACCGTCAGGGAAGAACAGGAGGGCATCCGCGATGCCGCTGACAACCGGCGACCCGGAGTCCATAGGCGGCTACGTCCTGGTGAACCGGCTCGGTTCCGGTGGCATGGGAGTCGTCTTTCTGGGGCTGGCGGCCTCCGGGCGGCAGGTCGCGGTCAAGATCGTGCACACGCAACTCGCCGAGGACGAGGGGTTCCGTGCGCGCTTCCGACAGGAGGTCGCCGCGGCGCGCAGGGTCAGCGGAGCGTTCACCGCACCGGTGGTGGACGCCGACCCCGACGCCGAGCGGCCGTGGATGGCCACTCTCTACGTACCGGGGCCGACACTGGCCGAAGTCGTGGAGAAGAAAGGCCCCCTGAACGGCAAAGAGGTGCGAACGCTGGGGCTGGGGCTGGCCGAGGCGCTGCGTGACATCCATCAGGCCGGGGTGGTGCACCGCGACCTGAAGCCGGCCAATGTCCTGATGGCCGAGGACGGGCCGCGCGTCATCGACTTCGGCATCTCACGCGCCGCCGACAACCAGGCGCTGACCATGACCGGGCAGGTGATGGGCACCCCGCCCTTCATGTCGCCGGAGCAGCTGCGTTCCCCTCGGGAGGTCACCACGGCCACCGATGTCTTCTCGCTCGGGTCGCTGCTGGTGTACGCGGTCACCGGCGCGGGGCCGTTCGACGCGGACACCCCGTACATGACCGGCTACCAGGTGATGTATGAGCCTCCGAGGCTGGACCAGGTCCCCGAACCGCTCCGCGGCATCGCCGAGCGCTGCCTGGACAAGACCCCTGCGGCACGGCCGGACATCGCCGAACTGCACCGCATGCTGCAGACGCTGCCGGATTCCCTCACAACGGACGCCGGGCAAGCCGGAGCACCCGTCGTCTCCTCCGGAGAAGTCCAGGACCCCGGCGCGAACAGGAATGGCGGCGGGGCCGGCCCAACGCCCCGCACCGGCCGTCGGCGAGCGCGGCTGATCCTCACGGTCCTGGGCGCGGCCCTGGCCGTCACCGGCGTGATCGTCACAACCGGGCTGCTCGTACCGACGGGCGGCTCCCCGACCCCCTCGGGGACAGCCCGCCTGGGCCCGGTGTCGCTGCCCGACGGCTGGCGCCCGTGGCAGACGGTCCTGGGGCAGGATGACTTGCAGACGCCGAGTGGTCACCAGGAGTCCGGGTGCGTGTCGGACGACACCTCCCTGTACTGCGGCGGAGAAGGCTTCACGGTCGCCAAGGTCGATGCCGCCACCGGTCGCATCCTGTGGCGGGCGGGCAACGAGCCCCAGAACAAGCAGCCGATCGGCGTACGGGACGGGCTCGTCCACATCTACGAGGCCCCGAACGATTTGGTCAGGCGCGTGGTGGCGCTGGACGCCGACACCAAGGAACGCAAGTGGGAACAGAGCGTCAGCCTGTCCATCCCCGCGTCCTTGTACGGCGACGGGCTGCTGACGCTGTCCGCCCAGGACACCGAACTCGTCGCCTACGGGCCGGACGGTGACGTGCTGTGGGAGTCGCCGACCCCGCAAGGACTGCTGTGTCATCCGCTGGTGCTGGCGGACGATCCGTACGGGCTGTGCACGCCCTACGAGCCGGGCGACGGCCCCTATACCCTGCTGCGGCTGGATCCCGACGACGGCTCCGCACGCGCGCTGGCCTCGCTGCCCCGGAAGGCGGTCAGCCTCGGCGCGGTCGGCGGGCAGCCGCTGTTCCTCGCCCCGGAGACCGCCGAGGACGTCTACGAGGGCGGGTACGAACGGCCGTACAACGCGCTGCTGCGGGTGGATCCGGACAGCGGGAGGCTCAGCCGGACGGCGCTGTCACGTCCGCAGCGCGGCGCGGCCACTCTGCTGAACGGGGTCGTCTACTTCGTACGGACCAACGGCGCGGTGACGGCGGTGTCCGCGGGCAGCGGCGAGGAGCTGTGGCAGACGACGACGGAGACGGAAAACCTGTCCGCTCCGATGGAGTCGAAGCGGGGCGGGCGGCTGTATTTCGCGAACCGCTTCGGCCGGCTGCTGGCGCTGGACGGTGCCACCGGAGCGGAGCTGTGGCGCACCGCCGCCCTGGACGACCCGGGGGACGCGGCGCAGGACACGCCGCCCGGCGTGCTGCTCGTCAAGGACGCGATCGTGGCGGTGGCCGGCAACACGGTGTTCTCCGTGCACCCGGACCATCCCACGGAACGGTAACTCACCGTCCCTGAGGCGGATTTCGCTGCCTGGGCTCTTTGAGGGCCTGGATGGGTGTGGCGCACAAGGCCGCGGATGCCGGTCGCGGGGTGCCGCCCCGTCGGCCGGGGGCGGACGGCGGACGTCAGCCGTGGAAGCCTCGGGCGGCCAGCACTCTCTTCAGTGCCCGCAGCGCGTTGTGCGTACGGGACTTCACCGTGCCCTGCGGAATGCCGAGGAGTTCCGACACTTCTGCCACGCTGCTGCCGTTGAAGTACATGAGCCGGAGGATCTCCCGCTGCTGCTGGGTGAGTTCTCCCAGAGCGTCCGCCACCATCTGCGTCGTCAGCAGCCGGTCCACCTCGTCGGCAACGGCGACGACCGTGTCCTCCAAGGGATCCGGTGTCACCGGGCGCAGCATCCGCGCACGATGCCGGTCGATCACCAGGTTTCGTACGACCGTGAAAAGCCAGGGCCGCATCGCCTGGGGCGCGCCTCCCTGCTTCGCGGCGTGACGCCAGGCGCGGATGGCTGCCTCCTGGAGCACGTCCTGCGCCCTGTGCCAGTCACCCTCCAGCAGCCGGGCCGCGTACCAGAGCAACTGTTTCCCGTGCTGCAGGTACACGGTGCGGATGAACGTCTCGGCGTCCGCGTCGCTCCATTCCTGGCACGGCGCCTCGTTCCTGGTCGGCGCCCCGGCCGGGCGGACCTCTGCGACAAGCGTCACGGCGTCACACTTCCTCACGCGAAATTCGTCTTGGGCAACAGATGGCGGGGAGTCCGCGTGGCGTCCGTGGCACCGCCGCCGGCGGCACCGCGTCCCCGGTGAAGGCGGGACATTCGGTGCGGCCGGACGGCGGCTGTGCCGTGGGACGCCGGGGCGACTACCAGGAGAGGGCGTCCTTCGGGTTGTCCTGCCAGTAGGTGACGGTGGCGGCGCTGTTGAAGAAGACACCGCCCTTCGGCAGCTTCAGGGTCTTCTCCTTGTTGGTCGCGTCGCCCTTCTTGTCGGCGAGGAACACGCCCAGGGTCTTCGCCTTGCCGCCCCCCTCGCCGTCGGGGGAGTACGTCGTGATGCCCGCGTACGCGGACTGGCCGGGCTTGAGCATCACCACGGCGTGCGGCGTGGTCTCCTCCGCCCACGGCAGCGGGGCCTGGGCGTCGGCGCCGGCCTTCAGGTAGGGGGCGCTGTAGGCGTAGCAGGGCTTGGTGCCGGTGTTGGTGGCCTTGAGCAGCAAGTGGTTGATCGGGCGGGACACCTCGGTGACGGTCAGCTTGGTGTTCGCCGTGGTGCAGGTGGTGACCGAGGGGGCCTTCTTGGTGGCGGCGGAGGCGGTCTGCTCGGCGGCCTGGAAGCCGATGAGCGCGAGGGCGGCGGCGACGACCACGGAGGAGGCGGCCGCACGGGAGGCGAAACGGGTGGCGATACGCATGAGTGGACTGCTTTCTGTGGATATTAGGAAGGTGATCTTCCGCTTGTGAACTGTGTCGGTCGGTCTTGTCTTGGGTGTGCTGGGTGGGGGTGTGAGTGGGCGCGCCGGAAGTGCGGGCCGTGAAAGGGGATTAAGCGGGGCCGATCACCGTGTCCGGTGAGGCGGCGTGCTTGGATGGCCCAAGCCTGTGCCATGCCGCGTCCCGTCCGCCATTCCATCGGGGATTTCGGAATGATGGGATGCTCGCACCGGCTCTGACCTGGTGAAACGTGACCTTCCTGGGATGCTGAACGGAATGGAGAACTGGTGGGGGCGGCTGAGGAGACAGCTGATTTCGCGGCGTTGCTGCGCGAGTTGAAGCAGCGTTCCGGGCTGAGTTACGAGGCCCTGGCGAAGCGGGCACACATGAGCACCTCGACGCTGCACCGCTACTGCAAGGGGGAAGGCGTGCCGGCCGACAACGCTGTCGTCGCCCGCTTCGCCCGGGTGTGCAAGGCGACTCCCGAGGAACTGGTCGAACTGCACCGGCGCTGGGCCCTGGCGGACGCGGCACGGGAACGCGCCCGGCGGGCCGCGGCGGATACGGAACCGGCCTCCGCGGACCGGGCCGAAGCGCCCACGTCCGACGCCGCGTCGGAGCCCCGTTCCGTGCAGGCGCGTACCGACCAACATCAACCGGACGCCGTGCCCGCCTCACCGACCCCGCCCGCACCCGCGCCGCAGACCGCGTCCGCGACTGCGCCCTCATCCATGAGCGCGCCCGCAGACCCGCCCGGGTCCGTTGGCGACTCGTCGCCGGATTCGGACATCCTCACCCACCGCACGCCGACGCCCGTCCGGAGCGCCCGCAAGCGGTGGGCCCTGATCGCGGCGAGCACCGCCGCCGTCGTCGCCGTGTCCACCGCGATCACGGTCAACCTGAAGGGCGGGGGGACGGAGGTGGCGGGGAACGGCAGGCCGGCCGGCGCCGTGTCGTCCTCCGGACCGCAGCCCTCCGCTTCCTCCACGACGCCTCCTTCGGCGTCCGCGTCCCCCTCCGCGCGTCCGAGTCGCTCCCCGAGCCCCAAGGCGGCGGGCGCGAAGCCGTCGGCGTCGGCGCAAAGCACTGATACGGGCCCACAGGGCAGCGCGGGCGTGCCGCTGACGGTGACCACCCGCACCTACGCCTGGGACGACCCGCAGTGCGAGGGGAAGTACCTGATCAACCGGCCTCCCGGCGAAGTCTCGCCGCCGGTGATGGGGCAGGACGTGCCGGGCTGGGTGAAGGCGCACAGCGCCGTCGCCGCCGACAGGCAGCGGGTGGCGCTGACCGTCCAGGGTGCCGGGGACGAAACCGTCGTCATCGAGTCCATGCACGTCCGTGTGGTCAGCTCGAGCGCGCCCCCGGCCTGGAACGCGTACCTCGGGTCGTCGGGCTGCGGCGGAGGCGTGGAGACGAGGTCGTTCGACACGGATCTCGACGCCGGTCACCCCGCCATCGTGCCGAAGGCCGGACAGCGTGGTTTCCCGTACAAGGTCAGCCAGTCCGATCCCGAGGTGCTGTACATCACCGCACAGGCCAGTGCCCACGATGTGAGCTGGTACGTGGAACTGCAGTGGTCCAGTGGCGGCCGTCAGGGGACGATCCGGATCGACGACCACGGAAAACCGTTCCGCACCAGCGGCAGTGGGGGCCGTCCTCTGTACGAGTACCCGGTCGGCGGCACCGAGTGGGTGGGCGTGGCGGAGGACTGATTCGCTGGTCGCCGCGCGCGATCGTCATGATCGCGGCGGTGGCGCCCGCCGTGGAAACACCGGGCCGGGAACAGTCCTTTGTCTCGGCCCGGTGGCGGGGGACCGGTGTCCTTGGCCGGCGTCAGGGGCTTCGCGGTCCGGTCCGGCGAGCTCTCGATGCCAGGTTCTTGTCAGCTGGAAGGACGCCCTGCTCAGGTAACGACAAGATCCCCGTAGTCGCTCGAACTGCACCGGTATCCAGGCGATGAAATGTTGACGCGCCGTCAGTCGGTGCTCCGTCGGCGCGCATCGTCGACAACCTGCGACCACGCCGCGGCCGACCCCCGGGCAGTAGGGGCCATGCCGATCTCCTGCGCGTGGCGGACGCTCATGCTCCGCGTCCTCGCCGCCCCGACGTCGAACTCAGCTGTTCACCATCGACGTGCCGGTGGAATAACCACCGGCGCCCTGACGGTGAAACGGTGACTGCTCAGGGTTCGCGGGCGATCACCATTCGCAGATGGTGTCGCCGTGGAGAGGAAGTCCCTTGGTGGTCGGGACCGAGGCGAGGCTCGGCCACCCGCAGACCTCCACGGCGCCCAGGTCTCCCCTCACCTTGATGTAGTGCATTCCCCTCAGGTCGATCCCCTTGCGGTCCGTACCGGCGACGATGTTGATGTCGATCCACACCCGGTCGCCCGGGTTGTGGACCGTGCCCAGCCGGAAGGAGCTCGACTTCCCCATGTTGCCACTGCACGCGGCCTGTGCGTTACCGCTGGTGGTCGTCAGCAGGCAGTAGTCGGCGATGAAATACGTAGAGGCGGCCGTATTGATCATGATGTTGTAGCTGCCTGCGGCGTGTGCCGACGGTGCGGCCGCCGTGACAAGCCCGGCAGCTGTCAGGAGGGCGGCTCCCGTGGTCATCATCTTCTTGCCAATGTGCTTCATCTTTGTCTGCTCCTCCGTGGACGGACTCTTCGCGGTGTTCGGTGCCGGTGGTGTGGGAGTTGCGGCGGCAACCGAGCGGTTCGCACGCGACGGGGGCGCAAAACCCGGACGCCGCGCCGCACAGTCGGTTCCTAGGGGCAGGCGGATGTCTCGGTTCGATGGGAGAAACGTGAGGTAACCCATTCATCCGAAGTGGCCCAACGAGAACCAGATGGGGTTCGGCAGCGTCAGCTCCGCCGCTGGGCGCGCCCGAGGCTGCCCGCCCGTCTCGCCACCGGAGGCTTCGTCGACGCGCCCGTCCTCCCGTACACCTCTCACTCGGCAACGAGCGCGGCTGGTGAACCGGTCCCGCCTTGCCCTCGTTCCAAACGTCGCGGGCGCACCGCCTATCGCCCGTTGAAGGGCAGGAAAGTTGTCGATGCAGATCAATTACTCCGTTTTGATGAGTGCGGTCGTGGTCCTGACCGTGGGAATCGTCGCGGTCGCCGGACGACGCTGGAGCGGTCCGCTGTGGCTGGTTCCGGTGGGATGCCTGCTGGCTTATCCCGTGGCCCACCTGTTGGCGGACCGTGCGGAGGCCGACGCCTGGTACGGACGGGTCTTCGAGCTCGCTTGTGGCCTGATCCTCGCCACTGTGCTCAACTCCCTCCACAACCGGCTGCGGCACAAGGAGAACGACGTGGCCCCGCCGGAGGCCGCACGCCCCGTGGCTCCGCCTGCGGATCCGCCGCAGCCGCATGCTGACGATGCGAAGGCTCCTCCGGGGAGGCGGCTCGCCCGGCGGGCTGGTTAGCGCTTCGTGTTGTGGGAGGCGGCTCCTGTGGGTTCGGTGGCCACGCTGCTGCTGGGCCGCGAAGTGTCCGACGTGGTACGGCGGCTGGTCACGCCGTCGAAGTCGAGTACGTCAGATACGCCTCCAGAATCCGGCGAGGGTGAACCAAGCAACGGCCGGCTGTGCGGAGTTCCGGCCGGACATGGGCTGGGCCGCACCGGGTCAGTGCGAGTCGGCGGGGACGGGGGAGAGCCGGTAGGTGCCCTCATGGGTGACGACGCGGCCGGCGGTGGGCGGCGCGAAGTGGGTGCCCAGGACGAGGGTGTCCGTGCCGGCGAGCGAGCGGAGCAGCGTGCGGCGCGAGGCCTCGGACCGCTCGGGCTCGATGTCGACGCAGGCCCCGATGGCGGGGTGGGCGAGCTGGACGGGGTGGTGGATGCAGTCGCCGGTGATCAGAGCCGTCTGGCCGCGGCTGGTCAGCTCGAGGGCGACGTGGCCGGGGGTGTGCCCGGGGGTGGGGATCAGGCGCAGGCCGGGGACGACCTCGACGCCGTCGGCGGGGACGTCGACGAGGTCGAGCAGCCCCGCCTCCTCGATGGGGATCACGGAGTCGCGGAACATCTGCTTGCGCGGCTCCTCCATGTCGTAGCCGGCCCAGAACTCCCGCTCGACGCGGGAGGTGAGGTAGCGGGCGTTGGGGAAGGTGGGGACCCACTCGCCGTTCACCTCGTGGGTGTTCCAGCCG